>CAZKSR010000025.1:0-15963 GCA_964555465.1 uncultured Oscillospiraceae bacterium
CCTACGGAGAGGGAGCAGCAAAGGCGGCGTGCAGATTCCCACATCGCCTCGTTCGGAAAATTACCTCGCGCAGAAGCTCGCCTCGTTCGAATTTTCGCCTTGCCTCGCGCGCCCTATGGTCTTATCACCGCTCCTGCGGCTCGTTTTGCAGCAGAGGATTGATGACAGAGAGGTACCAGTCGGTCAGCTTCTCCGGCGACTGCTTCATTCCGCCGTCGAGCCACCACGCCACCGTCTCGACAAAGGACGAGGCAATGTGGTTGACCAGAAAATCCTCCGGCAGATCGGTCGGCTTCAGCAGTCCGCGATCGGCATAGCGGACGCGGATCAGATTTTTCAGGTTATTTTGAAAATACCGCAGGAAAATTTCATTGCTCTGTGACGAAAGAAGCTGCAAAATATTGTTGTCATTCTCCTGCAAATGCCGCAGAAGATGCAAAAAAACCGAATCCTCCGCCGTGCCGCAGCACCGATAATAGTGCTCGTTAGGCAACCCCATCGCCGTATCGATGATGTGCCCGAACAGCTCGGCGCACAGCTCCCTGAGCAGATAGTCCTTCGTCTCGAAATGCGAATAGAAGGTCGTGCGGCCGATGTTTGCCGCATCGATGATCTCCTGCACCGTAATCTGACTATAGTGCTTCTGCGCAAGCAAATCGGTGAACGCCTTGAAAATGGCGTCCCGTGTTTTCTTCTGCCGTCTGTCCATGCCGACCTCCCGAACAAATTTTTCGAATTGTTCCGTAAAGAACATCGTGTGAAAACTGCTCCTTGCATCTTTCCGCAAGCTCTGGTATAAATAAAACAGAACAGTTTGTTTCCTAACAAACAAATTATACTCTGTTTTCTTCACAGAGTCAAGAGAGGTGTTTATCATGTTGGAAAAGCTTCGTGAAATTCTCGAAGGGCTGCCGGCAACGCTCCTCGGCGGCGTATTTTTGCTGTGCAGCTATCTCCTGCCGAAATTCGGCGTCGAGCTGCCCGTCGATCCGGCGTGGGTTACCGTCGTCGTCAGCGGCCTGCCCCTGCTGCTTGAAGCCATCGAGCGCACCATTGAGGGAAAGGGCATCGAAAAAATCTCTTCGGCGCACCTGATCTCCATCGCCATGATCGCCGCCGTCGCCATCGGTGATCTCTTCGCCGCCGGCGAGGTCGCCTTCATCATGGCCATCGGTGAGATCCTCGAGGATCTCACCACGGATCGCGCGAAGCGAGGGCTGAAAAAGCTCATCTCCCTCGCGCCGGTGCAGGGACGCCGTCTGGTCGACGGCAGGGAGGAAACGGTCACGGCCGAAGAGATCCGTGTCGGTGACCTCCTGCGCATTCTTCCCGGCGAGGCCATCCCCGTTGACGGTGTGATCGTCAGCGGAGAAACCTCCGTCGACCAATCCGTCATGACCGGCGAATCTCTCCCCGTCGACAAGACCGTCGGTGATGAGGTCTTCTGCGGCACAATCAACCGCTTCGGCTCCGTCGACATCCGCGCCACCAAGGTCGGGCAGGACAGCTCCCTGCAGGGACTCATCCGCATGGTGCGCGAGGCCGAGGACAAAAAGGCTCCCGCGGCGCGTACCGCAGACGCAGTTGCCGCCCGAATGGTGCCTGCCGCCCTGCTCATCGCCGTCGCCGCAGGGCTTATCACGCATGACATCGTCCGCGCCGTCACGGTGCTGGTCGTCTTCTGTCCCTGTGCGCTGGTGCTGGCCACCCCGACGGCAATCATGGCCGCCATCGGCCAAGCCACGAAGCACGGCGTCATCATCAAGTCCGGCGAGGCCTTGGAGCAGATGGGGAAGGTCAACACCGTTGCCTTCGACAAGACCGGCACACTGACCTACGGCCGTCCGCAGGTCAGCGACCTCATCGCCCTGTGTGACGGGGTGAGTGAAGCGGCACTTTTGACGCTCGCCGCCTCCGCCGAGGCCAAGAGCGAGCATCCCCTGGGCAAGGCCATCGTCGCCGCCGCTCGGGAAAGGTCGCTGAAGCTGCTGCCGTCCGACGGCTTCCGCATGAACGCAGGCCGCGGCATTGCGGCGCAGATCGACGGGCACCCGATTCTCTGCGGAAGCGAGTCCTATCTGACCGAAAACGGCATTGCGCTCGACGAAGCGGCGAAGCAGACGCTCGAGCAACTGCGCTTGCAGGGCAAGGCCTCCGTTTTGGTGACCTCGGACGGCCGCTGCATCGGCGTGATCGCCCTGTCGGACGTTCTGCGTCCCGAGGCAAAGGCCATGGTGCGCCGCTTCGACGAGATGGAGACGAAGGCCGCCCTTCTCACGGGTGACAACCGTCGGGCGGCCGAGTATTTCGCCGCACAAGTCAATATTCGGGAGCTCCACGCCGACCTTCTTCCCGAAGAAAAGGTCGAAAGAATTCAACGTCTGCAAAAGGACGGCCGCGTTGTCTGCATGATCGGTGACGGCGTAAACGACGCGCCTGCGCTCAAGTGCGCCGATGTCGGCGTGGCGATGGGCACCATGGGCAGCGACATCGCAGTCGAGGCGGCGGACATTGCGCTCATGGGCGACGACCTGTCGAAGCTGCCGTATCTGAAGCGGCTGTCGAATTCGACGGTGCGCACCATCCGCTTCGGCATCAACCTGTCCATGGTCATCAATCTGGCGGCGGTCGCCCTGTCGGTTCTGGGGCTTCTGAACCCGACGAGCGGCGCACTGGTGCACAACGCCGGCTCCATCCTCGTCGTCCTGATCGCCGCCCTGCTTTACGACCGCAAATTCGACTGATATTGAAACTCGCTTCAAGTATTCATTTCCGTCGGTTTTCGACGCCGCAAGGCACCACCCCTGTAGGGCGCGCCGACCCCGGCGCGCCGCATCGAACCGCATCCGTTGGAGGCACGCCGAGTCGGCGTGCCCTACGAAGAGAGACACAATCCGCAGTGCGCCTGTTGGCGGCACGCCCTACGGAGAGAGACACAAAGCACAGTTAAAAAACAGCGTCATTCCGAATGTGGAATGACGCTGTTTTTTTGCGCTCCTCGCGATGGTGCGCTCCTCGCGGTGGTGCGATTCGGAGAGCGTTAGCTTTCGGAGGTGAGGACTTTTCCGTTTCGGACGAAGTACTCCACCCCGGAATAGACCGTGGTCAGAGCGACGGCGGCAATGACGACCCAGTTGAGCACCGCAATGACCGTCTCGCCCAAAATGCTCACGCAGAGCTGCGCCCGAATCAGGAGCATGATGCACAGGCCGACCATCGTGACGACCGTCTTGACCTTGCCCGACCAGCCGGCGGCAATGACGTGACCCTTGCCGGAGGCGATCATGCGCAGGCCGCTGACCGCAAATTCCCGAACCAGCACGATCATCAGCGCCCACGAGGGGAAGAGACTCCACTCGCAGAGCATGACCATCGCCGCAAGGACGAGAACCTTATCCGCCAGCGGATCGAGGAACTTGCCCAAATCCGTCACCTGATGGTATTTTCTCGCAATATGGCCGTCGACCAAGTCCGTCAGGCTTGCAAGCCCGAAGACCGCCAGCGACACATAGCACATGATGTCGATCGATTGGCTCAGATACATACAGCCCATGAACACGGGGATCATGGCGATGCGCGCCAAAGTGAATTTTGTTGCCGTTGTCATGCCGTCTCCTCCTCTGCATAGCCGCACAGGTCGCCGTCGACCACTTCCGTGATGCGCACGGGGACAAAATCACCGATGCTTACGCCGCCCTCCGCCGTGAAGCAGACGCGGCCGTCGATATCGGGCGAATCGGCGTAGGTTCTGCCGAAATACTCCTCTTTTTCGTCATCGTAGCCCTCGCAGAGAACCTCCATGACGGTGCCGATGCGCTTTTCGTTGTATTCGTCCATGATTCTAGACTGCAGCTCGTTGACGATCTCCGCCCGTCGCATGGCAATCTGCTCATCGGGGTAAGGCATTTGCGCCGCCGCCGTCCCCTCCTCGGGCGAGAAAGCGAAGGCACCGACCCGTTCCAGCTTATGCTCTCTGAGCCAGTCGCACAGCTCCTCGAACTCCGCCTCGCCCTCGTAGGGAAGGCCGCAGATCAGGCTCGTGCGGATGACGACCTCGGGGATTTTTCGGCGCAGCTTTTCGAAAAGCGCGTCCAGCTCCTGCCGCGTGCCGCGGCGGTTCATCTTTTTGAGGATGAATTCGTTGACGTGCTGGATGGGGATGTCCATGTACTTGACGATCTTCGGCTCGGAGGCGATGACGTCAATCAGCTCGTCCGTCAGCTCGTCGGGGTATAAGTAGTGCACTCGAATCCAGTGCAGCTTTTCGATCTTGCAAAGCTCGCGAAGCAGCTCCGGCAGCTTGCGCTCCGCGTAGAGGTCGATACCGTAGCGGCTGGTGTCCTGCGCCACGACGATCAGCTCCTTCACGCCGTCGTCCGCCAGCATCCGCGCTTCGTAAAGGCAGTCCTCCATCCTGCGGCTGCGGAATTTGCCGCGCAGGGACGGAATGACGCAGTACGAGCAGTGGTTGTCGCAGCCCTCCGCAATTTTCAGATAAGCATACTGCGGCGGCGTGGTCAGGACGCGGCCAAGCTCGTCGATCGGCGCGTGGATGTCACCGAATTCGCAGACCGTCTCGCCGTTCAGCAGAGCCTCAACCGCCGGAACGATGCGGTGGTAACTCCCCGTGCCGAGGACGCCGTCGACCTCCGGCATTTCCTTCAGAATTTCGTCCTGATACCGCTGGGACAGGCAGCCCGTGACCAGAATTTTTCCGATCACGCCCTCCTGCTTGAGCCGCCCCATGGCCAGAATGTTGTCAATTGCCTCGCTTTTGGCCGAGTCGATGAAGCCGCAGGTGTTAATGATGACAACATCCGCACCGTCAACGTCGCTCAAAAGCGTATAGCCTGCCTCTTGCAGGAGAAAGAGCATCTGCTCGGCATTGACCTGATTTTTCGCACAGCCGAGGGAGATCATCCCGATGCGTTTGCCCATAACGAAACCTCTTTTCTAGTCGTCAAAAAAATCTTCTTCCGGCGCATATCGCTCCAGAGCGGAGCGGATGTCGCTGAGCGTATGCCCACGCCGAAGCAGGGCATCGGTCGCCCGTTTGCACTCGGCGCGATCGGGCGTTTTCCCCCGAAATCGGCGCCGCAGAAAGTCATCGATGGCCGCCTCCCGAGGGGGAAGCTGCTCCAGTGCCTCGTCCCACAGCTCCTTCGGCACGCGCTTTTCATAGAGCATCTGCCGAATTCGGGCGGCACCGTAGCCCTTGGCCGCACCGCTGCGCACGACGCTCTCGGCCACCTGCCGATCATCGAGCAGACGCAGCTCGTCCAGCCACGAAACCGCCGCTGCCGCGTTCTCCTCCGTCTCGCCCTTCTCGACCAAGCGGCGATAAAGGGCTTTTTTTGTCACAGGGGAGGCCGAAATGATCCGAAGCGCACGATCCTTTGCCAATGCTTCGGCATTGCGCCCCCGAAGGGACTGAAGCGCCTCCTCGGACAGCTCCATGCCGACGGACAGGCCATGCTCCGCCGCAACGGACGGCAGGACGAGCAGCGATGTTTCGTCCCCGAAGCGCAGGCGCAGCTTGCCGAGGGGCGATTTGGTCTGCTCGATGGACTCAATCCTCATCAAAATCTTCCGCCGTCACGTCGACCGCCTTGCTCGGTGATGCCGACGCCTTTCGGGTGCTTTGCAGCTCGGCCAGATGCGCTCTCACCTTTGCCTCCAGCTCGTCGGCAAGCTCGGGATGCTCCTGAATATAGGTCTTGGCGTTGTCTCTGCCCTGGCCGATGCGTTCCTCACCGACGGAGAACCAGCTTCCGGACTTGTTGACCAGCTCGAGATTCACGGCCATATCCAAAAGCTCACCGTACTTGGAGATGCCCTCGCCGTACATAATGTCAAACACAGCCTCGCGGAAGGGCGGCGCGACCTTGTTCTTGACGACCTTGACACGGGTTCGGTTGCCGATGATATTGCCGCCGTCCTTGATGGCCTCGATCTTGCGCACGTCCAGACGGACGGAGGAATAGAATTTCAGGGCGTTGCCGCCGGTGGTCGTCTCGGGGTTGCCGTACATGACGCCGATCTTCATGCGAAGCTGATTGATGAAGATGACGATGCAGTTGGTTTTTGCCACGGTGCCGGCCAGCTTGCGCAGCGCCTGCGACATCAGACGAGCCTGGAGGCCGACGAACGCGTCGCCCATCTCGCCCTCGATTTCGGCACGGGGCGTCAGCGCCGCAACGGAGTCGACGACGACCACGTCGATGGCGCCGGAGCGGACGAGAGCCTCGGTGATGTCGAGCGCCTGCTCACCGGTGTCGGGCTGGGAGACGAGCATGGAGTCGATGTCCACGCCGATGGCCGCCGCATAGGTCGGATCGAGGGCGTGCTCGGCATCGACGAAGGCGACCTCGCCGCCGCGCTTCTGTGCCTCGGCAACGACGTGCAGTGCCAGCGTGGTCTTGCCGGAGGATTCCGGCCCGTATATTTCAATGATTCTGCCGCGCGGCAGACCGCCGATGCCGAGAGCGGAATCAAGCGCCAGAGAGCCGGTGGGGATGGCGTCGACGCTCACCTCGGGGCAGTCGCCCAGACGCATGACCGCGCCCTTGCCGTAGTTCTTTTCAATCTGATGCAGGGCAGTCGCCAGTGCTTTTTTCTTGTCGTCCGCAGGAGCCGGTGCTTCATAGGCCGTCTTGCTCTTTGCCATAGTCAATCTTCCTCTCTTTTTTGGGCAAGGATCGCCCGAATGATGTCCGAGGTATCTTTCCTCTGTTCCGAAATCTCAAAGCCGTGCCGCTCCAGCAGGTCGCAGACGGCCGTTTCCTGCCCCTTGCCGATCTCGAAGCAGAAATAGCCCCGAGCGTTCAGTGCGGAAGCGTAATTTTCAATGATGGCACGGTAAAAATCCAGACCGTCCTCGCCGCCGTCGAGTGCCATATGCGGCTCATAGTCCCGAACGGATTGCGGCAACTGCCGCATTTCCTCCGTGGTGACGTAGGGCGGATTGGAGACGATAAGGTCAAATTTGCCGATAAAGTCCTGCGCCGGCTTTTTCGCATCGAGCGGAATACAGGTCACGCGTCCCGTGAGCTTTTGGTCGATCACGTTTCTCCGCGCGATGCGAAGAGCGTCGGGCGAGAGGTCGGCCAGCGTCACGCGCGCATCCTTGACCCGCCTGGCGACGGCGAGGCCGATGCAGCCCGACCCGGTGCACAGATCCAAAATGCGCGGATTTTGCTCCAAAAACAGTGCCTTTTTGATGGCAAGCTCCGTCACGACCATGGTGTCGTCCCGTGGGATCAGAACATCGGGCGTGACGGTCAGGGTCATGTCATAAAAGTCCCACTGCCCGAGAATATAGGGGATCGGCTCGCCCTTGAGATAGCGGCCGACGAAGGACTCTGTCAGCTCGATGACCTCCTGCGAGGCGTATTTTTCGCGGTCGGAGATCATTTGCTCGGCGGTTTTGCCGGAGGCGGCGCAGACCAGCTCCCGTGCGACGTTCGACGCCTGCTCGCCCTCGCTCGGCAGGAGCGCGCGACGGGCGTCGAGGTAGAGATCGGCGTATTTTTTTACCATTTGTCGCTCCCCTCCTCTTCGGGAAGCACCAGCGTCAGGGCTTCGATGCCGACCTCGATCATGCTCTCGTCCGGCTCGTTGGTGGTGATATATTGCAGCCACATTCCGGGGGCGGAGACGGCACGGGTCAGCCAATTGTCATGGCGGCCGACCGCGCGGTTGAGCTCATAGGCCATGCCCACCACGATGGGAAGCAGGAGCAGCTTCAAAACGATGCGCACAAGTGCGTTGAGAACGGCCGAATCGAATTCCGGCGTGATCGGTCGCAGAAGGATGGAGGCGATCGAAAACACCAAAATCGACAGGAAAAGGACGACGAAGAGGAAGCTCGTGCCGCAACGGGGGTGCAGACGGGTCTGCTTTTTGACATTTTCGACCGTCAGGGGAAGCCTCGCTTCATAGCAGCGGATGGTCTTGTGCTCCGCTCCGTGGTAGGCAAACACGCGCTTCATGTCCTTCATTTTGGAGGCGAGGAACATATAAAGCACCAGAATGACGATGCGCAGCAGTCCCTCGACAAGATAGAGCAGCAGCTCGTTGTGAACCCAGCGGCTCAGAACGGAGCCGAGGATGGACGGCAGGACGATGAACAGTCCGATGGACATTACGATCCCCAGCACGACCGCAAGCGTGATGACCACGCCCTCGGCCTTTTCCGATTCGAGCCACTTGTCGAGCTTCGACTTTTTCTCCTCGGGAACGGGCTCCTCGTCATCGGCAAAAAACTCCGCCGAATACATCAGTGCCTTTACGCCCACCTTCATGGAGGTGCAGAAATTGAACACGCCGCGGATAAACGGTATTTTTCGGAAGGAAAAGCCCTTTTTCGGCAGCTTTCTCGGCTCGACCTTGGTGTGAAGCCCCTCTTTGTCACGCACGACCGTCGCAGACTTCTCCGGGCCGAGCATCATGATGCCCTCGATCAGGGCCTGACCGCCGATGCTGGTCTTGAAGGTTTCGTTCGTCTGTTTCTTTGCCATAAAAATCCTCGCTATTCTATCGGCAGGCGGATGGTCACGAGGGTGCCGCCGCCGACCGCATTTTCCAATTCCAGTGTGCCGTTGTGTCTTGTGACGATCTCCTCGCAGACTGCAAGCCCGATGCCGCTGCCGCGTGCCTTGGAGCTGCCCTTGTAGAAGCGCTTTTTGACCAACGGCAGCTCCTCCTCGGGGATGCCGGGGCCGAAGTCACGGATGCGCACGACGACCTCCTTGCCGTCCAAGCGCATCTCCGCCGTGATCTTGCCGCCCTCGCCGCCGTGCTTTGCGCCGTTATCCAGCAGGTTCAGGAAAACCTGCCTCATACGGGCGGTATCGCAGGGGATTTCGGGAATATCGTCGTCGTTTTCCAGATATTCCAGCACGATCCCCTCCTGCTCCAGTCGGGAGCCGTACATGAAAACGGTATCCTCAAACTCCGCGCGAATATCTCCGAGGGAGACATTCAGGGTAAAGCGGCCGTCCTGCAGTCTGGAAAACTCCAGCAGCTCCTCGACCATCCCCGTGAGGCGGCGCGATTCCCGAAGGATGATGTTCAGCCCGCGGCGAGCCTCCGCCGCACCGACCGAGCCGCCGCCGGACAGAAGCGTCTCGCTCCAGCCGCTGATGGCCGTCAGAGGGGTACGCAGCTCGTGCGAGACGGAGGACATGAATTCCGACTGCACCTTCTCCGTCTGGCTGATCTTGTTGGACATATCGTTGATGGTATCGGCCAGCTCACCGATCTCGTCGTCGAATTTGCTCTGAATTTGCACGCCGTAGCTTCCGGCGGCGATGCGCTTGGCCGTCTCCGCGATCTCCGAGACGGGGACGAGGATGGATTTGAGGTAGTATCGGCCGCTGAGATAGACCGCGAGCAAAAGCACGACGCCGACCACCGCAAAGGTCAGGCTGATGAGCAATATCTGCCGATCGACCGGCTGAAGGCTCGTCACATAGCGCAGAACGCCGATGACCTCGCCGTTGGTGTAGATCAGGGGGCTGGAAACAGCCATGATACGCTCGCCCGTGGCAGGATTTTCGCCCGTGAAGGTGCTGATTTTTCCCGTCTCGATGGCCTCGGTGATGTCGCTCGTGACGGGAACGGTCGTGGCAAGCTGGGTATATGACGAGGCGACGATGCGGTTGGCCGTGTTGATGAATTGCAGCTCCACCATGTCCTTTTCCTCGAAGGTGTTGGTGAAATTCATGCACGAGCGGTAATATTCATTGTAGCTCTGGCCGGTATAGGTCTCGAAAAACTGCGTGCTGGTGCGCGCCTTGGCGACCAGTCCGGCCTCCATATTGGAATAGTAATAGGCGGCGACCGAGACGGACAGCGCCGCAACGCAGAGCAGGACAAGCGCCAAAACGATGCTCAGGGTATTGCGAAGCCACCGCCCCTGCAGGCCCTTTTTCATGAACTCACCGCCTTTTTTGTGTGAATGGTTGAGGTGCGTCATTACCGCTTTGCTGCGCGCCGCGCGGCAAAGCGGCCGAGGGCGGCTGTATCACGTCTCTTCCTCAGACGCCCCATTTATAGCCGAAGCCCCAGACCGTTGTGATATAGGTCGGGTTGGCGGTATTGTCCTCGATCTTGATGCGCAGACGGCGGATATTGACATCGACGATCTTCAGCTCGCCGTCGTAATCTCTGCCCCAGACCGTCGTCAGGATATCCTCACGGGACAGCGCCCGTCCCGGATTCTGCATAAAAAGCTGGACGATGGCATACTCCACCTGCGTCAGTCGAATTCGCCGTCCGTCCTTTTCGAGCGTGCGGTTGCGGATATTCAGCGTGAACGGCTCGTGGACGATGATCTCCGGATCGGTCTCCACGCCGCCGCCGACACGCCGATAGAGCGCGTCGATGCGAGCCGTCAGCTCTGCCGGGGAGAAGGGCTTTGTGACGTAGTCGTCCGCACCCGTCATCAGGCCGGTGACCTTATCCATCTCCTGCGTTCTGGCGGTGAGCATGATGATGCCGATGGTCTTATTCGTCGCGCGGATGCTGCGGCAGACCTCGAAACCGTCGATATCCGGCAGCATAATGTCCAAAATCGCCACACCCACATCGGGATTCTGCTGCAGGCGCTCGAGCGCCTCCGCACCGGTGCCGGCCTCGATTGCCTCGTAGCCGGCTCGCTTGAGGTTGATGACCACAAAGCTGCGGATGCTGACCTCGTCCTCCAATATCAAAACCTTTTTCATATTCTTCCTCCGTCAGGTTTCCCCGGTTTTCCAGTCCACACGGATCAGGTGGAACATCGAGCGCAGGGTCGCCTCATCCAAATCATATTCTTCCGCCGCCGGGCCGAGCACGAAGGCATAGGTGTTGCCGCCCTTTTGCTGGAGCTGCGTCCAGCCCTCCCCGGCGATGGTCTGCGCGGCATTGTCGGACGACGTCGCAACGATGCGGAAAATTTCTCTGCCGCTGTCCGCGTCCGCGAAGCGATAGCCGCTCGCGCTGCCCAGTGCCGTGATCCTGCCCACGGCGAGCGTTCTTGCCCAGCTTTCCGGTATCGTGAGATACCAGCCGCCGGAATAGTTGTGGTAGGTCAGGCATTTTTGTTTTTCCCGACCGCTGAGCAGAAGATTATACCACAAGATCAGTGACTGCCCGACCGAGCTTTCGTCGCCGTCCAAGGTGGGCATATTGAGAAGCCGCGGCAGCTCGATCACGCCGTCGGCGTCGATGTCGTTGCTGTAAACATAGTATTCTCGGGCGGTCTGCACCTCGCTCGCTCGGGAGAAGTTGGTGAAGCTCCCCTCCCGCAGTCCGAAAATATCCGTCACGATCAGTCCTTCCTCGTAGTTCGAGGCAACAAAGACCGCCTTCACATTTTGGCACATTTTGCCCGTGATAATGCGCTTGACCGAGGACACCGGTGCAGACAGATCCGCCTCCAGCTCGCGCACGGGCTGCCCGTCCGACCAGTGATAATAAACGGCAACGCCGTTGGTTGCATCGGCATCCTGACACAGCAGGACAATGTCACGCAGGCCGTCGCCGTCGAGGTCGGTCGTGATAAATTCATGGTAGGGCGCATTGAACAGCTCGACCAGCTCGCCGTCACGCACGCTGTAGACGGACAGAAGCTGCATCACGCTGTCGCTGAGGCGGCGGCCGACAAGGATCTCGCTGCCGCTTTCGCCGTCAAATCGGACATATTCCACCTTGTCAAAGGCGCTGCCCACGCCCTCGATCGTCCCGAGGAGGGTGTAGCAATCGTCCTGGCGGTCGAAGACGCAGATGCACAGCGGCGTGTCGCCGCCGTTGTTGATGTAGACGATGGCCTCATCGTCGCCGTCGCCGTCGAGGTCGGCGGTCTGCACGGATTGCTGATTTTCGCCGTTGATGGGCGCGGAATAGGTCGCAGAGCCGCCCATCACGGCGTCGATGGCACTTTGCAGATTGTAGAAGCTCTCCGGCTGCTTCGGCACGGCGTAGAGATTTTCCGCCGGGTCGAGGAAGCAGCCGCCCAGAGAGAGAAGCAGTCCGAGGAGGCACAGGAGCGATATGAGCTTTTTGCGTTTCATCTGATCCGGCCTCCTTCTTTTTTCGTGAATCGTGAACGGCTTCGGCGTCGCTTTGGAGCCGATGCCCGTCGGCTCTCCCTGCGCAGGGCCGCAGACGCACGCACCCGTAGGGCACGACGCCATGTGCTCCGCACTCCGTAGGGCACGCCGACCTCGGCGTGCCGCAAATGCACGCACCCGTCCGCCGCACCGCACCCGTGATGACACGATCGGGGCTTGTTTGCGCCGTAGTCCTCTGATTATAGCATAGATTGTAACAAATGTGTAGAGCTTTTGTAATTCTCAGGCAAAAATATTTATATCCGATGGCAAAATTATTTCAAAACTACGGCGTCATTTCCCAAAATCGACCGCAATTCGCGCAGCATATCCTCCCGTGTGGCACAGGTCGTGCCCCTGCGCAGTGCGGAGTCCGCAAAGAACAGAACCGCCTTCTGCTCGCCGGGGAACATCTGCAAAATTGCGCGTACCTTTCGATCCGCCTCGCCGCCCTCGGTCGGAAGCTTCAGATAGAGCGTCTGCGGCACGGGCTTTGCGACCGTGTCGATGGGCTGTAGGGCATTGACGACCATCTGCGGCGCCTTGTCCTCCCGAACGGAGATGCGCCCCTCCGCCACAACCGCCCGATTCTCCTTCATCACGTCCTTGCTCTTGGCGATGGTATTGGAGAACACCAGCAGCTCCATCGCCGCCGTGTCGTCCTCCAGCCCGACATAGGCCATCATGGAGTTGCTGCGAGTGGTTTTCATGCGAACCGTTTCGATGATTCCGGCGATGCGGACGGTCTGCCCGTCACGGTAAACGCCGTCGCCGTCCTCGAAGGACTGCAAAATCCGCACGATCGGCACGACACCGCTGCCGCTGAGCTGCTTGCGGTATTCGTCCATCGGGTGGCCGGAGAGGTAAAGTCCGATGGCTTCCTTTTCGAGCTGCATCAGCTCTTTTCTGTCCATCTCCTTCAGCTCGGGGATGGACACCGCCGTCTGTTCCCCGTCCTCCAGCATATCGAAAAGCTGCATTTGCCCGTCAATATTGGACTTTTTGTTCTTTGACACGTTATCAATGATGATGTCATAGGCGTAGAGCATTTGCGAGCGCCGGAGGCCGAGGCTGTCCATTGCGCCGCATTTGATAAGATTTTCGACCGCTCGCTTGTTCAGGTCGGTGTCGATCATCCGCTCGATGAAGCTTTCAAGCGTGGTGAATTCCCCGTTTTTCTCCCGTTCGGCCACCATCTGGCGGATGAGGCCGCGGCCGATATTCTTGACCGCGCCGAGTCCGAAGCGGATGCCGTCGTTCTCAACGGTGAAGGTGTCCTCGGATCGGTTGACGTCCGGCAGGAGGAGACGGATGCCCATTTCCTTGCAGTCTGCGATATAGGCAGCCGTCTTGTCCGTGCGGTCGAGGACGGAGGTCAAAAGCGCCGCCATGTATTCCTTCGGATAATGGCACTTGAGATAGGCCGTCCGGTAGGCCACGACCGCATAGCACACGGCGTGAGCCTTGTTGAAGGCGTAGTTCGCGAAATCGACGATCTCGTCATAGATCGACTGGGCGACCGTCTCCGGCACGCCGTTTGCGACGCAGCCGACGATGCCGCTGCCTTCGTCGCCGTAGACGAAGGTCTTGCGCTCGGCCTCGATGACCTTCATTTTCTTTTTCGAGATTGCCCGACGGATGTTGTCTGCCTGCCCCATCGTGTAGCCGCCGAGGGAGCGGAAGATATTGATGACCTGCTCCTGATAGACGATGCAGCCGTAGGTGACCTTCAGAATCGGCTCGAGGAGCGGCGTTTTGTAGGTGACCTTGGACGGGTCGAGCTTATTGGCGATAAACCTCGGGATGGAGTCCATGGGGCCCGGGCGGTAGAGGGCGACGATAGCCGTGATGTCCTCGATGGAGCTTGCCTTCATATTGACACACACGCCCGTCATGCCGGCCGATTCGAGCTGGAAGACGCCGGCGGTCTTGCCCTCGGCAAGCATTCGGAACGTCTCGGCATCGTCGTCGGGGATGCCTTTGATCGAAAAATTCGGCGTATGGCGGCGGATGATCCGCACGGCATCGTCAATGATGGTCAGATTCCGCAGGCCGAGGAAGTCCATCTTGAGCAAGCCCAGCTCTTCGATGGTCGTCATGGTGAACTGCGTGACAATCGTCTCGTCGTTCCTCGCCAGTGGGACATAGTCGACCACGGGATTTTTCGTAATCACGACGCCTGCCGCATGGGTCGAGGTATTGCGCGGCATTCCCTCCAGCGCGCGCGCCGTGTCGATGAGGTTTTTCACCCGTTCGTCGCCGTCGTAGACCTCCTTGAGCTGCGGCGAAACCCGTAACGCCTCGTCGAGCGTCATGTGCGGCGTCGAGGGGATGAGCTTGGCAACGGCATCGGTGTCGGCGTAGCTGAAATTCAGCACACGCCCGACGTCCCGAACAGCCGCCCGTGCCGCCATGGTGCCGAAGGTGACAATCTGCGCCACTCTCTCCTTGCCGTATTTGCGCATAACGTAGTCGATGACCTCGCTGCGCCGCTCCTGGCAAAAATCGGTATCGAAATCGGGCATACTGACCCGTTCGGGGTTCAAAAATCGTTCGAAAATGAGGTCGTACTTCATCGGGTCGACCTCGGTAATGTCCATGCAATAGGCGGCAATGGAGGCCGCGCCCGAGCCTCTGCCCGGGCCGACGGGGATGCCCTCGCGCTTCGCCCAGCGGATGAAATCGGCAACGATCAGATAGTAGTCCACATAGCCCATGCGCTCGATGACGCCCATTTCGTATTCCAGCCGCTTGCGGTATGCCTCGGGCTCGTCGGGATACCGCTCGGTGAAGCCCTCGAAGCAGAGCTTGCGGAAATAGCTCAGCGAATCCGAGCCGTCCGGCGGCAGATACTCCGGCAGATGGTAGGTGCCGAAGGTAAATTCAACGCTGCAGCGGTCGGCAATGCGCTGCGTATTTTCCAAGGCTTCTTGCAAATTTGGGAACAGCTCTTGCATTTCCGCCTCGGATTTGATATAAAACTCGTCCGTCTCGAACTTCATGCGGTTCGGGTCTTCGAGCGTTTTGCCCGTCTGGACGCACAGGAGGACATCCTGCACATAGCTGTCCTCGCGATTGATATAGTGCGCATCGTTCGTGGCCACGAGCGGCAGACCCGTTTCCTTTGACAGACGCACGAGGTCGCGGTTGATCTGCGCCTGCTCCCGGATGCCGTGATCCTGAAGCTCGAGGAAAAAATGCTCCTCACCGAAAATTTCGGCCATTTCCAGCGCATACGCCTTTGCACCGTCGTAATTCCCCATGCGCAGACGACGGGGGATTTCACCGGCAAGGCAGGCAGACAGAGCAATCAAGCCCTCGGAATGTTTCCGCAGAAGCTGCAGATCGATTCGGGGCTTGAGATAAAAACCATCGAGAAACGCACGGGAGACGAGATAGCTCAGGTTGCGGTAGCCCGTTTCGTTCTCGCACAGGAGCACCAGATGGCGCGCCTCGCTGTCCGTGCCGTGGACACGGTCGGCCATCGTCCTCGGCGCGACATAGACCTCGCAGCCGATGACGGGCTTGATCCCTGCCGCCTTCGCCGCACGGTAAAAATCGATCACGCCGTACATGACGCCGTGATCCGTGATCGCAACGGCGTTCTGCCCCAGCTCCTTGACCCGCTGCACAAGACGGCCGATGCGACAGGCGCCGTCGAGCAGGCTGTACTCGGTATGCACATGAAGGTGAACGAATGACATGGCAAGCTCCTTTTTCGGTGGTCGGTGAGTGGGCTTCGAGATGCGGCGCGCTCTACGGGAGTGCGGCGGATTGCGGCGCGACGGGGTCGTCGCGCCCTACGGCGTGCGATGCGTCGCGTCTACGGGGGTGCTTTGCAGAAACCCCTTTGGGGCTTTCTGCATCG
>CAZKSR010000025.1:16063-18854 GCA_964555465.1 uncultured Oscillospiraceae bacterium
TGCGTCGCGTCTACGGGGGTGCTTTGCAGAAACCCCTTTGGGGCTTTCTGCATCGTTTCGGAGGCACACGCCCCATGATACTATATTCTATTTTATTCTATCATCCTCACACAGAAAATGCAAGCAACAAAATCGGATTCGTGCACAAATGCAAAAAATCCCGGCCGCTTTTTTCCGCGCTCGGCAGACCGCCATCCGCCTCCTGCCGATGGCCCGACGCGCCTGTCACGGCGCAAAAAAAACGGGCAGGCTTTCGACCTGCCCGTTTTGCGTGAATTTCGATCAGCTCTCGACCTCGATGCCCTTTTCCGCGAAGGCCTTCAAGAGCAGCTCCATGTCCGACGGGATGGAGATCGGCTCGCCGCAGGACTTGATGGCATTGGCGACGTCCTTCAGGCCGTTGCCCGTGACGACGGAGACAACCCTTGCATCGGGGGAGATTTTCCCCTCCTCGCAGAGCTTCTTCAGGCCGGCGGCACCGGTGACGCCGGCAGGCTCACCGAAGACACCGCAGAAGCGGCCGAGCAGCTTCTGCGCCGCCATGATCTCTTCATCCGAGACGTTGACGACGAGGCCGTTCGACTCCCGAATGGCCATAAGTGCTTTGTCTGCATTTCGGGGCACGCCGACGGCGATGGAGTCGGCCAGCGTGTTCTCCTCCATGGGGTACCAGTCCTCATTGTTTGCGATGGCGCGGTTCAGGGGGCAGCAGCCCTCGGCCTGCGCGGAGATCAGTCGGGGCAGCTTGTCGATGAAGCCGATGGCATACAGATCCTTCAGACCCTTCCAGAGTCCGGCGATGGTGCAGCCGTCACCGACGGAGATGGCGATATAATCGGGAACCTCCCAGCCGAGTTGCTCCATAATCTCCAGTCCGACGGTCTTCTTGCCCTCGGAGAGGTAGGGGTTGATGGCGGCGTTGCGGTTATACCAGCCCCATCTGTCAATGGCGGCCTTGGACAGCTCGAAGGTGTCCTCATAGCTGCCCTGCACGGAGACGACCGTGGCGCCGAAGGTCATAAGCTGCGCGACCTTGCCCTTGGGGGCACGGGAGGGAACAAAGATATAGGTTTTCAGGCCTGCGGCGGCGGCATTGCCTGCCAGAGAGGAGGCGGCGTTACCGGTGGAGGAGCAGGCGATGACCTTGGCACCGGCCTCCTGCGCCTTGGCCACCGCCATTGCGGAGGCGCGATCCTTCAGGGAAGCGGTGGGGTTCTGGCCGTCGTCCTTGATCCAGAGCTTGGCAATGCCCAGCTCCTTGGCAAGACGGTCTGCCTCATACAGCGGCGACCAGCCGACGCGCAGCGGTGTGTTGGGCGTCGTCTCCTCGACGGGCAGAAGCTCGCGGTAGCGCCACATGGAGCGGTCGTCCCGGGCGGCAAGCTTTTCCTTGGTCAGGGTGGTCTTGATATAGTCGTAGTCATAGATGATGTCCAGAATACCGCCGCACGCGCAGTTGGTCAGGTTCGGGACAGCCTCGTATTCCCTGCCGCACTTGACACAGCGGCCGCATTTTACGTTTCTCATAATTCGGTTCCTTTCTTTTTGAATGAATCACGGACATTGGTCAACGAAGGGTGAATCGTTGAGATGTTACTTCGTGACGATGCCTTTTGCAGCGCAGCCGTAGGGCGCGACGGCCTCGTCGTGCCGCAATGCGCACCTCTCGCCAAAGGGCGCGATGCAACGCACCGCATCTGTTGACGGCACGCCGGGGTCGGTGTGCCCTACGAAACAGGAGGGCCGTGCCCTGCGAAGGCTCCGCCCTTAGGGGAGAGCTGTCGGCGCAGCCGACTGAGGGAGGGCGAACGCACTCAGATAACGATACGCTCTACCCTCCGCCGGGGATGAAACCGAGGGATGGGGCTGCCCCCACCCCTCGGTTTGATGCAATGACTGAGCCTCGGCCTTGTGTGATTGTCTTACAGCGTCTTGAGCAGGCCGGTGGCCTCGTTGAACTCGTCGATCAGCGCATCAAGCTCCTTGGCCTGCGCGTGGACAGCGTCCCATGTGCCCTTGGTGTCGTACCACTGGGCGTTGAGATCCTCGACGTTCATCTGCTGCTGCTCGACCCAGGTGTAATACTTGAGGTTATGGACACGCTTACGGTCGGCGTAGGTCAGCTCGATGAGACTGTCGGTCTTAAGACCCAGCATATGCAGGGCGTGATCCTTCGCCGCCTCGACGACGTCGTACGCGCCGTATTTCTCGTTCAGCTCTTCGACACGGGACTTGTACATCACGGCCGAGTCGGTCAGAACGGTGACGACAACATCATCCTCGGTCAGCTCATAATACTTGGCCATCTTGATGCAGCACAGAACGTTGGCAATGCCGGAGATGCCCATCCACGTGAACTTCTCGAGCTGCTCATCGGTCATGCCGAGGGTTTCCTTGAGGTACTTGCGGCCCGGCTCGGTGTTGAAGACACGGAGAAGTCTCTGGGAATCCTCGTCGTCGATGGCGATGGCCATATCGGTGTTCTTGACATTATGTACCCACGGGATATGCTTGTCACCGATGCCCTCGATGCGGTGGCCGCCGAAGCCGTTGTCGAGGATGGTCGGGCATTGCAGCGCCTCACCGACGGCGAGCTTCATGCCGGGATAACGCTCCTTGAGGAGGTCGCCTGCGGACATGGTGCCGGCGGAGCCGGAGGTGAAGCAGGCACCGGCAAGTCTCTGGCCGGGCTTCTTGACCGCCTCGAACAGCTCGGACAGCGCATAGCCCGTGACGTTATAGTGCCACAGGGGGTTGCCCATCTCGGCAAACTGGTTGAAGATCATCATGG
>CAZKSR010000026.1:0-18441 GCA_964555465.1 uncultured Oscillospiraceae bacterium
GTATCATTTTGGTGCGTTTGCCCCCCCTCAGTCGGCTGCGCCGACAGCTCCCCCCGTGGGGTGGAGCCAAGGGTCGGCGCGCCCTACGGGTGCTGGTGGAGGATTGTACAGCGGCGCGCCGGGGTCGGCGCGCCCTACGGGTGCTGCACAAGGGCACGACAAGGCACAGGGACTATAGGGCAACAGGGTCGACAAGGCAACGGGGTCAACAGAGCAACGGGGTCAACAGGGCAACGGGGTCAACAGGGCAACGGGGTCAACAGAGCAATGGGGTCAACAGGGCAACGGGGAGTGTGGCGGAGGGGCGGTGGAACGGCACGCGAGATCGAGCCGTTGCGTACAAAATTTGTGTCGGGCGGAAAAAACGGGGCGGCTGTCGAGGCGACTGTCTTGCTTTGCGAAAAATCGCAATTTTTTGACGGAAATGATTGCTTTTCCCTGATGTCTGTGCTAAAATACAAAAAAGCTTTGTTCCGACTTGGGGGATTACTTATGCTGAAAAAAGCGCTTACCACGCTTCTGATCTCAATGGTTCCGGTGATTGAGCTGCGTGGTGCCATTCCGTATGGCTTTTATGCCGGCCTCGACCCGTGGGTGAGCTTCGCCCTGAGCGTGCTGGGCAATATGCTGCCCGTGCCGTTCATCCTCCTCTTCGTTCGCAAGGTTTTCGACTGGATGAAACGCTATCCTCGTCTCGGGAGAATTGTCGAGCGGCTGGAGAACCGCGCCGCATCAAAGAGTGACACCGTCCGCAAATACGAGCTGGTCGGCCTGTGCATTTTGGTCGCCATTCCCTTGCCCGGAACGGGTGCGTGGACGGGTGCGCTCGTCGCTGCACTGATGGAAATGCGCATGAAACGAGCACTGCCTGCAATCCTCCTCGGCGTTTTGATTGCCGGCGTCATCGTCACATTGGTCGTTTCTCTCGGTATTCAGGCGCTGAGCTTTTTGGCCGGATGAAAATTTTGAAAAAATCGAAGTTTTTTGAAAATATTTCTTTACTTTTTCGCAAAAATGTGCTAGTATAGTACGGCTGACGATTTCGTCATGTTCCGCTGCTCAGCCACGGGAGACATTCCGCCAACCCTGACTTAGCTGCCGGAGAATATTTTTGAAAGGTGGAAACCACAATGATCCTGAAGGACAAGAAGACCGCTATCATCGCCGAGTATGCGACCCACGAGGGCGACACCGGCTCCCCCGAAGTCCAGATCGCCATCCTGACTGCCCGTATCAACGAGCTGACCGAGCATCTGCGTGAGCACAAGCACGACAACCACTCCCGTCGTGGCCTGCTGATGATGGTCGGTAAGCGCCGCAGCCTGCTGGACTATCTGGCAAAGAAGGACATCAACCGCTACCGCAGCATCATCGCTCGTCTGGGCATCCGTAAGTAATACGAACCGAATGGGCGACCCACGGGTCGCCCATTTTTCACGGGAGGATCCGATTGCTCCGTCCGCCGTTCCGAGGGACGCAATGCCCGACGGCGTCATTCCGGGGAGCGAAGCGACGTGGGAATCTGCACCTTCGGGCTTGTACTTTTCGGAAATGCAGATTGCCACGCTCGCAATGACGGCACGCTTTCGGATCATTTAGCAGTTGAAGGTACGCTTCCCGAGCGCAGCTTCAAGTGCTAAAACCCTCCCGTGAGCCATCAATTCAAAGGAGGATATTTTATGATCACCAGAAAACAGTACCCCAACCATCATGTGTTTGAAACCATGATCGGCGGCCGTGCGTTCACGGTCGAGACCGGCAAGGTCGCTGAGCTTGCCAACGCCGAGTGCATCTGCCGCTACGGCGATACCACCGTTCTGACCACCGTTACCTGCTCCCCCGAGCCCAAGAGCGGTATCGACTACTTCCCCCTGACCATCGAGTTTGAGGAGAGAATGTACTCTGTTGGCCGCATCCCCGGCTCCTTCAACCGTCGCGAGGGCAAGCCCTCCGAGCGCGGCATCCTCAACAGCCGTATCATCGACCGTCCGATGCGTCCGCTCTTTGACGATGAGCTGAGAAATGACGTCGTCGTCACCTGCACCGTCCTGTCCAATGACTATGACAACCCTGTCGAGATCGTTGCCTCCCTCGGTGCCTCCATCGCCATCGCCTCCTCCGACGTCCCGTGGAACGGCCCCGTCGCCACCACGAATGTCTGCCACCTGAACGGCGAATATATCGTCAACCCCTCCACCGAGCAGCGCAATGAAGCCGACTGCTTCGTCTGCATCGCCTCGACCTTCGAGAAGGTCGTTATGATCGAGACGGAGGCAAAGGAAGCACCCGAGGCCATCGTCTATGAGTGCATCCGTGTTGCACACGAGACGAACATGGAGGTCGTCAAGTTCATCAACGAGATCGTTGCCACCATCGGCAAGCCGAAGTTCACCTTCGAGAAGGCTGCCGTCAACCATGACCTGCTCGATGACCTGTGTGCCTACGGCATGGATCAGATCGAATTCGCCCTCGACACCGACGATAAGAACATCCGCGAAGAGCGCCTGAATGCCGCTCGCCGCGATTTTGCCGAGAAATTTGCCGAGAAGTACGAGGATTTCGATGTGCACATCGACGTCTGCCTGTACAAGATGCAGAAAAAGGTCGTCAAGAAGTGGCTCCTCGCAGGTAAGCGCGTTGACGGTCGCGGCATGGACGAAATCCGTCCGCTCGATGCCGAGGTCGGCGTCCTGCCCCGTGTCCACGGCTCCGGTTTGTTCGCCCGCGGCCAGACGCAGGTTTTGTCCATCTGCACCCTGAACACCCTCTCTGCTGCCCAGAAACTCGATACCATCTATCTCGAGGACACCAAGCGGTATATCCATCATTATAATTTCCCGTCCTTCTCCACCGGTGAGGCCAGAGCAGCACGCTCCACCTCCCGCCGCGAGATCGGCCACGGCTCGCTGGCGGAAAAGGCACTCCTGCCTGTCATTCCGTCCGTTGAGGAGTTCCCCTACGCCATCCGCGTCGTCTCCGAGGTTCTGTCCTCCAACGGCTCGACCTCTCAGGGCTCTATCTGCGGCTCGACGCTGGCTCTGATGGATGCAGGCGTGCCCATCAAGCGTCCGGTCGCCGGCATCTCCTGCGGCCTGATCTCCGATCAGGAGACGGGCGAGTGGAGAACCTTTACCGATATCCAGGGCGTCGAGGACTTCCACGGCGAAATGGACTTCAAGGTCGCCGGCACCAGCGAGGGCATCACCGCCATCCAGATGGATCTGAAAAACAAGGGTCTGACCATGGAAATCATTGCCGATGCCCTTGAGCGCTGCCGCAAGGCTCGTATGGAGATTCTCAACGAGGTCATGCTCCCGTGCATCTCCGAGCCTCGTGCCGAGGTCAGCGACTACGCCCCGAAGATGATCTCCATGAAGATCTCCGTCGATAAGATCCGCGAGGTCATCGGCTCCGGCGGCAAGACCATCCAGAAGATCTGCGCCGATACCGGTGCGAAGGTTGACATCGACGACGACGGCAACGTCTTTATTGCCGCCGTTGACCCTGCCGCAGGCTACGCCGCAAAGAAAATGATCGACGACATCTGCTTCGTCCCCGAAGTCGGTGCCCTGTACTACGGAAAGGTCGTGCGCATCCTGCCCATCGGTGCTTTCGTTGAGATCGCGCCGGGTCACGACGGCATGGTGCACATCTCCAAGCTCGAAAACCGCCGTGTCGAAAAGGTCGAGGACGTTCTGAACGTCGGTGACATGACATGGGTCAAGTTTATGGGCTTTGACGAGAAGGGTCGTGCCAACTTCAGCCGCAAGGATGCCCTGAAGGAGCTTGCCGAGTCCGAGCAGTAATTTTCTCGAACGGACGGTATTCCCGTGAATTCTTTCAAAGGAAACGAGTCCGTCGCAGAACCGAAAATCCCGAACGGTGCGGAACCGACCGCACCGTTCGGGATTTTGCTTTGCAGACCCTTTCGCTTGTGCCCTCCGCGCCGCAAACGGCGCTGATCGGAAAGAGGTCTTTCGCATTAACCGAAATGCCGTATTTTTACTTTCTGTCAAAAGACATACAGTCCGTACACTGCTTGACGGTCGGGTCGGCCTCGTGTGTGCCGACGAGAATTCTCTCCAGCGTGCAGTAGTTTTCTTCACCGCAGTGGTGCTTGCACTGCGACACTGTGCACTCGATGCAGCGGTTAGCGTGTTCGTGGCAGCTCATGCGTTTTCCCTCCTTCTTTCGATTTCACGGGTAGTTTGCGCGAAATGCGGGGGAATATCGGAGGAAAAACTTGACAGTTTTTTGTTATTGTCGTATACTTAGGGTAGATTCGGCAGCCGTCTGCGTGGTCGGAGCTTCGCTCGGCTGCTCCTCATTCTATGCTTCGGAGGTTTTTTATGACAAAGGTTTCTCCATCAATCCTTTCTGCGGATTTTGTCAATCTGCAGCGTGATATCACGGCCCTCGCTCCGGCCGGTGCAGACTATGTCCATGTTGATGTCATGGACGGCCTTTTCGTCCCCAATCTTACCATTGGGATTCCCGTTGTTGCCGCCATCCGCCGCATCACGGAGATGACGCTGGACGTCCATCTGATGATCGACCGTCCCTTGCGCTATGTCGACGATTTTTGCAAGGCCGGCAGTGACATCCTCACCATCCACCTCGAGGCAGACACGGAGGAAAATACCCTTGCCGCGCTCAAACGCATCCGTGCGCTGGGCGTCAAGGCCGGTCTTTCCGTCAAGCCCAACACTCCTGCGGAGGCTGTGCTGCCGTATCTGGAGCTGTGTGACCTGATTTTGGTCATGACGGTCGAGCCGGGCTTCGGCGGTCAGGCATTTATGGACGATATGATGCCCAAGCTCCGCACGATCCGCTCGTGGCTCAATGAGAAAAATCCTGCCTGCGAGCTGGAGGTCGACGGCGGCATCAATGAAAAAACCGCTCAAATCTGCCGCGAGAACGGCGCCGATGTCCTCGTCGCCGGAAGTGCCTACTTCAAGGCCGAGGATCCTGCCGCCTTTGTCCGCGCCGTCAAGCAATAAGGGAGGGATTATTGTGAATCAGATGATCGGACTGGTCTATGCCACCGAGCATAGCAAAGCCACGACGCATTGCCTGCAGACCTTGGCCGCGTCTTACGGCGTCCCTCTCTGCGCCTACAACATAATGGACTTGGAGCCGGATCGTCCGACGGTTCCGGCAAGGGTCTGGGAGAACGGCAAATACCAAAGCATCGAAACAGAAATCCCGACCTTCTCGGACATGGTCTTCGGACGGCTGTCCTTTGCCGATGAGCCGGAATTTGTCCGCAGGAATCGATGGCTGCAGGAGCACACGACGGTGGTCGACAACCCCGGCGTCCTCAAAAGCGGCGTTTCTGCGCTGATGATGCAAAGTTCTCTGGCACCCTATGCCATTCCGACCTACAAGCCAAACTCCTATGAGGAGCTGATGCGTCTGCTCTCCCTGCTGCCGAGGGCGATTGTCAAGCCGGTCGGCGGCTGTATGGGGATCGGCGTATACCATATCACCCGTCGAGGCAGTACCTTTGTGATGGAAGGCTCAAAGGAGCAAAAGGAGCTGACCCCGACGCAGTGGGAGGAATATGTGGCACTCCTGAAGGAGAAAAAGTTCGGAGCTCCGATTCTCCAGCCTCGACTGGACTTCTCCTTTGACGAAAAGCACACCGTTGATTTTCGACTGCTGGTCGCTCGCGGAGGAAGCGGCGACTGGGAGACTGTCGACATTTATCCCCGAATCGGCTCGAACCGTGTCGTCTCCAATGTTTCGCAGGGCGGCTTCATCGGTGATGCGATGGAGGTTTTGGCATTCCTCTCGAGGGAGAAGGCCATGGAGCTTTTGGCCGACCTGAAGCGCATTGCCGCAGAGCTTCCTCCGCTCTTACAGGCGCAGAGAGAGAAGCCGATTGCTGTGCTCGGGATTGATGTCGGCATTGATCGGGAGTCCCTGCAGCCCTTCGTTTTGGAGGCCAACACGAAGCCCGGAACCAAATTCCACCTCTGGAAATTGGCGGAAAAGAAGGTGCAATACTATCAATATCTGCTTTCTCGGGCAAAATCGGAAGGAAAGGATAATCTGAGATGAATGATGTTTGGAATTTAGACCGACTGTACACGGGCTTTGATGACCCGAAATATACAGCCGACATGGAGGCTCTGCGCTGCTGTGTTCGGGATTATGAGGCGCTGATCCGAGAGCTGCCCGAGCTTGAACCGACCGAGGGACTACGCCGCGGCATTGCACTGCGAGAGAAAATGACGGAGCTGTTTACAACCGCCCAATACGCCTCCCTGCGTGCCTCGACCGACACGACCAATCCCGAGCCGATGTCCTATATGGGGCAAATCATGTCCCTTAACAGTGAGACAGCCGCGCCGAAAACCGCCTTCATGAAGTGGGCGACCGATCTGCCTGACCTGATGGAGCGGGTGAAGGGCGATGAATTCCTTCGGGATTACGTCTACCTCTTCCAAACCGAGAAGGAGCTTGCAAAGCACGCGCTGACCGAGGAGGCGACGGCGGTGGCGGCGAAGCTCTCGCTCAGCGGCAGCTCTGCGTGGTCGACCCTGCACGGCGAGCTGACGAGCACCGTTCCCGTCTCCTATCGCGGCACGGTGACGAACCTCTCCGCTATCCGCAACCTCGCCTATGACGCAGATGCGCAGGTTCGCCGCGACGCATACGAGGCGGAGCTGTCCTGCTACGAGGCAATCAAGGTGCCCGTGGCGCACGCGCTGAACGCGATCAAGCTTGAAACCATTTCCGACTGCAAGCTCCGCGGCTACGCGTCTCCTCTGGAACAGACGCTCCAATATTCCGAAATGCAGGAAAAGACGCTTGCGGCCATGTTCTCGGCCATGGACGACTATCTGCCCAAGTTTTGGCAATATCTGAAAGCCAAGGCCAAGGCCTTGGGACACAAAAACGGCCTGCCGTGGTACGATCTCTTTGCACCGATGGGCAAGCTCAGCGCCGATTTTACGACCGAGGACGCCCGAGACTACCTCATCAAGCAATTTTCCGGCTTTGACGGCGAGCTGACCGACATGGTGCGCCGCGCCTTTGATGAGGCATGGATCGACTTTTACCCCCATGACGGCAAGAGCGGCGGTGCGTTCTGCCTCGGTCTTTCCGGACGGAATGAGAGCCGTATTTTGACCAATTTCGACGGGATGTTTACCGATGTCGTCACCCTTGCCCACGAGCTGGGGCACGCCTTCCACAATCATTGTATGCGGGATCACCGTCCGCTCAATCACGGAACCACCATGCCGCTGGCCGAGACTGCCTCGACCTTTAACGAGTGTGTGGTCATGAACGCCGCCATCCGTGACGCGGCCGACGACGCCGAACGCCTTGCTCTGATCGAGTCGCAGCTTCAGGACGCCACGCAGATCATCTGCGACATTTATTCCCGTTATCGCTTCGAAACACAGGTTTTTGCGCAGCGGGAAGGCCGCTTCCTGAACGCCGATGCCCTGTGCGAGCTGATGCTCGAGGCGCAGAGACAGTCCTACGGCGACGGACTTGACCCCGACTGCCTGCATCCGTATATGTGGGTCTGCAAGAGCCATTACTACGGATCGACCTTCTACAATTTCCCCTACGCATTCGGCGGCCTCTTTGCCCGTGGCCTCTATGCGCAGTATGAGAAGGAGGGAGCTGCCTTTGTGCCGAAGTACAAGAAGCTCCTGCGCACGACGACCGTTGCGACCGCAGAGGACACCGCGCGAGTTGCCGGCATCGACCTGACGGACAAAGCCTTCTGGTGCTCCGCCCTGCAAACCATCTCCGATAAAATCGACCTCTTCTGCGAGCTGGCCGAAAAAACACAGCAGTAAATCAAGCGCCCCTCTGCGCAAGCAGATGGGGCGTTTTTGTGGATGTGTGGGACAAAAGGATGCGGCAAGCCGCGTCCTCTTCACAAAAGAAGCTGCCGCGCCGTTTTGAACGGCGCGGCAGGTTTTTCAAGCTTCGGGCATTTCCTTGCCGAGGCGTTTGTACATGGTCTTTTTCACCGCACGGATGATATTCTCGTAGCCGGTGCAGCGGCACAGGTGGCCGGAGAGGAGCTTTCTGAGCTCGGCGTCGGTGTATTCCTTGCCGCTTTCCAGAATCTCCCACGAGCTCATGATGAAGCCCGGCGTGCAGAAGCCGCACTGGATCGCGGCCTCCTCGACGAAGGCCTGCTGAATATCGGACAGCTCGCCGTTCGGCCCGACGAGGCTTTCGAGGGTGCGGATGCTCTTGCCGTCCGCCCAGACTGCCAGATAGATGCAGGAGTTATAGGCTTCGCCGTTGATGATGACGGTGCAGGCACCACACTCACCGACCTCGCAGCCCTTTTTGACGGAGGTCATGCGAAAATCGTTGCGGAGCATATCGGTCAGGCTGGCACGGACGTCGACGATCTGCTCAACATCCTTGCCGTTGAGGTTGTATCGAACCAGCTTATACTGCTTTCCCATTACAGCGCACCTCCTGCTCGTTTGACGGATTCGACGAGGCAGCGCTTGGCCGACTCGACGGCGACGTGCTGACGCAGTGCCTTGGAAGCTCTCCACGAATCACGGGGGTTGATGTCCTCCAGCACCTTCTGCGCAAAGGCTTCGATATTTTCCATGGTCACATCCCTGCCGTTGATCCACGCCTCGGCGGACGGGGCACGCATGGGAACGGGGCCTGCGACGCCGTAGGCCACACGGACACGGTCAAAGGTCTTTTTGTCCTCGGAGAGGCGAGCGTTGACCGAGCAGCCGTTCGTTGCGATATCCAGAGCATTTCGCATGGCGTATTTAATATAGTAGCCGTAGGTGTTTTCATAGCTGATCTTCGGGATGAGGATGGCGGTCTGAATCTCACCCTCACGGATATCGACGACCTTCGCCTTGAGATAGAAGTCCTTGATGGGGACGCGACGGGTGCCGTTCGGCCCGGTCAGCTCCACGATGGCCTCCCACGCATGGAGCGTGGAGGCGGAGTCGGCGGAGGTGACACCGTTGCAGGTGTTGCCGCCGATGGTGCCGATGTTGCGGATCTGCGGGCCGCCGACCTGATCGACCGCCTCGCCCAGAACCGAAATATACTTCTGAATGATGGGATCCTTCGTGATGTGCGAAAAGCTGGTCAGGCTGCCGATGCGGATATTTTCCTCCTCATCGATCGTCACACCGCGCAGCTCGTCGAGCATGAAGATGGAGATCAGCTCCACACCGGCACGCTTGCCCTCGCGCATCTGAACGAGAACGTCCGAGCCGCCTGCGATGATGTGCGCCTCGGGGTGCTCCAGACGGAGCTGCACCGCGTGCTGCACGCTCTCGGATTCGTAATAAGCTTTCATATCATACATGGCTCAGTTCTCCTTTCTCCACGGGTCGTTGATAAGCCCCTCCTCGCTGAAGCGCTTGAAGAGAATGTGGGGGTTCATCGGTGCGGAGTCGATGGCAACGCCGGTGGCGTTCAGAATCGCGTTGCGAATGGCCGGAGCAACGGGACAGGCAGGCGGCTCACCGAGAGCCTTCATGCCGAAGGGGTTGGTCGGCTCGGCGTTCTCCACGAACTGCGCCTCGAGGTGCGGATGGTCCATGGTCGACGAGAGCTTGTAGTCCAGCAGATTGTTGTTCAGCGGAGCGCCCGTCTTTTCGTCGAAGAGGAGCTGCTCGGACAGGGCGTAGCCGATGCCCATGGACATACCGCCGTGCACCTGCGCCGCCGCAAGCTGGGGATTGATGAGCTTGCCGCAGTCGTGGACATTGATGATCTTGTCCACGGTGACACGGCACATGGGGATATCGACCGTGATCTCGGCGCAGCAGCAGCCGAAGGAATAGGCGTTGTTTTTGATTTGGTAAGTAGACTCGGCGGTGATGTGCTCGGAGTGCGACAGGCTGTAGAATGCCTCCGTCGCAAGCTCCTTCAGGCTCATGAGGACACGGCCGTCGCTCTTGCGGATGATGTTGCTGTCGACGATGTCCAGTCCCGTGACGATGACACGGGTCAGCTCGTTGGCGTATTTCAGGATCTTTTCCTTCAAAATATTGCCGGTCTGGGTGATGGAGAAGCCGCAGACATAGGTCTGACGGGAGGCATACGCGCCGAGGCCGAAGGGGGTGACATCGGTATCCTGGTTAGAGATAACGTGCACGTCGCGGTAGTCCTTCAGGCCGACGACGTCGGCGGCCATCTGTGCATAGGCGGTATCGGCACCCTGACCGATTTCGGTTTCACCGACCTGGAGCTGGATGCTGCCGTCCTGATTGAGCACCATGCGGCAGGAGGAATGTTCCAGCGAGATCGGCCAAACGGCGGTGTTGTACCAGAAGGGGGCGATGCCGATGCCCTTGCGAATGTCGCCCGTCTGGTGGGCATATTCCTCGTGCTTGCGCTCGTAATCCATGTAGGCAATGGCCTTGTCAAAGCACTGGTTGAACGAGTCGAAATAGTTCTCGTTTTTGCTGAAGCCGTCCACAAAGCCGATGGGCATCAGGTGCTCCCGACGGAATTTCAGGGAGTCGACACCGAGCACCTTGCAGATGTCCTCAATGTGGCACTCATGCGCCCACGACGCCTGCGGCATACCGTAGCCGCGCATGGCACCGGCGGTGGAGCGGTTGGTATAGACCGTGTAGGCGTCGCACTCGAAGTTGTCGCAGGGGTAAAGCTGGGGGAAGGAGCCCATGGCCTTGGCGACGATGGAGTGGCCGTGCGAGGCATAGGCGCCCTGATTCGAGAAAAGCTCGGCCTTTCTTGCCACAAAAGTCCCGTCCGGACGGAGCCACGAGACGAGGTGGAAGCGGATGGCGTGACGGACGCGGTTGGAGACAAAGGTGTCCTCACGGGGGATGTCGATCTTGACAAGGCGGCCGCCGAGCTGCATGGACAGCCATGCGATGAGCGGCTCATAGAGCGTGTCCTGCTTGTTGCCGAAGCCGCCGCCGATATAGGGCTTGACGATGCGGACACGGCCCCAGTCGATGCCCAAAGCCTGACCGACCGTGCGGCGGACGATGTGTGGGATCTGCGTCGAGGAGACGACGACGATCTTTCCGCTTTCCTCATAGGCATAGGCAATGTGATTTTCGATGTGGCAGTGCTGAACGGTCGGGGTGTCGTACCACTTGTCCACGCAGATAAGCCCAGGCTCCTTGATGGCCTCCTGATAGTTGCCCTTGCGGATATCGGTGTGCTTGAGGATGTTGTTCGGGAAGCCCTCGTGGAGCTGCGGCGCACCGTCCTTCATTGCCTCCTGCACATCCAGCACAAAGGGGAGGACTTCATATTCGATCTTGACCAAACGGGCGGCCTGCGCAGCGGCGACCTCATCCTCGGCAACGATGGCAACGACGTCGTCGCCGTAATAGCGGACGTGACGGTTCAGAAGGTAACGGTCGGCCACGTCCTGATGGTGCGGATCGGTCGACCACGGGTGGCCGGCGGTGGGGAACTGAATTTCGGGAACGTCAAAGCAGGTGAAGATGCGCACCACGCCGGGTACGCTTTTTGCTTTTTCAATATCAACGGATTTGACGATGCCGTGGGCGACGGTCGAACGCACTACACGGGCAACGAGGGCGTGCTTGTCGCAAAGATCATCGGTATACTTGGCTCTGCCGGTCGCCTTGTCGTAGGCATCGACACGGACGACACTCTTGCCGACATTCATATTGGAAAACCTCCTCAGTATTTACGGGTCATTTTTCCGAAAAATGGGGGATTCACCCCTTCTATACTTGTACATTATAACATAAGAACCGACGGATTGGAATAGGAGTCGTTATACTATTTTGAAGATAACGAAAAAATTTTGAAAAATCCGTCATAATCGGTTATACTATATTTAATTAAAATACTTGCGGATGCGGAGGATCGAGATGAAGGAGAGAAAAATCGGCTGTCTGGTGATGGCGGCAGGGAACGCCGAACGGTTCGGAGAGAATAAGCTTGCGGCGGTGTATCGGGGCAAAATGCTGATCGAGCACGCACTCGACGCCGTCCCGAGGGAGCTGTTTTCGCAGGTGGTCGTGGTGACGCAATATCCGCAGATCGAGGCGCTGGCTGTGCGCTGCGGCTTTACGCCCGTTCGCAACGAGGAACCGCACCGAGGGCTGAGCCACACGATCCGCCTCGGCACACAGAGGCTTTGCGACTGCGATGCGGTCTTGTATATGGTTTCCGATCAGCCGCTTTTGGATGCCGATTCCGTGCGCTGCGTCGTCGAACGGTGGAAGGAGCAGCCCAATGCCATCGTCGGCGCCGCCCACAACGGCAGACGCGGAAATCCCTGCATTTTTCCGAAGGAATTCTTCCCCAATCTCATGGAGCTGACGGGCGACTGCGGCGGAAATGTCATCATCCGTGCGCACCCGGAACGTCTCGTCACGGTGGAAATTCCGCAAAAGGAGCTGAGCGACGTCGACACCCCCGAGGCACTGCAAGCACTGCGTCGGGAGTCGTAGCCGCTCACGCCCCGTCGGGCGCGCCGTATTACAATACGACAGTACCATATCATAACAACAGCACAAAATAACAGCACCGTAGGGCTTCTTTCCTCCCTGCGGTGCTGCTTGCGTTCATTCGTAAAGCGGATATTTCTCGGTCAGCTCCGCCACGGCGCCTCGGACGACCTCCTGCGTATGCTCGAAATCGGTGGCGGTAAGGTAGATACATTGCGCGATCACATCCATGTCCGCCTCGCGGAAGCCGCGGGTCGTGACCGCCGGAGTGCCGATGCGAACGCCGCTGGTGACAAAGGGCTTTTCCGGGTCGTTCGGGACGGCGTTTTTGTTGACGGTGATGTGGTTTTCGTCGAGTCGGCGCTGCAGCTCCTTGCCCGTGATGTGCAGGGGGCGCAGATCGGCCAGCATCAGATGATTGTCCGTACCGCCCGAGACGAGGTCGAAGCCCCTGTCGAGCAGACCCTTGGCAAGTGCCTTGGCGTTTTTGACGATCTGCTCGGCGTAGGCACGGAAATCCGGCTGCATGGCTTCGCGAAAGCAGACGGCCTTGGCTGCAATGACGTGCATCAAGGGGCCTCCCTGCGTGCCGGGGAAGACGGCGGAGTTGATTTTTTTGGCAAGTTCCTCCTTGCCCATGATGATGCCGCCGCGAGGACCGCGAAGGGTCTTGTGGGTGGTGGTCGTCACGATGTCGGCATAGGGCACGGGGCTCATGTGTACGCCGCCTGCGACCAGACCTGCGATATGCGCCATGTCGACCATCAGGAGAGCGCCGTTGCGGTGCGCGATGTCGGCAAATTTTTCAAAATCGATGGCACGGGGATAGGCCGAGGCACCGGCGACAATGAGCTTCGGCCGATGCAGACGGGCGAGGCGCTCGACCTCGTCATAGTCGATGCAGCCGGTGACAGGATCGACGCCGTAGGCCACGCAGTGATAGATTTTCCCCGATTGATTTGCCGATGCGCCGTGGGTCAGGTGGCCGCCGTTTGCGAGGCTCATGCCCAGAATCGTGTCGCCCGGCTGCAGGAGTGCGGCGTAGACGGCCAGATTCGCCTGCGCGCCGCTGTGCGGCTGGACATTGACGAAATCTGCACCGAAGAGCGCCCTTGCACGGTCGATGGCAAGACGTTCGACCTCGTCGACGACCTCACAGCCGCCGTAATAGCGCTTTGACGGCAGCCCCTCGGCGTATTTGTTCGTCAGAACGGTGCCCATGCAGGCCATGACCGCTGCGGAGGTGATGTTCTCTGAGGCGATCAGCTCAATATTTCTGCGCTGCCGCCGCAATTCGTCGGACAGAAGCCGACCGACCTCGTCATCAAAACGGGAGACGAATTCGATGTTCGGCGCAAGCTCGTGAATACTCATAAAAATCCTCCAAATAAAAAAAGAGTGTACCCCTCTTCGGAGACACTCATACAGATATTCCGCAGTCGGAATATGAACTCTGTCCTTTTGCCTGAGAGATTCGGCGGAACGCCTTGCACCTTCGGCACTCAAGTCAATGAGCTTCTCCAGAGATCCCCTCTGCGGATCGGTCCTTGGTTCCTGAGAGTTTTGCTCCTTCGGAGGGTCAAATGACCGCTTTCCCGATCCGTCTCAACGGGGTATGTCAATATTATCATTATATCGCAAAATGTCGAAAAAACAAGCGGTAAATCATGAAAAAATCAGGGATTCCGTCGGCGCGGCTTTGTGCAGTTCCGACACTTTTGCACGGCAAATCGAAAAACAGAGCGGCTTCGCTCGGCAAGGCTGCGAAAAATTGCTTCAAAAAATGATTCTCCGCTTGCGTTTTTCCCTGTCGGCGGTATATCGCGAATTTCTCCGAAAAGCAAGCAGCGCGTCGCTGTTTTTCCCCAAAATTTTCCGAAAAAAATATGGATTTTTGTGATGCAATGTGCTATATTTGAATTATGAAACAAAAACGAGGTGATGCAGCGTTATGGCACACTCTTTTTTCGGTGGGATCCATCCGCGAGGCTTCAAGGAGCTGACCCGTGACGAGGCCATTCGTCCCCTTGAGCCGAAGCTCGTCAGCATTGCGATGTCACAGCACATCGGCGCGCCGTGCAAGCCTTTGGTGAGGGTCGGTGAGCGAGTTCTGCTCGGGCAGAAGATCGGAGACGGGCAGGGACTTTGTGTCCCGGTGCACGCCTCCGTCTCGGGACGGGTGGTCGCCGTCGAGCGGCGTCCGTCGCCGAGCGGCGCAATGTCCGAGGCGGTCGTGATCGAAAGCGACGGACGAAACACCCTGCACCCGAGCGTCAAAAAACGGGAAAATGCCGAAAGCCTGACCGCAGACGAGCTGCTGGAGATTATCCGAGAGGCAGGAATCACCGGCATGGGCGGAGCGAGCTTCCCGACCTGCGTGAAGCTGTCGAGCGGCCTCGGGAAGGTCGACACCGTCATCGTCAACGGCGCCGAATGTGAGCCGTACATCACCTCGGACGACCGCCTGATGCGTGAGCAGCCGGAGAAAATTCTTGCCGGTCTGCGTGTGGTGCAGAAGATTTTGCAGCCCAAGCGCACGGCCATCGGCGTGGAGAATAACAAGCCCGAGGCCATCGAATCTCTGAAAAAGCACCTAAACGGAGAGGCAGAGCTTCTGACGCTGAAGGTGCGCTATCCGCAGGGCGCCGAGAAGCAGCTCATTCAGACCGTGACCGGACGGCAGGTTCCCCCGGGCGGCCTTCCTGCGGCGGTCGGCTGTGCGGTCTTTAACGTGGCCACCTGCGCGGCGATCTGCGATGCCGTTTATGACGGACTGCCCCTCGTTCGCCGTGCCGTCACGGTGACGGGCAGAGCCGTCGCCCGCCCCTGCAATCTGCTGGTGCCCATCGGCACGAGCTTTTCCGCCCTCATCGAGGCGGCAGGCGGCTTTGCATCCGAGCCGTATAAGATTTTTGTCGGCGGCCCGATGATGGGCATTGCCCAGCATACGCTCTCCGCCTCGACCATCAAGGGAAACAACGCCCTGACCTGCTATTCCATGCGCGATAAGCACGAGGTCGAGCAGCCGCACTGTATTCGCTGCGGCAAATGCGTTGATGTCTGCCCGATGCACCTGATGCCGATCTTCCTGCACCGTGCGCAGAAAAATAATGCCCTCGAGAAGCTCCGAAGGGGCAATGTCACGGACTGCATCGAGTGCGGCTCGTGCGCCTATGTCTGCCCGGCCGGGATCGATCTGGTGCAGCATTTCCGCACCGCAAAAAAGGCGCTGCGTGACGAACAGGCAAAGGAGGCAAAAAAATGAGACGCAAGGAACATAAGCTCACCATCTCCTCCTCGCCGCACGCCCACAGCAGCAACTCCACCGCCGTCATCATGCGTGATGTCTGCATCGCCCTTTTGCCTGCCCTCCTTGCGGCGGTGTATTTCTTCGGCGCAAGGGCACTTTACATGACGCTCCTGTCCTGCATGGCCTGTGTATTCTTCGAGTGGGGCTACCGCAGAATCATGAAGAAGGACAATACCGTCAGCGATTGGTCGGCGGTCGTGACGGGGATGCTCGTCGCCTTTGTCTGCCCCGTCACGCTGCCCTACTGGACGCTGATTTTGGGCGACTTCTTTGCCATTGTCGTTGTCAAGCAGCTCTTCGGCGGCATCGGTATGAACATCGTCAACCCGGCGCTTGCCGCCCGTGCCTTCCTCTTTAGCTGGCCGTCGCTCATGTCGGGCAAATATGTCGCCGCCGGCACCTCGCTGACCGTCTCGGCCGACGTAACGAAGCTCGACGGCCTGACCTGCGCCACCCCGATGGAGGCACTTTCCGTCGGAAAGCTGCCGACGGAAAGTCTGCTCGATGCCTTTTTCGGCAAGATCGGCGGCTCCCTCGGTGAGGTCAGCGCGCTCATGCTCCTTCTCGGCGGCATCTACCTTTGCGTCCGCAAGGTCATTTCGCCCGCAATTCCCGTGGCGTATCTGGCGTCGGTCGCCGTTTTGACCTTCCTTTTCCCCCTCGGCGGCAACGCCCGTCTCGACTGGATGGCCTATCAGCTCCTGTGCGGCGGCGTGATGCTCGGTGCCATCTTCATGGCCACGGACTATACGACCTCTCCCGTGACGCACGGCGGTCGAATTGTCTACGGCATCGGCTGCGGCGTGCTGACGGTGCTCCTGCGCTACTTCGGAACCTATGTCGAGGGCGTGACCTATGCCATCTTGGTGATGAACTGCTGCGTCGGCTTCTTCGACAAGATCGGCGTGCCGAAGAGATTCGGTGCGGCCAAGCAGAAGGGCGGTGAGGGAAGATGAAGGATTGGAAATACATTCTCCGCCTGACGCTCGTGCTGTTCCTTATCACGGCAGTCGTCGCAGGGCTTTTGGGTCTGGTCAATGAGTTGACCGCCGACCGCATTGCCGAAAACACGGCGAAAAAAGCGCGCGAGGCCATGCAGCAAGTCCTGCCGGCCGAGGAATACACACCGCTTGCGGTCGTCGGGGACGAAATTTCCGAGATCTATAAATGCAGCGGCGGCTATGTCGTCCGCCTCACGGTCAATGGCTTCGGCGGAGAGATCGACATGATGGTCGGCATCGACGAAGCCTGCTCCGTCACCGGCATTGCCATCGTCTCGCACAGCGAAACGGCCTCCCTCGGAGCCAACTGCACCCGTGCGGATTGGCAGTCGCAGTTCGTCGGGGCGACGGAAGCGCAATCGGTTTCAAAGGACGGCGGCGAGATCGACGCCCTGACCGGCGCGACGATCACGAGCCGCGCCGTGACCGAGGGCGTCAACCGTGCCCTCGCCTATGTGAAGGAGGTGGCGGAATGAACTTCAAGAAGCAGCTCAAGGAGGGGCTTTTGACCAACAACCCCGTGCTGGCGCAGCTTTTGGGAATGTGCTCGACCATGGCCATCACGACCACGCTCTTCAACGGCTTGGGCATGGGGCTGTCCGTCACGATCATTCTCATCTGCTCCAATGTCGTCATCTCCCTGCTACGCAAGGTCATCCCCGATAAAATCCGCATTGCGGCCTACATCGTCGTCATCGCCGGCTTTGTGACCATGGTGCAGCTCATTTTGGAGGCATTTCTCCCCTCCCTGTCCGAGAGCCTCGGCGTGTTCATCCCTCTGATCGTCGTCAACTGCATCATTCTCGGCCGAGCGGAGGCGTTCGCCTCGAAAAACGGCGTGCTCGCCTCGGCGGTCGACGGCCTGACGCAGGGCATCGGCTACACGGCGGCTCTGATTGTCATGTGCGTCATTCGCGAGCTTTTGGGAAGCGGTACCTTCGGCGCAGGCGTCTTCGGTGCCGACGGCATCCGCATCCTCGATGCGCAATATCCCGCCCTGCTCGTTATTTTGCCCGTCGGCGGCTTCCTGACGCTGGCCTGCTTGATCGCGTTCTCGCAATGGCTGAACAAAAAGCTCACTGAAAAGGAGGAGACAAAATGAACCTCTTCCTCTCTCTGTTTTCCATTTCGCTCAGTGCGATTTTGGCGGAGAACTTCATTCTCGTCAAGTTTATGGGCATCTGCCCCTTCATGGGCGTATCGAAAAAATTCGACACGGCGCTCGGAATGGGGATCGCCGTCACCTTTGTCATGGCGCTGGCGTCGGCGGCTACCTGGGCGGTGAATGAATACCTGCTCGTGGCGTTCGGACTGGAGTATATGCAGACGGTCGTCTTTATCCTTGTCATTGCCGCGCTGGTGCAGTTTGTCGAGATGTTCCTGCAAAAGGCTGTTCCTGCGCTGTATCAGGCACTCGGCATCTATCTTCCGCTCATCACCACCAACTGCGCCGTCCTCGGCGTTGCCCTGCTGAATATCCAGAACGGCTACAGCTTCATCGAATCGGTGGTCTACGGACTGACCGGCGGCCTCGGCTTCACCATGGCGATCCTGATCTTCTCCTCCATTCGGGAACGGTTGGAGGATTGCGACTGTCCGAAGTCATTCAGGGGCTTCCCCATCGCCCTGCTCGCCGCCGGGCTTTTGGCTCTGTCATTCATGGGCTTCTCCGGCTTTTCGGTCGTATAAGGAGGCACAA
>CAZKSR010000027.1:0-17168 GCA_964555465.1 uncultured Oscillospiraceae bacterium
ATCATGCACATATTTGTAAATTCAACTTTTTCAAACATTACTCAGGTACTACAACGACTCTTACTTGGAATTCGAGTAGTTCCTCCGGGCAAATCACTCGTGTGTTTGGCATCAATTAAGGAGGATTTCCAATGCAGATAAAATTAAATGAACAAACTGGACACCCGCTTCGATACTCATTGTATCAAAACTGGTGTCCAGTTATGGTTGCGGAGGGAGGACTTGAACCTCCGACCTCCGGGTTATGAGCCCGACGAGCTGCCAACTGCTCTACTCCGCGATATCAGTACCGAGGCGGCTCCCTCGGTACTTTGATACTATATCACAGTACAAGCGAATTGTCAAGAAGAAATTTTTGACAATATTTTATGTGATTTGACAAATTTCGAGGATTCGATGCTTATCTTGCGGAAAACGATCCCACGGCGGCCGTTTTTCTCGTAGGATCGGCAATCGACACGTCTCCCCTTCCAACGGTTTGCCGCCGTAATGCTCAGGCAAGCTCCGCAATCGTCACGCCGTCTTCGCCCTCGCCGTAGACGCCGAGGCGGTAGCGTTTCACGACACGACTGCGCTTCAGCTCTTCGTGAACCGCTTTTCGCAGGACACCCGTGCCCTTACCGTGGATGATGCGGACGGACGAGAGATTGGCGAGCATAGCACTGTCCAAAAACTGCGACAATACCGCAATTGCCTCCCCTGCGCTCATGCCGCGAAGATCCAGCTCGGTCGCCGCCGCATGGGAGCGGAATTCACGCTGCGTCCGCTCGATGATCTTCTTCGCCTGTTGATTCGTCTCTTCGATCAGATAAACCTCATCCGCCTGCGCCGTAATCTTCATGATACCGGCCTGCAGGAGGAAGCTGCCGTCTTTATTGATATCCAGAACGGTTGCTCTGGTGCCAAAGCGGACAAGCTCGACCGTGTCACCGACGCGGATCGGTCTGCTTGCAGTCGGGCGCTGCGCCTCGGGTGCCGTGCCCGAAAAAGCCTCCTCCGCCTCGTTGAGCTTGCGGCGAAGGTCGGCTTGCTTGGCATTGAAGCCGCTGACATCCACGCCCTCCTTCATCTGCTTACGAAGCTGCTTCAGCTCCTCGGAGACTTCGTTGGCGGCACGGCGCGCATCATCAATGATGTACTGCGCCTCGGCTCGCGCGGCCTTGACCGCCTTTTCCCGTTCCCGTTTGATCTCGTCGTGATAGATCATCGACTGCTCCTGCAGCTTTTGCGTCTCGAGCTTCAGACGTTCGGCCTCAAGCTTCGCAGATTCCATTTGTCGGCGCTGCTGCTCCAATTGCGTCAGAACGTCCTCAAAGCTCCGATCGTTTTCGTTGACGAGACTGCGTGCTTTTTCGATGATATCCTCCGAAAGTCCGAGACGCTTAGAGATCGCAAAGGCGTTGGACTTCCCGGGAATACCGATCAACAGACGGTAGGTCGGGCGGAGCGTTTCAACATCGAATTCGCAGGAGGCATTCGTGATGCCGGCCGTCCGCATGGCGAATAATTTCAGCTCCGCATAGTGCGTTGTGGCGGCCACACGGCTGCCGCACTGACGACAAAACGAAATCAGTGCCATCGCCAGAGCCGCGCCCTCGGTCGGGTCGGTGCCTGCGCCCAATTCGTCGAACAGCACCAGCGTTTCGTCGTCGCAATCACGGATGATCTCGACGATGTTTTTCATATGGGCAGAGAACGTCGACAGGGATTGCTCAATGGACTGTTCATCACCGATATCGGCCAGAACCGAGCGGAAAACGGAGACGGCGCTGCCGTGATCTGCCGGAATATGCAGGCCGCACTCGGCCATGACGGTCAGCAGACCCAAGGTTTTCAGCGTGACGGTCTTGCCGCCGGTATTGGGGCCCGTGATGATGAGCGTGTCAAAATCCGTGCCCAGTCGAACCGTGATCGGAACGACGGACTTTTTTTCAATCAGGGGATGGCGCGCCCGATTCAGCTCGATGGTCGCATTGGTGCGAACCTCCGGCTCCATGCCGTCCATGCTGAGCGACAGCCGCCCTTTCGCGAAGATAACATCCAGTGCCGCAAGGATCTCGCAGCTTGCGCAAATGCTTTCGCGGAACGAGGCAGCCTCCGCCGAAAGCTCCGACAAGATGCGCTCGATCTCCTTCTTCTCCTTGATCGCCAGCTCACGCAGGGCGTTATTGGCGTTGACGGCACTCATCGGCTCGATGAAGAAGGTGCTGCCCGTGGAAGAGACATCATGCACCAGCCCGGGAATCTCGCCCTTATACTCGCTCTTGACGGGGACAACGTAGCGGTCGCCGCGCAGAGTAATGATGGGGTCACGGAGGTACTTGGAATACGACGGCGAGGTAATGATCTTTTGCAGGCTCTCCTTGACCTTTGCGCTCTGGACGCGCATATGGCGGCGGATATCGGCAAGCTCACTGCTTGCGGCATCAGCAATCTCCTCCTCCGAAAGAACGGAGGCGGAGATTTTTTCCTCCAGATAGCGGTTTGGGGTCAGCTCACGGAAGCTGACGTCTAGGCAGGTTTCCGTGTCGCTTTCGGCAAAATACGCTCGCACGGTACGGATACATTTTAGCACCGACGCAATGCGTAAAAGCTCCTTCGGGGTCAGGCATCCGCCGCGGTCGGCACGCTCCAGCGACGGACGAATTTCCGTCAGTCCGTGGAAGCTCGGCGCACCCTTTAAGGAGATCAGACGGACGGCCGCGCTCGTCTGCGCTTGCAGGAGGCGGATCTCCTCCGCATCCTCCAACGGCAGGAGCGCACGGCAACGTTCCTTTCCCTCGTCGCTGTGGGCATATTGCGCCAATTTTTCCAGAACCGCATCCAGCTCCAGCTTTTTCAGCGATTTTTCGTATAATTCTGTCATATTGTTTCCTCATAAAAACAGGGATTTATAAAAATCCAAGGTAGAAAATCCGCGTTCCAACTGTACGGAAAGATAACTCTCCGCAATATGCGACAGCTCTTGTATCCCCTCCTCGGAGAGGCGGAAGGAGAACAGCCGCTTGGCATCGCAGACGGTCAGATAGCGCATGGCGGCGAGCGTCCCCGGGCTGAGCGGAAGACGAATCGACTCACCTGCAGCGCAGGTCGAGCATTGCAGTGCGCCTAGCGTGATATTGAAGCGATCCGCATCGGCTTTTCCGCAGGTCAGACAGCCGCGCAGATCGGGCAGAAAGCCGGAGATCGACATCAGGCGCAGCTCAAAGACTGCCTTGACCAAATTCTGCGGCTTTTGGAGCTTCGAAAGCGCAAAGAGGCAGTTGAGCAGGAGCGACAAGACCTCCTCGCTCGGATCCTCCTCCTGCACGACGACCTCGCAGACCTGTGCAAAATACGAGGCAAGTGAAAAAAGCTCCAAATCGTCGCGCAGTCCGAGAAACAGCTCGATCAGATTGACCTCGGAAGCGGTATATCTCCCCTGCCGCTCCAAAAGCGTGAACTCCGAATAGGCCAAAAGCTGACACGACGCCGACCGACCGCCACGCAAGCCCCTCGGTTCGCGGACACGGACGGTAACCTTGCCCAGCTCCTTCGTCAGGACGGTCAAAAGCTTATCGTGATCCTTGTATTTCGTTTCTCGCAGGACGATGCCCTCGGTTTTGATGTACATATTCCTACTCCGACGGTTTGGTTTCGCTGCGGATACGGCGATAGAGCAGAAAAAGCTCCGGTGAACCCGTCTGTTGAAATAAATTCCAAATCATTTCCGCATCCATGTAAAATCCCTCCGATCGCTTTGTGCGGATAGTTTTTGCACAAGCTGCGGAAAGATGCGTTGTAAATTTTCTCAGCTATCGTAGCCGAAGTTGCGGATCAGGTAATCGCTGTCACGCCAGTTCTCCTTGACCTTGACCCACGTTTGCAAAAAGACCTTTGTGCCCATAAAGCGCTCGCAATCCTTTCGCGCGTCGGAGCTGATCTTTTTGAGCATGGCACCGTTTTTGCCGATGATGATGCCCTTGTGGCTCTGCTTTTCGCAGTAGATCGTGGCATCGATGTCGATGACGCCGCTGTCGCGCTCGGAAAATTTTGTGATTTCCACCGCCGTCCCGTGCGGAATTTCGCGGTCGAGGTTCCAAAGGAGCTTTTCCCGAATGATCTCCGCCATCACCTGACGCTCGGGCTGATCGGAGGTCAGATCCTCGGGGAAGAAAAACGGGCTTTCGACGGAGTATTTTTCACACTCTGTCAAAAGTACATCCACGCCGTCACGGTAACGGGCGGAGATGGGCATGACGGCATCGAAGTCAAAGCGCTCGGAATAGGTTGCAATGACGGCAAGCAGCGCTTCTTTATCGGGCAGAGTATCGATCTTGTTGATGACTAAAATTGCCGGTGCGCCGGATGACTTGATCTGCGCCAGAAGCGCCTCCTCCTGCGGGCCGACATTGGCAATCGGCTCGACAAGGAGCAGAATCAGGTCGACATCCGCGACACTCTCCCGAACGACGTTAACCATATAGTCACCGAGCTTTGTCCTCGGCTTGTGGAAGCCCGGCGTATCGATGAAGACAAGCTGGGTATCGCCATTTGTCACAATGCCGCTGATGCGGTTGCGGGTCGTCTGCGGCTTATTGGAGACGATGGCGATCTTTTCACCGACCAGACGGTTCATCAGGGTGGATTTTCCGACATTTGGGCGGCCGGCAATGGTGATCATCGCAGTTTTACTCATAATATTTCTCCTGTATTGTTTTATCGAAGGATGTCCAGCTTTTCGGCAATCAATTCTTCTCTCATGCGCATTCTTCGCTTCTGCTCGCCCTCGTCCATGTGGTCATAGCCCAGAAGATGCAGAACGGAATGGATGGTCAGATACCCGACCTCACGCTTGAGCGTGTTACAGAAGCGGACGGCCTGATCCCGTGCCCGTTCCATGGAAATGGCCATGTCACCGAGAGGGAGCAAGCCCGTCTGCGGATCGATGAATTCCGACAAATCCTCGGGCAGCTCCCCTTCCTTGAAATCGAACATGGGGAAGGACAGAACGTCTGTCTCGCGGTCGATATTGCGGTAAGCGCGATTGATGGCACGGATGCCGTCGTCGTCCGTGACAAGGACGTTGATCTCGCAGGGCACCGTGACGCCCTCCGTCTCCAGAGCCGCCGAGATACAACGGTTGATATGGATGGTCAGAGCGGGATTTTTTTCCTTCTTGTCTGCGTAACGGATGATGATCTTGTGCTTCACTGCGGCCCCTTCTTTCGATAAAGCTTCTTTTGTGCCGGGAGCTTTTTCTCCCCTGCTTCATATGCGGCGATAATGCGCTGGACAAGGGCGTGGCGAACGACATCGCTCGCCGTCAGGCGGCAGATGGCGACATCCGGAATGTTGTCCAAGATGCGGACGGCATCCTTCAGGCCGCTGGTCTTGTCGGAGGGCAGATCGATCTGCGTCACGTCGCCCGTGATGACGATCTTCGAGCCGAAGCCCAGACGGGTCAGGAACATCTTCATCTGTTCGCGAGTCGTATTCTGCGCCTCGTCCAGGATGATGAAGCTGTCATCCAGCGTCCTGCCGCGCATATAGGCCAACGGCGCGACCTCAATATTGCCCCGTTCGAGATATTTTTGGAACGTCTCCGCGCCGAGCATATCGTAGAGCGCATCGTACAGGGGGCGCAGATAGGGATCGACCTTATTTTGAAGGTCGCCCGGAAGAAAGCCGAGCCGCTCGCCGGCCTCGACCGCCGGTCGGGTCAGGATGATGCGGTTGACGGTTTTCTCACGAAACGCAGCCACCGCCGCCGCCACAGCAAGATAGGTCTTTCCCGTACCGGCAGGGCCGACGCCGATGGTGACGGTGTTTTTCATAATGGCCTTCATGTATTTTTGCTGGCCGAGGGTTTTGGCCTTGATGGGCTTTCCCTTGGCGGTGATGCAGACGACGTCCTTCGCCATTTCACCGATTTTATCGTCGTTGCCGGAGGAAACAAGCTCGATCAGGTAACGTACCTTCTGCTCATCAATGGGTTCGCCCTTGGCGGCCAGCGTCAGAAGCCCTTCAATCGCCCGTGCACCCTTGTCGGCAGCCTCCTCCTCCCCCGTCACCTTCAGCTCGGTGCCTCGATTGGTGATCTTGACGTTGTAGGTCTGCTCGATTTTTTTGACATTTTCATCGAACGAGCCGAAAACATTGATGATCTGCTCGATCCGTTCGGCATTGATTATTCTCTCACTCATAAGGTTCTCCTTCGGAAATCGGGTCGATGGCCTCATAGCGTGCCACCATTTCTTTACAGGTGCTCTCGGCGTGCAAGAGATACACGTCCGCAAACTGACGGAAGCTGAAATCGGTCGAGAGGATTTCCCCTGCGATCATATGCGAGAGGAGAAGCTCACGCCATGCCTCCTGCAGTCGTGCTTCGGCATCCCACATCGTTGTCTCGACGAGGGTGTATTCCCGAAGGGTCACCTTCTCCAAGCGGACGGGAAACGCCGCGTCCGACAGGCTCAGCTCCGTTACCGACACTATTTTATCACAACTCGCACCCGAAAAGCTACTGTTTCCCGATAAATTTATTCTTTTTCTTCCGATGATCAGGGAATATTTCGTCCATTCCTTCCCCGTGTAGTACTTTTCGCCCGTTGTCACGGGGGCGGCGACGATTCCGGAGTACCATGTTTGACCGTAGATCTCCCCCTCTGCGCAAACCGCGCGGACGGTCAGGCCGTAGTCCTCCAGCCCCGAAACAAGTGTTTGCCCTTCCGAAACCACGTCACCGACCGTCACGAGCGACTGCCCTTCCGAAACGATCATCTCCGTCAAAACGCAGTTGCGCGAGGCGACGAGGTTCGCGGCAGGATAATTCGGACGATTGGTCGAGGCAAAGCTGCGCTCCGTCACAAGAACATTGAGCTGAAAGCCGCTGCGGTTGACACCGATCCACGAAAGCTCGGGCAGCAGATTCATCATTCGGTGCTTCGTGAGCTGCTGATCGACGTCCGCCGACGAACCGATCCCGATGCCCAGCTCCTCCAGTGCGCGCAGAATCTCCTCGTCATGCAGGACTTCGTTCCCGTCGATTCGGACGGAGAAAACAACGCTCTGCGCCGCAAAGGTCAGGAGGATTGCCAGAAGAACGCCCAAAACGAGCACCGGACGCCCTTTCACGATTCCCCAATGCCGCTTCCGCTTTGAAATTTGCGATATTTCGACCTCGCAGAAGGACTTTCGGGCGATGGTTTGTACTGTTTTTTGATCTTTTTCGTAAATGTGCATCGTGCAGCGGAGCGGATCGATGCGTTTGAGCGACCAAAATGCGACATTGCGCTCGGCCAGACGGTTCAGCAGTCCCTCCACCTCCGCGCCGAGGACGCTGACCGTCATTTCTCCCCGAAAATAGTCTAAAATTCCCATCCTATTCCAGCTCCACAGACCGAATGATGCCGCGAATTTCCAGCCGCTTGCGGTTCATGCAGACGATGCGCAGACCGTGTCCGATGACCGAAAGGAACCCTCTTTTCACATGGATACGGATGCTTTCCTCGGAATATTCTGCAATTCCCCGATGGTTTTCGACGGCGACACTGCGTTTGCCCCGAAGCTCGACCAATGGGACGTCCGCAATCGTCTCTTCCGGGACGGAAAGTCGGTCACTGACTGCGCCGACGATATCATACTTCATTTTCCTCACCTGCCGAAAATATTCTATGCGGCGATGGTGCTTTCTTTCCTGTCAAAGCATATATTCCTACGGGTGATGCCGGTGAAACGAATTTTTATGACGGTCGGACTTTTATCTGCGGCCGTCCTGCTGTGCCTTTATCCGGAGCAGTGCAAAGATGCCGTGCGCTCGTCCGTTTGCCTGTGCGGAACCACGGTCATTCCTTCGCTCTTTCCCTTTTTCATCGTCTCAAAACTCCTGATCGCGACGCTCGGCGGAGGAAAAATGCAGGGATTTTCGTGGATGAATCGCTTTTTCGGCGTTGACGGTGAATGCGGCAGTGCGCTTTTGATGAGCTTTCTCGGCGGTTACCCGATCGGCGTTCACTGCGTAGCGACGCTGTATCGGGACGGACGCATCTGCAAAAGGGACGCACAGCAGGCATTGCTGTTCTGCAATAATTCCGGGCCTGCGTTTTTTGTCTCCGTCATCGGGGCGACCGTTCTGAAAAGCGTCCGCCTCGGCCTTGTTCTCTATCTGATCCATATTCTCGCCGCTTTGACGGTCGGACGCTTGGTCTGTATTCCGCAGAACGGAAAAGTCAACGTCCGTCGGGTACCCAAGACGAGCCGCTCGTTTTCACAGGAGCTTGTTTCGGCCGTCGCGGAAACGGCGCAAACGCTGCTGCAAATCTGCGCCTATGTTACCGTGTTTGCCGTATTGGTCGTCCTGCTTCGTACGCTTGCACCGTTTCCTCCCGTGTGCTACGGTCTTCTCGAGATGACGGGCGGTATTTTGGCGCTGGACGAGGGCGGCTTTGTCGCCGCCTCGTTTTTCATGGGCTGGGGCGGTCTGTGTGTCCATCTGCAGGCCATGAGCATTTGGCAAGGGGCGGAGCTTTCCCCTGCAGGATATTTTGCGGCAAAGCTTCTGCACGGCCTCATTTCCGCACTTTATGCGCTCACGTTTCTTCATCCGTCGCCGCTGTATTTTGCACTTTGCGCCGTCTGCCTGATTTTTTGTATCGTTCTTCCGAAATTTCGCAAAAAATCGTCTGGAAATCGCAGGCAACTTGCGCTATAATAATGGTGAGGTGAAGGAAATGCTGTTTCGGAAGAAAATCGAGCGTGCTTGCTCATACTGCGAACATTCCGCGCAGGTCGATGAAAAAACCTGCCTGTGCAAGAAGAAGGGACTGGTCGCCGCCGACCATCACTGCCGCAAGTTCCGTTATGCCCCATTGAAGCGTGTTCCCCTGAGGGCAAAGCCGAACGATTTTTCGCAATACGACGATCTGGACTTCTCACTATAGCGCGACAGCCTATGCAGCGGCATAGGCTGTCGGTTTTTATATCGTGGGGAGAACGAAGAGGGTCAATGCGGTCGCCTCTCCGACGGTAAAGAATTCGTCAAAGCGCAAGCCGATCGAGGGATCCTCAAAGCGGCGGAAGAATACGCCCTCCTGCGTCTGCTCTGCGGCAAGCGAAGTATGCGCGCCGCCGCCGCTTACGCACAGGCCGCCGCTGTCCAAATGCAGGCGAAGTCCGCGGCAATCCGTCAGAGACAGGACGCCGCCCCGATATACCGCCGTCCAGAGAAGGTCGGCGCGCACGGTCAGGCTCCCGTCCGAATTCGGCGCATCGACAGGCACGGTTTGTCCGTTATTTCCCAGCGCATACCATTGCTCTGCGTCGCAAAAGGCCAATACATATCGGCCGCCGTGCCGCAAGCTCTGACAGGACTGCACCGTACAGGCGGCACTTTCTCCCGTTCCGCAATAAATGCAGACGCCCTCTTCGAGCGTGTGCGCATCGCATTGCTGCACGAAGCCATGGCCGACCCGTTCGCCGCAGTCGTCGCAACGGCTGTCCGCAACGGCGCCGATGCGGTCGCAACGCTGTGACCATGTCACACCGGAGCGGACGAGGCTGTGGGGGCAGTCGGAAACGGAGAATGTTTCGTCGAATACAACGCAAGAGCCGCTTGCGTTGTAGGCGCGGAGCATCAGGCGGTAGCTTCCCTCCTCCAGTGCGCCGAAGCGAAGGAGCTGATTGCATTGCGAAAGGTCGAATTCCGAGCCGGTCGGCGTGAGCTGCTCCATTGCCATCCGTGCGCCGTCGGCGGCAAACAGCTCCATATCGATCCGTTCAAGCTCGCTTTCCGTGCTCATAAGAACGCCGCTCAAAGCGGGCTGCATGACCGCACTGAAGGAAATGCCCTGCAAGCCGTTCGGGGACTGCTTCCATACCATGTGATTTTCCGCATCGGTCACGGTAAAAACGGAATCTCGAAGAACTGCCGCGCCTGCGGCGTTTGAGGCCGTGATGCGCAGTGTGTAGTCCCCCGTCGTCAGCTCGGAAAATGCAAGCTTGTGAGACAGCTTCGACAGGTCGAACACATTGCCGTCGACGGTCACTGCGGCACTTGTCATCACACGAAGCTCGGCGTCGAGCACCTTGACCGAAACCGTTTCGATGGGCGAATCGTCGGAAACAACGGCTCCTGCAACGAGGAAGCTGTCCCCCTCGGGAAGTGCGCAGGGCATCGTAAAATCACACAGGCTCAGACCGTCCGGTCGAATGACGAAGGTTCGCTCCATCAGCACGACGGGGCCTGCGTCATTGGTTGCCGTAATGCTGCAGACGTAGGTGCCGTAGGACAGGCGATGCAGCGCCAGCTTGGGGTTCAGGGTGGTAAGGGATACGGACGTTCCGCCGCTGCACTGCGCCGAGGCGACCGTTTCTCCGTTTCGGGTAACGGTGACGCAGAGGCGGCGCAGCTCGGAGGTCGTTGACGTCACCGTTCCCAGCAGTCCGATCAGCTCGCCCGGGCGATAGCTCTCGCCCAGACGGAGATGCTCTACGGTAATCGGATCGTCTGCTGTCCAAATTGCGAAATCCGAACGGCAGATCGTCTGCGTCCCCTTCTGCGTCGTCGCACGGATTTCGCAGATATACTCACCGACGGGCATCTGCTGCGTTTCGAGCGCGGCAGCAAGGTCGGCCAAAGAATATACCTTCGTTTTCGGCGCAGCCGCAGCAGAACACAACGTCTCCCCCGTCGGGGTCATAATATCCATCTGCACCGAAAGGAGGCTTGCGGAGGCTTCCAAAATACCGCTTGCCTGCATCTGCGTTCCGAGGACGATGCTCTTGGGTACACAAACCTCACGGCCGAGCACACCGGCCGACGTTACGGAAAACTCATGGCGCAGGAGTGTTCTCGTCTGCTCACGGTTCGTCGCCGTGACCAGGCATCGGTAGGTTCCGACAGTCAGAGATTCCGATTGCACTGCGTGGGAAAGCAGAGACAGGTCAAAGCTCTGCGCCTTGGGGTCGATCGAGCGTTCGGCAATGACGGCACCCGACGGGTCGCAAATGCGTAAAGTAACCTCGGTCAGATCGCCCTCGTTTGACCGAATGATACCGCCGAGCTGCAACGCATCACCCTCGGCAACGACGGCGGGAGGGTCGGCTTGCGCGGCGAGATAGATGCTCTCGCCGCTTTTGTCGTAGCCGTTCAGACCGTATTGCATACAGATCGCGGGATAGTCCTTAAATGCCACATCGAGATCGACGCAGCCCTCCACGCCGGAGACGGAGCCGGTACAGGAATACTGCCACATACCGCAGAATTCGTCATATTTGTCATATGTATCGCAGGTTCCGCTCGATAAATACATCGCCATCCAGCACTCATATTTCGCGCAAACGGTGTCAAGCTCCAGCCTGTGATCCAGCCACGATTTGCAGGAATACAAGCCGACCAGCCAGCCGTCGGCCGCCATGGTATCGAGAAAGGCCATGCTCAGTGCCGTCAGCTCCGGTGCGCTCATCACGCCGTGGGTGTCCGGCTCCTCCATGTCGTAGAAAACGGGGTATTCGAGCTGCTTGCCCTCCAGCAGAGTTTTCAGGAACTCCGCCTCACGACGCGATTCCTCGGGGGTCGTGGCGTAGGAATAAAGATAGACACCAACATGAAGCCCGGCCGCCTTCGCTGCGGCATAATTTTTTTCAAAATATTTGTCGGCATAGACGGAAAAGCCGGCGCGGAGAATGACGAAGCTGTAGCCGTCTTGTCGAATTTTGTCGAAGTCGACGGTGTCCTTCTGCCACGAGGACAGGTCGACGCCGTGCGCATAGATGCCGAGGCCGTCGCCGCGGCGTCCGCCGTCATAGCCGTTTCCGTATTCGGCGGAAGCAAACGGCACCTGTGCAAGCAGCATGGCCGTCAGTAAAAGGGCGCTGATACATCGCAAAAAGAATCGTTTCATATCGATTTCCTTCATTTCGGGATATTTTCATTTTACCAGAATCCGACAAAAAAGTCAACGGCGTCGAAACTTCCGACAGGCGCACATCGCTGCCCTTCCAACGCCTCCGGTTTTTGGTGAAAATGCTGTCAAATGTGCAAATTGCGCAAAAAAACGGCCTCGAAAATATTAAAATCAACCAATTATTTGTTTATATTGCGAATTGAGATTTGCGATGATTCGCGCTATTCTATGATCAGAGGTGATGTCCTATGAAAGCATCGGGGAGACGGATCAAAATCGCAATAATCCGTATCCGTAACCGTCAAACCTCTTCTCTCCACCCATAAAGATCGGAGGCTATTATGAAACATAAGATTTCATCTTTCGTGGCTTTGCTCTGCGTTCTTTCCTTTCTGCTTTGCGCCTGCTATTCCTCCGTAGATTCGCCTGCTGCAGCTTCCGCCGATATGTCCAATGATTCGTCCACTACCGAACCGCAGAAGGACGAGTCCGGTGATACACCGCAGATCGTTGTGAGCCATGCCTATTCTTCGGATAATTTGACCGCTGCCGCTTATAGGCTCGGTGGTGTTTTCCCTGTTGCGGGCGGTTATTATAAAGCGAGCAACCCGATCACTTATTTCGACATCGCCACGAGGCAAGGATCGTTATGTGTAATCAGGCAGGATGCTCTCATAATACCGATGACTGCCCTGCCTATATGCCGGGACTCCGATATTTGCTGGCAACCGAGGAGGCCGTATATGCTCTTTGCGAATCAAGCGGCTCGATTTCCCTTGTGAAGCTCGATCTGCATACTTATGAGAAAACGACGGAATGGTTCATTGCGAATAACGAAAACCGATTCTACAGCATCGGCACAGGCTGCTATTCTTCCGGCCATATTTATTTCGACTATGACGAAATCACCACGAGTGAATCGAGAACCTATACCAATGTTTACAACACCGAAACCGGCGAGACGTCTTTGCTCTTTGCCGAGACCGAGCTGGCGTCCTTTGACGTAAAGGGTGCTTACGGAAACACCGTTTTGACCGTCTGGAGCGAATATGACGAGGCTCCGATGCAAATTGAGGAATATCTGTCTCAACATCCCGATATGGACGAGATGGAATGTGCCGAAGAGTATTATAATGTCTACCTTACGGAATTCGGCAAAGAACATCATACCGGAGGCTTGCGTTTTTACGATGCGGAAACCATGCAATACACCGACGCTTATCCGGCTCTGCAAGGCGATTCGGAGGAAACGCCGAACATCAATCTTTCCAGCGATTCGTGCTGCTTTGGAGAGTATCTGCTCTATAAGCTGGGCGATGCCGTCATGCGCTACAGTCTGAAAACAGGCGAACGGGAGCTTTTGGTGGAGGAGCCGAGCATCATCAACGGCCACTTGCTTGACGGTAAGCTTATTTATCTGACCTATGTCAACAATATTCTGCAAATCCATGTCTATGATTTGCAAAACGGAACCGACACCATCATCGATAATGCCGGAAATACCGAGACTATGACATTCGGCATTTATACGGAAACCGAGGATGCTTTTATCGGCTTTGACGATTATGTCAATCACGACCAGGGGGTGGATTTTGAAAGAGGATTTCTACAACGGCCGATATGAAAATGCGCACAAGTCTTAACGGGAGGCGCACAGGATGGAGCTGCAAATTGAAAATTTGAAGAAAAGCTACGGCAAAAAGGAAGCCCTCAAGGGAGTTTCCATGACCCTGAACGAAGGAATTTACGGCTTGCTCGGGCCGAACGGCGCGGGAAAATCCACGCTGATGAACATCCTCACAGGCAACCTGACTGCCACGAGCGGAACGATTTACCTTGACGGAGCGGAGATCGGCTCCATGGGGGCGGCCTTCCGCAAGCGGCTGGGCTATATGCCGCAGCAGCAGGCGTTTTATCCGAATTTCACCGCCGAGCAATTTCTGTTTTATATTGCCTCCCTGCGAAAAATGGAGAAAAAACGGGCGGCAGCGCGCATTACCGAGGTTTTGGAAAAGGTGGAGCTGTCGGACGTCCGTCGCAAGCGCATCGGCAGCTTTTCCAGCGGTATGCGTCAAAGGCTCCTGTTTGCTCAGGCCATTCTGGACGAGCCGGATCTCTTGGTCTTGGACGAGCCGTCGGCCGGCCTCGACCCGAAGCAGCGCATTGCCCTGCGCAACCTCATCGGAGAGCTTTCACTTAACAAGATCGTTATCATCTCCACGCACATCGTCTCGGACGTGGAGTGCATCGCAAAGGAATTCCTCCTGCTCGCCGATGGCAGGACGGTCGGTCGCGGAACTCATCGGGAGCTGACGCAGCCGCTGGAGAATCGGGTTTGGGAGATCGTCGTGACGCAGGAAGAGCTTCCGCAGGCACAGAGGTACGGCGAGGTTTGCAGCGTCATGCGAGCCACGGGCGACAGCTTCCGCGTCCGCATGATCGCAAAAGACCCACCGCCCTTCCCCCATACGCCCGTCGCACCGTCGCTGGAGGATGTTTATCTGTCCCATTTCGGAGCGTGACGCCATGAGATACGAATCGAAAAAGCTGTTTGCTAACCGCTTGGCCGTCCTTCTTCTCATCGGTCTGCTGCTGGCCAACGGAGTTTTATTCTATCGCCACTGTGACGATACGAGCAAATACGGCATTCTGGAATTTGAGTATACGCAAGCGCAGGCACAGAAAAAATATGCCCTCGGTGATGCGCTCGAGCAGGAGGCCGAGAATCTTCGCAAAATCATCCTCGAATCTCGGGATTGCATAGATTTTGACATGGAAGAAAAGAGCGAGCTGGTCACGGGGTACTATGCCTCCGAGCGAAAGCTCGACCTTGCCGTGCTGGAAAAGATGGCAACGGTCAAGGCGTATAACGAAACTCGCGCCGCCTTAGTCGGTGAGATTCGGGCGAAGCAGGCGCTCGGCTTCCTCGGCTCGGCGGATTCTTATGAATACCGTGCGCAGGAGGCCGTCGCGCAAAGGTATGAGGCACTTGAGGGCCTGTCGGTTCCTGCCGTTTTTCAGGGACATATCGAGCTGCTGACCGAGTGGAAGCTGACCGATCTTTTCCTCTTCCTTGCGATCCTCCTCGGTGCTCTGCTGCTCTTCTCCGAGGATCGCCGCAGCGGAATCCTGCTTTTGCTCCGTCCGACGGTACGCGGCAAGAGCTCCCTCTATCTGCGCAAGCTCTTCTCGCTGCTGTTCTTCTCTGCCGTGGCGACGGTTTTGTTCTACGGTACCGACCTGATCGTCTGCGCCGCCGTTTTCGGGACGGAAAACCTTTCCGCTCCCATTCAGAGCGTCGGCGGACTGCTGTTGTGCCCGTTCCCCTTCACCGTCGTCGGCTACCTTCTGACGGCTCTTTTGGAAAAGCTTCTGTGGGCGTGGGCGGTGTCGGCAGCCGTTTCCTTCCTCTGCTGCTGCACGAACGGTGCGGTCGGCGCGGCAGCATTGTGCATTTTGGCGTGGCGGCCTCCATTCTTCTCTCATCCGCCGATCCGCTGTGGCTCCGCGCTCTCAGCTTGAGCGGTCAGGCGCACGTCACCGAGCGATATACCCAATGTCGGATGCTCGATTTCTTCGGCACGCCCATCCATGCCGCAACTGCCTTCCGCATCGTTGCCGTCGGCATTTTCGCGCTCGGCTCTCTGTGCGGCTTGGCCTGCTTTTGCAAGCGAGACACGGTCGTCTCCGTCCGCCGTCGCTCTCTGCGTCTGCCGATCGGCAATCACACAAGCCTCCTGCGCCACGAGTCCTTCAAGCTCTTCCTTTCGCAAAAGGGTCTGCTGTGGCTGCTTGCGCTGTGCTTCCTCCAATTCCTGATCTGCAAGGATACCAAGCTTCCCTCTTCCTTGCAGGAATCCTATCTCAAGCAGTATGCACTGGTGCTCAGCGGCGAAGCTTCCGAAGAAAAGGACGCTTATCTGGCCTCGGAACGGGTTCGTTTTCAGGAGCTTCAGGAGAAGATTGATTTTTACGATTCGAGCGGCGCCGATTCCGATTTGATCGAGGTGCTGACGCAGGATTTGAAAACGCAATTGAATGTCTTGCCTGTTTTTGAGACGGTTTTCGACCAATACGATGCCCTCACGGAGGGGCAATCCTATGTGCACCCGACGGGCTACAACTATCTCTTTGGGGATTTCGGCATCAACGGCGACCTTTTGAGCCTGAGCTTAATGGAGGTATTCTTGATTTTGACCTTCGCGGGGGTCTATGCACGGGAACGGGAGACTTCCGTGCTTGTGCTTCAGACAACTGCCGGTGCCAACCGTCGAATTCGCGTCAGAAAGTGGCTGCTGTGTCTCGGCTTCGCCATGGTTTTGGCCTTCGTCAGCTTCCTGCCGCAGATTCTTATCGTAGCGGATCAATTCGGTCTGGAACAGCTCCGTGCGCAGGCAAACAGTCTGAAGGTATTCTCGTTGCTTCCCTCCGCTTGGCGCATTTGGCAGGTTTTTGCCCTGTCGTGGGGCGTCCGTGCCGCCGTCGCCGCCGCAAGCACCGCCGTCATCCTCTTCTTTTCGAAGAAAACCTCTTCGCAGACGCTTGCAATTCTCTTCTCTCTTGCCGTCCTCGTTGTGCCGCCCTGCGCCGCCCTTGCGATTCGATAAAAGCCTGTGGATATTATCCCCCGAAAACGGCGGTGCACGTTCCTTCGAAAACCGCCGATCGTTTGCAATCGGCAATTTTTCTCCGAATTCGCTTGACAAGTCAATGCAGATGTACTATAATATAGTCAACCCACATTGACCATCATATTTGAGGTATTTTACGGTGAATTCATACTTTAACGCAAATGCCGTCCTTTCCGTCTTTGCAAAGAATTATATGGACTTAAAAAAGGGACTGCCCGTTCGCCCCAGCGAGATGGGCGTGCTCAACATCATCAGCCAAACCGAGGAAAAGTACACCCCCGTCAAGCTGGCAGAGCTGCTGTGCGTTTCGAAACAGATGATCACGACGCACATTCGTTCCTTGGAAAGCAAGGGCTATATCACCAAAGAGGATTCCCCTCGGGATAAGCGCGCGTACTATATTCTTCCAACTGAGAAAGGCTTGGAATTGGTCGAGCGGACGAGAGCCGATTTGAACGGGAAGCTCGACCGCTTGGTAAACGGACTCGGCTTGGAGGATTTTCAATCCTTGGTGGAGCTGGCGGAAAAGGCAAATAAAATTATGAAAGCAAGCAATCGATAAAGGAGAAAGCGCAATGGATCTGAATGACAAAATTTGGAACCCGTGGCACGGCTGCCACAAATGCTCGGAAGGCTGTCAGAACTGCTATGC
>CAZKSR010000028.1:0-1954 GCA_964555465.1 uncultured Oscillospiraceae bacterium
CGAAATCAGGTCACGCATACGGGGCACTTTGAAAACGGAACACACATACTATACACAAAAATTCGCAAAAATGCAAGCACTTTCCGAAGAATTGAGGCAATTGCCTGAAATAATTTCGTCGCGCATGGGTTTGGGGGGATTTTTCTTGCAATTTCCCCCAAACCGAATTATAATAAAAGCACAAACACAGACGGAGGTTTCAGTCATGGCACAATCCGAGGTTTATTTCACCACATTCCACACGACCTACCGAGAGAATTTACAGCAGAAGCTTATGAGGCTGATGCTGACGGCCGGGATGGATCGAATCGATTTTGAAAACAAATACGTTGCAATCAAGCTGCATTTCGGTGAGCCGGGCAATCTGGCCTTTCTACGGCCAAACTATGCCCGCACCGTCGTCGACCTCGTCAAGCAGCTCGGCGGCAAGCCCTTCCTGACCGACTGCAACACGCTCTACCCCGGCGGCCGCAAAAATGCCCTCGACCATCTGGAATCCGCCTACCAAAACGGCTTCAACCCCTACAACCTCGGCTGTCATCTGCTGATCGCCGACGGGCTGAAGGGCACGGACGACGTGGAGGTTCCCGTCGACGGCGAATACGTCAAGCAGGCCAAGATCGGCAGGGCCCTGATGGATGCGGACATCGTCATTTCGCTGACGCATTTCAAGGGGCACGAAGCGGCCGGCTACGGCGGCGTGATCAAAAACGTCGGCATGGGCGGCGGCTCCCGCGGCGGCAAGATGGAAATGCACTCCGCCGGCAAGCCGATCGTTAAGGAAGATCGCTGCATCGGCTGCGGCTCCTGCGCCAAGGCCTGTGCGCACGACGCCCCGGCAATGGAAAACGGCAAAATGCGCATCGACCACGACAAGTGTGTCGGCTGCGGACGCTGCATCGGTGCGTGTCCCGTCGACGCCGTTGCCGCCGCAAACGACGAGAGCATCGCCATCCTCAACTGCAAAATGGTGGAATACACCAAGGCGATCTTGCAGGACCGGCCGCATTTCCATATCAGTCTGGTCTGCGACGTCAGCCCCGTTTGCGACTGCTACGGCGTGAACGACGTCCCCGTGATCGACGACGTGGGGATGTTCGCCTCGTTTGACCCCATCGCGCTCGACCTGGCCTGTGCCGATGCCTGCAATCGGATGCAGCGCAAGGAGGGCACTCCATTTGAGGCGGAGGATGCCGACCTCTTCCACGCCCTGCACGCCGAGACGGACTGGAGAGGGCAGATCACGCACGGCGTTAAGCTCGGCCTCGGCTCGGACGACTACAGGCTGATTGAAATTTGACCTTTTGTTATAGAAAACGACCCTCGGAGAGCAAACGAAGCTCTTCGGGGGTCGGTCGTTTTGTTGTCGGTCGTTTGAGAGAGCGCGGCATCGGCTATTCTTCCGTCCTTCCGATCAGATAATCCGCCGTCACACCGTAAAAATCACACAGGCGGATGAGGTCGTCGATCTTCAGCTCGGCTCGGCCGATCTCGATGTGGTTATAGCCCTGCTGGGATTTTTGCAGAATTTTCGCCACCTGTGCCTGCGTCAGATCCCTGTCCTCACGCAAGCTGCGCATCCGCTCCCTGTAGTTCATTCTCGCCTCGCCTCTCTTCGGGGATATCATAGCATACTCATAATTTGAGTATTGACATTTACTCAATCTTTGAGTTTTATATGGAAGGAAAGGAGGTGAAATAGGTGAAAAGATGGATTATCCTACTGATTGTTGCCGCTCTTTCGCTGGCTTGCTTTACCGGATGCGCAGAAGAAGGCGCGCAGAAAGCGCAAACGGCGGCAACGACTCAAAAAGTCGATGCCATATATGGCGAGTATGTCTGTAAGATAGGGCCGGACACCGAGTGGCTTGAGGGCGACGATATGCGAGAATATATAAAGAATTTTGGTGAAATTGAGTGGGTACTGCGGCTGAACAAAAATATGACACTTGAA
>CAZKSR010000028.1:2054-16911 GCA_964555465.1 uncultured Oscillospiraceae bacterium
GCTCGGCTCTCCGCTCAGAGACGAGCGGAATGTGATACTGATCCTAAAAAATCCCCCTCCGAGGGTTCTCGGAGGGGGATCGTTTATTTGGATCTATGCGTTTTCATGCGGCAAGCGAACTTTGATTCCGTTCGTTTCAAAAGGCGATCGTCCTCAGAATTCGATCAGTCTTTCTCCAGATAGCGCATGATGATGGTTGCGAACTCGGCACGGGTGGCGTTGTTCTGGGGGTTGAGGTTGCCGTGGTTATCGCCCTTGATGAGGCCCATTGCGACCGCCCAGCCAAGGGATTCCACTGCATACTCACTCACGGTGCCAGCATCGGGGTAGGCCGTGAGATCTCCGCCCATCAAGGCGCCGCCGCTGTAACGGCAGAGGATGACGGCGATCTGTTCACGGGTGATGTCGTCATTCGGGCGGAAGGTGCCATCGGGGTAGCCGGTGACGATCTCGTTCGCCTCTGCCCATGCGACTGCGTCGGCAAACCATGCGTCGGAGGCGACATCCTTGTAGGAAGCAGCTTCTTCAACCTCGGGAGAGCCGGCCAGACGGTACAGGACGGTGACGACCATGGCACGGGTCAGGGTGTTGTTCGGAGCGAAGGATCTGTTGCCGACGCCGTTCATCAGGTCATTATTGACGCAGTAGTTGACCGCATCATAGAACCAGTCGGTCTTGCTGACATCGTTGAAGGCAGCGGAGATATCGGGCGTTGCGTTGACAATGACGATCTCGCTGCGGTCACGGACACGCAGACGGGCGAAGATCGCCGCCGTTGCGCTGGATTCGTCGACGTCACGGGAGCCGACGCCGATGGCGGTGACCGTCATGCCGACCTTCAGCTCGTCCAGACCGGTGTACTCCTTCATGATGTAGCCGTTGATGAAGACGCAAGCCTCGCCGGTGGTATCACGGACATAGATCTTGTCGATGACGCCCTCGGTCTTATGGATGTCGGTGACAACGCCGCCGACCTTCATGAGGTTACCGATGTTCTTGTCGGCCATTGCCTCGGCGCAGGAAACGGTCTTTGCCGGGACATTATAGATCTCGTCGGAGATGATGCGGATGCTTCCGCCGTAATCGGAGCTGAGGTTCAGCTCGACTTCGCCGCAGTAGAAGGTGATGGCGCCGTAGCAGCGGACATTCATGCCGACAGCGTAGTTGCCTGCGACGGGGAATACGTTGATACCGTTGCCGTGCTTATCCTGCACATAGATGCAGTCAAAGAAAGCGGTATCCTGATCGTAGCCGGAGGCATTGGAGGTGACATAGCCTTCGATTGCGTAGCGGCCCTCGGTCTTGCTCTTGACGGTGAGGATGTCGGTGGCCTTTTCTTCGTTCTCGGCCTCGCCGGTCAGCTCACGCAGGATGTTGCGGACGATGAACTTGTTGGCATAGTCGACGTCGTCCTTGATGTCATAGTCGGAGAAGAAGGTGACGCCGCTGGTGATGACCCAGTTGCCGTAGGGCAGATCCTCGTAGGTCATAACATTGACATTGCCCTTTTCCACCACGACCTTGGACGGGTCGGTGATGTCGTACTCGGGGATGAAGGCGGAACCGGTGAAGTAGCCGTCATAGTGGGAAACCCACGTGGACTGGTAGCCTCTGACAAGGACCTCGACGGAGTCCTCATAGCCCTCGAGAATTTCGATGGCGCCGCCGTTGTAGAGCTGGAAGCCTGTCTCGTTGTCGGCCGCCGGAGTGGTGCCGAAGGCATTGGACGAGGTATAGGCGCCCTTGGTAAAGCGGTGCTCGGTGTTGAAGTTCTCGATGGAGGACAGATAGATACGGTATGCCTCGTTTGCCTTCAGGTCGTTATCGACAACGATGCCGTTGACCACTCTGCTGTGGGCACCGATGGCCTCGAGGAGAGCATTGGTGTTCTCGGAGCAGTTGTCGTAGGTGTTGTCACGGTCGGACTTCGAGCAGAGGATGACATTGCCGCCGTCCTTGACATACTTGGCAAGATCGGCAATCTCGGCTTCGGTATACATGGTGGCCTCGCCTGCGTTACGGCGGTAGGGAACCGTCAGGATGAGCAGGGAATACTGGCTGAGCTTCTCATAGGTGAACTCGCCTTCCTTGAGGAACTCGCACTGCACACCGTTCTGGGCGCAGAAGTCGATCATGTTATTGACGGTGGAGGAGTAGTCGCCGGAGATGTAGTAGTTGGTGTGGCCGGAGTCGACCGCGACCTTGACCAGATCCTCGGCCTTATAGACCTTCTGATCCATGGACGCACGGCACTTGAACTCCTTGCCGTTGTAGGTGCCGGTGTAGACGACCTCGATGGTCTGCTCGCCGGCGAAGCTGCGGACGTAGTCGAAGGAATAGGTCTTGCTCTCACCTGCTGCGACGGAGACAGTCTCGTCGAAGGTCTTGATGACGTGCTCTTCACCGGCGACAGTGACGGTGAACTCGACGGAGTTGATCTCGTAAGCATAGGCGGCGGCGTTGGTCACGACGGAGGTGATCTTCTCTTCCTGACCGACAACGCACAGAGCGGCATCGTTGCTGATGTTGGCGGTGATGGGGGTAGCGACGCCGACCCAAACAGGGGCGGTCACGGCGATGTCGCCGTCGGCCTGAGTGACCTTGATGTAGTAGTAAGCGTCGGTGTTGGCGATGGTGGTGTCAAGCTCATAGGTAGAGCCGGTAGCATCGAAGCTCTTCAGAGCGATGCCGTTCTCACCGATGATCTGTACCTTGCCGATGGTCTCGCCGTCGGGGTCGGAGATGCTGAGCTTGATGTTGACAGTCTCAATCTCTTCCTCACCGATATCGATGATGGAGCCCATGAGATAGCCGTCGAGGTAGTAGTAAATGCGCAGGTTCTGATCCTCCGTTGCGTAGACCTGACGGTTGGACATGGCGGTGTACAGGCCGGCCTCGGAGAAGTCATCGGTCATGACGACGTCGCGGCAGGTGTTGGCATCGCCCCACTTGCCCTTGTGGTTATCCTGGTTGTTGGTCGGAGCGACGTGCCAGCCCTTGGACAGGCAGAGGTCATACTCGGAATAGCTCGGCCAATAGGAGCTGCCGCCGACGGCACCTTCGCCGTTACCGACCTCGATCAGGCACAGAACGGTGTCACGGGTCGGGGTGTAACCGGCAAAATCGTCAAAGTTGCCGAAGGTGGTGCCGGGGTGGTTGAACTGGGAAACGACGGGAGCGTCCTCGAGGTACTTGGTCTTGACGCCTTCCGCGACGGGGTTGCCGTCAACATCGAGGCCGAGGTTCGCATTGACCATCAGGTCGTTATACAGGTGCATACCGGCATAGCTGTTGGTCTTGTCGTTCAGGGTCGCGTTGTTACGGGAGACGGTGCCGTAGGTGTTGAAGGAGTTGGTGTGGCCGGGGCCGCCGGACCACGTCATCTCGTAGCCGTAAGCTGCGATGAATTCACTGCTCAGCTCGTTGTAGGCAGCAGCGGTAGCTCTGGCCTCTTCCCACTTGGTGATGCCGCCGGTGGCAGCAGCGGAGAGGGACGTCAGGTCATAGTAGCTGCTGGTGGTAGCGGTAGAGGTGGTGTCGAAATAGTTGGAGTGGTCGGTGACGATGAGGAAATCGACGTCATCGGCTTCCATTGCGTGCTCATATGCCTGCTCCAGAGTACCTGCACCGTCGGAATACTCAGCGGTGTGGGAATGGATCTGGCCGAAGTAGAGGCTCAGGCCCTCTTCTCCGACAAAGAACGACCATGTCTTCTCGGTCTTCTTGCCGTCGGCACGGGTGATGGAGACATAGACCGTGTGACGCTCCTCGATCATGTTGGTCGCGGAGGTATAGGTGATCTTGTCAGCGGTAATCTTCGGCGTGACCGCAGTGCCGTCAATGGTCATGACAACGGTCGGGTTGGTGCCGCAGTTGGCAATGTTGACCGTGATCTCGGGACACTTGTCATCGCCGGTGGCGGCGTTGGCGTCGGGCGAGACGGAGACGATCATCGGCTCGTCGTGGATGGTGATCTTGGCTTCGGCGGAATACTTCATGCCGTATTCGTTCTCGGCCTCACCCTTGAGGGTCAGGGAGGACTTGCCGTCGAAAGCGGAGGCGGGGATATCGTAGGTGTAGTTGTAGCCGCTGACCTCGGTCGGCTCCAGAGCGACTGCCGTGCCGTTATCGGCGGCGTAGGTCATCGCCATGGAGGTGATCTCGGTGCTGTCGTCGAGGCTGACCTTGAAGGAGTAGTCCACGCCGAGATTTGCGTCACCGGCGGTGATCTTCATGCTGGGGTTGAGAACATAGCCCAGATGGAACGAATCCTCGACACGGAAGAACTTCATGGCGAAGATGGACTCGCTGCCGTTATAGGTCCAGCCGCTGAACGCATTGCCGAAATACTCGATGCAGACGTTGCGGTTGTTGTATTTTGCAGCCTTGTTATAAATGATATAGCCACCCGTGGCCTCTTCGAGGTACCACTTGGTGTTGTCGGACTCCTCTTCGACAAAGCAAAGCTCCTCTTCCTCGTTCGTCCAGAGGTACTTGCCGTTGTTCTCGAAGGTGTAATACTTGCTGCCGTCATAGTGGACGGTGAAGATGAGTGCGCCGTTGCCGGGGTTGATGGTACCGTTCTTGGCGGAAGACTCAACCGGGGTCAGGCTGCCGGCATCTTCATTGCCGAAGCAAGCGGAAGCATATTCGTTGAAGATGACGACGGTGTCGCCGTCGGCAGGGCGTTCGCCACGCTCGGGCTTGACGCCGAGATAGCCGTCGCCGTCTTCGTCGACGGAGGCATCAACCGCGTAGAAATTGAAGCAGTAAATGGCAGACATCGCACCGCAGGTCCATGCCTTGAAAGCGGAGCTGTAGTACTCGATGTAGATGTCTCTGGAGCCGTACTTGATCTCGGCATTGGCAATGCTGTAGCCCGCAAAGCCGTCACCGCTCTGTGCCTCGAGCTTCCACTTTGCGCCCTTCTCGGGAGCGGCCTTGAGGCTCAGGTTCTCAGAGGCGTCGGTGTGCAGATACATACCGCCGCAGGTGATGTAGTAGGTGCCGTCGGAGTTCTTCACGAGCTTATAAACGCCCGCGCCCTCCCGGACGCCGATGTTGCTGCTCTCCTCGCTGGTGGCAGCGGGGGAGTTGCCGATTGCGCCGCCGCTGGCCGTGCCTGCAAAGACGCCGACGGCAGACGGGCTGTAGATGACAAAGGTCTGGCCTTCTTCGGGGATGCCTTCAATGGGCGTCGCCGTGTAGGTCGGACTCGCAGCCACAACCGTGGGCAGCATGGTGAAGATCATCGCCACGACCAAAAGCATGGTCACGATCTTCTTGAGATGCTTTCTCATAGTGTTTTCTCCTTTCAAATTCCTCCGTATCCTCGCAAGGGCGCAAAGATACATTGTGATGCTATAATGATAGCACAAACCGCCGCCGATTTCCACCCAAAAAAGACTTTCCCTTCCCTTTTTTGAGATTTTTGGTGATTCTTACAATGCAAAGATCGATTCGCCGTCAAAAATGTCGTGTTATGTGACTGTGAAAATCGTCTGATCCCTCTGTTTTCAAGGCTTTGTGTTTCGTTGTGCATTCTGCCGATTTGCTCCGCTGCCGTCCTCCGCAAGGCCCTCCCGAGCGCATCCGCGCAGGCCGCATTTCGGCGCGGCAGAGGCACTTCTCTGACCGTTTGTAATCTGCATTTCTTTTGCTTGACAGGCCGATTCCGATTTACTATAATGTAAGATAAGAATCATTTGGAGGTTCTGGCATGAAAAAGAATACCCGTCTCCTCTGCGCTGCTGCCGCGGCGCTCGGCGGCATTGTATCGTTCTTCGCCGCCGGCACTTTTCTGACCGTCGGTCTCATTCGCGGCAGCCTGAATGTTTTGCAGATCATCTTTCTGTCACTCATCCTCTGCGGCGCCGTCGCGCTCGGTCTGTCGGGGCTGCTTCTGTTTCTTGCGGATCGAAGGCCGACCGTTGGGTCGGACGTGGCAGCCGAAAAGCAGCGCGGTCAGGCTCCCTCCCGTTTGAAATCTCGCTTGCCGCAGAGGAATGAGCTTCCGCAGAAAATGCTCAGCATCGTGATTTTGATGATCTCTTGCGTCTTCTTCCTCTATTTTTACGCCATCGCACTGGACGTTGACCCCGCGCCGAAATCCACCGCGCTGGAAAATCTCAGCTATGAAACCGCCGAGGTTCTGGAGATCACGGAGGAGTATTATCAGGGCGATCAGCAGATGGAGGATCGACCCGTCGGCCGTCAGGAGGTGACGCTGAAGGTCACGAGCGGCAAGCTCAAGGGGCAGATTTTTCAGAGCGTACGCAACAATCTGTCGCTCTACTCCGGCACCGTCCTTGAGGTCGGAGACAGCGTCATCGTCGCAGTCTCCGCAGACGGCGAGACGGTCGAGATCGACAGCAACTACATCTACGAATACAACCGCACGACGCCGCTTTTGATCGTCGTCCTTTTCTTCCTTGTCATTACCATTCTGGTCGGCGGCAAGATCGGCGCAAAGTCGCTCCTCGGCCTCGGCCTGACCATCCTGTGCATTTTTGCCATTCTCTATCCCCTGCTGATCGGCGGTTGGCCGACACTCCCGTGTGTGCTCGTCCTGTGCGCCTATGTCACCGTGGTCGAATTCGTCGTCCTAGGCGGCGTGAATAAAAAGACAATCTGCGCCATGCTCGGCACCATCGCCGGCGTCGCCATCGCCATGCTCTTCGCCCTACTGTCAACGAAGATCCTCCGTCTGAGCGGTTACCAGATCAAGGACGCCGTCGGTGAGATCGAGGCACTCGGCCAGCTCCGCCAGACGCAGCCGATCGGCTCGGCTCTGCAACTGAATTACCTGCTGGTCGGCGGTATTCTGATCGCCACCCTCGGCGCCGTCAATGACGTGGCCATGAGCATCAGCTCCGCGATGAACGAGCTGGTTGCCGTCAACCCGAATCTGACACGCAGGGAGCTGTTCAAGTCCGGTATGAACATTGGCCGAGACATGGTCGGCACGATGACCAACACATTGATCCTTGCCTTTGTCGGCGGAAGCTTTGTCGAAATACTGTACTATTCTTCTCTCGATTTGTCCTTCTATGAGCTGATGAGCACCACTTACCTCCCCGTTGAGATGGTGCAGGCGATTGCAAGCTCCGCCGGTGTCATTCTCGCCGTGCCCATCTCCGTCCTGCTGGGCATGATCTTCTACGCCCATCCCCACGCCGCAAAAAAAGCCAAATAAACAGCAAAATCGGAGGCCTCCCGTTCGGGAAGCCTCCGATTTTTTCATGCCGGACGCCGATTATAATCTGCTTTGCGCATTTTAATCGATGTTGGGTATGCGACGAATTTTCTCCGGTTTTCGTAGGGTGCGGCGGATGGCGGCACGCCGGGTCGGCGCGCCCTACGGGGGCGGTGCGCGGCAGTGCGACGTTTTCCCCCTCAGTCGCTTCGCGACAGCTCCCCCCGAAGGGTGGAGCCAAGGGTGCGGCGCGTCGGGTCGGCGTGGGGCGACGGGTGCGGCACGGTGGGTAGCGGATTCCCATGTCGCCTTGTTCCTCACAACGGCATATCCGAATTCTTTGACGCGCGTGGGAATCCTTCGGTTTTCGTGTCAGATCACTTGGATTTGGCACATTTTCATGGTCGTCAGAGCCGCTTGGTGGCTCTCGGGCGTCACACCGGCGCAGCAGGCTTCTTCGACAATGATCTCCTTTTCGGGGAAATATGCCTTCAGGAGCAACACATTCGAGACGACGCAGATATCGGTACACAGGCCGATCAAGGTGACATCGAAGTCCTCCCCGCCGGCTGCCCGACGCACAAGCTCGGGTAGCTCGACCGAGCCGAAGGTGTGCTTTTCGACCGCCGTGTAGTGCTTCTGCGCCAGCGCCTCGGCAACGGTACGGTCGAGCTGCCAGCCATCCGTCCCCTTGATGCAGTGCGCAACGGGGAGCTTTCGTCCCTCCGCCGTGTCCGAATAATTTTCAAAATGGGTGTCATAGGTGACGAAGATCTCACCGTCGAAGGCTTTGATCCGTTCGGCCGCCCTGCCGATCATTTCGACTGCCTCCGCCGTGCCCAGCGTGCCGTCGACAAAATCCTTCTGAATGTCCACAACAATCAAAAAATGCTTCATGGGTGCCCTCCGTTTATCGTTTTCCCTATCGGTAAAAATGCAGGGTTGTTCCGAAAAAACCGCACCGGAATGTCTTCCGTGCGGTTTTTCAAGCAATCAGTCTACAATATCGACGGTGACATGCTTCCCGTCGCGCTGGGCGACAGTCTTGATGACGGTGCGGATTTCTTTTGCGATGCGACCCTGTCTGCCGATGACTTTGCCCATATCCTCGGGGGCGACACGCAGCTCCAGGATCGTATTCTCTCCATCCTCTCTCTCCGTGACCGTGACTGCTTCGGGATGTTCTACAAGCTGCGTCGCGACGTAGAGCAAGAGTTCCTTCATCGTTATCTCCCCTCTAAATTAAAGGACGTTTGCCTTCTTCAGAAGAGCCTTAACGGTGTCGGTCGGCTGTGCGCCGTTCTTGATCCACTGCTGAGCCTTCTCGGTGTCGATGGTGACGGTGGCCGGGTCGGTCAGAGGGTTGTAGGTGCCGATTTCTTCAATGCAGCGGCCGTCACGGGGGCTGCGAGCATCAGCGACAACGATGCGGTAGTAAGGAGCCTTCTTGGCGCCCATTCTTCTCAATCTGATCTTAACCATGGGGAATCCTCCAAAAAATAATTTTTAATATATCGTCAGGTTCTGTGACCTAAAGATCGTGCTTCGGGCTTACATTCCGGGGAAGCCCTTCATGCCGCCCATACGGGCGAGCATCTTGTTTTTCTTGCCCTTGCCGTTCATCTGCTTGACAAGCTGCTGCATCTGGTCGAACTGCTTGAGCAGACGGTTGATGTCCTCGACCTTCATGCCGCAGCCGAGGGCGATGCGCCGCTTGCGAGAGGAATTCAACACCTGCGGATTTTCACGCTCATAGGGCGTCATGGACAGGATGATGGCCTCGGTTCGGGACAGGGCTTTCTCGTCGACTTGGACATTTTTCATGCTGCCCATGCCGGGGAGCATCCCCAAAATATCCTGCATCGAGCCCATGCTCTTGATCTGCACAAGTTGGTCATAAAAATCAGCGAGGGTGAATTTGTTGGCGCGGAGCTTCTGCTCCATTTCCAGCGCCTTCTTCTGATCGATGGCCTGTTCCGCCTTTTCGATCAGGGAGAGGACGTCGCCCATGCCGAGAATACGGGAGGCCATGCGGTCGGGGTGGAACGGCTCGATCATATCGAGCTTCTCACCCGTGCCGATGAACTTGATGGGCTTGCCGGTGACGGCCTTGACGGACAGCGCCGCACCGCCTCGGGCATCGCCGTCGAGCTTGGTGAGCATCACGCCGTCGATATCGAGCCATTCATTGAAGCTCTGCGCCGCATTGACGGCGTCCTGACCGGTCATCGCATCGACGACCAGAAGAATCTCGGACGGCTCGACCTCCTGCTTGATGGATTTCAGCTCGTTCATCAGAGCCTCGTCGACATGGAGACGGCCGGCGGTGTCGAGAAAGACCATGTCATTGCCGTGCTGCTGGGCGTGGCGAATGGCGGCCTTTGCGATCTTGACGGGGTTTTCCTGCCCCATCTGGAATACGGGGATGCCGAGCTGGGAGCCGACAACCTCGAGCTGCTTGATGGCAGCCGGACGGTAGATATCACAGGCGACGAGGAGCGGCCGCTTGCCCTGCTTCTTAAACAGCCCTGCGAGCTTTGCGCCGTTGGTGGTCTTACCGGCGCCCTGCAAGCCGACAAGCATGACGACCGTCGGACTTTTGGGGGAAACGGTAATGCGCTGATTCTCGCTGCCCATGAGAGAAATCAATTCCTCATTGACGATCTTGACGATCATCTGCGAAGGGGTCAGGCTCTCGAGCACGTCCCGACCGACGCAGCGTTCGGACACGGTCTTGACGAAATCCTTGACGACCTTATAGCTGACATCGGCTTCGAGCAAGGCGATGCGAATTTCGCGCATGGCCTCCTTGATGTCGGACTCCGAGAGACGTCCTTTTCCGCGCAGCTTTTTGAAAGCGGCATTCAGTTTTGCGGTCAGTCCTTCAAAAGCCATGGTTTACTCCTTTATGGTAGAGAGCGCGGACAAAATCGTCTGTGCATTTTGCCGCACGGTGGGGTCGGGATGCTGTACGAGGGCATCGGCAGCGGCGGTGATCTTCTTCGCGGCAGAACGGATCGCCTGCGAGACGGCGACGCAGCCGGTGGCTCGCTCCATCTCGTGCAGGATCGCCTCGGTACGGCAGATCGTGTCGTGCACTCCCTGACGGGAGATGCCCTCCTGCTCTGCGATCTCGGCAAGGGAGAGATCCTGATTATAATAGAGGTCAAAATAAGTCCTCTGCTTCTGCGTGAGCAGGCCGCCGTAATAGTCGAGGAGCAGGGACATGGTAAACGCTTCTTGCTTCACAAAATCCCTCCTGTTGCTCATGCTCGCCTATCCTACCACAAAATCTCACGCTTGTCAAGCTATTTCTCTTGACAAGCGTGAGATTTTTGAAAAAATACATGATTTTTGAAGCCTTGCACCGTTTTTTGAACCCGTGGGAGCACGCTGTGCATGGCGGCACGCCGGGGTCGGCGTGGTTTACGGATGCGGTGCGTGGCGGCTTGTATCGTAATTGCAGTGCATTTGCCCCCCTCAGTCGGCTGCGCCGACAGCTCCCCCCCGTAGGGTGGAGCCATTGGCGGCGGCGCGGTCTACGGGGCAGTATGCAGCGGCGCGTCGGGGTCGGCGTGCCCTATGAGGCGGTGCGAAACGGGCGTTACGGCTCGAAGGTTTTGGGGAGGGGTTTTCCTGCCTCGATCAGAGGGAGGTACCATGTATCATAATAGTAAGGGCGGACATTGCTGTCGAGATCATCCCATCTGACGCCCCACGGACGCAGGCAGAGGGTATAGGTAATCGAGCCGTCCTCGTCCGTATAAGTGCCGCTCAGAATGAGCATATCACTCACAGGACTTTCGCTCAGGTCGCACGTCAGCTCCTTCTCCCCTTCCCATTCGTCGCACCAGAACCAGCCGTAATCGGAGGAAAAGGTCGTCTCGCCGTGGGTGAATGACATTTCACCGATCGGATCGTCGTAGCTGTTGTCGTCCTCATCCCAGAACACGATGTAGCCCCCTTCACCGTAGTCCTCACTGGTTGCACACAGATCCCACCACATTTCGGCATATTCGGCATATTCGCCCGTTGCTTCCTCTATCATCCACCAGCCGTACCAGTCGTTGGTCCAGAAGCCGTCTTTGACCGTCTCCGAGGTGAAATAGAAAATGCCGTCCGAGCCGTTGAGCGTGAGAGTGCCGTCATTGTCTATGGTGTAGGAATAGGTAACGGTGCCGATGACGATGCTCTCTTCATTCCAAGTGCCGGTAAGCTCGTCCTTCCCCTCGATCGCAAAGATGGTGCTCCCGTCCTCCGCAAGAGTCAAAACGGCATCGAGAAACTCGTCCGTCCGTTCGCCGTTCATCTCGGCCATATAGAGGCGGTAGGTACCGGCGACATTTCCCGAGACGCTCTGCTCTCCACGCAGAGCGTCGAGATCGGGTGCTTCCTCGTCACGATGCTCAAAGACCATGCAGATTCCCTCGTCCGTAAGCGTGAGCACGGTGCCGTAGAAGGTATACGGAATCGTTTCTCCGGAAACGCAGATGCTTTCGTCGTCCCATGTCATATCGTAAAGCGTGGCGCTGTCATAATAACCGCCCGTGCCGTCGTCGCGGAAGATCATGAAGGGCATGACTTCATAAAAATCGGCAAAGTCGGCCATCGTGATCGTCGTTTCGTCGTAAATGATCTGCGAGAGGACAAAATATCCGCTCGGGGAGGCCAGTGCTTTTTTCAGCGCATCGATATCCGGCTCGGCCGCGTCGGTGCGGCGGAAAACGGTATTGTATTCTTTCATGCTGCCTGCGTCGTCGATTCCGAATGTCGTGAGCGTCAGCTCGTCGTCGGTAACGGTGTAGGGGTAGAATACTTCAACGTCAATGGAGTATTCGGGCGCGGAGATGTAAAGCTCGCCGTCCTTCCATGTGACGGCCGTCAGTCTCTTTCCGTTGCAGAGCCAGCCCGTGCCATCGGCATAGAGGAGGGCAAAGGCACCCTCGCCGCCGAAATCCTCGCGATCGGTGCTCTCAAATAGGAAGTAGCCGATCTCTCGCGGCGTGTCCAAGGCTTTTTGCAGCTCATCCAAATCGGTTTCCCTGTCGCTTCGCTTGAAGATCAGCTCGCCCTCTGCCGCAGTCAGGGTCAGCGTTTTGCCGTCGGCGGAGAAGGACAGGGCTTGGTCGTCGGTGGTGAGCTTGCCGTTCTTCCATGTGCCGTAGATCAGCGCGGTACCGTTAAAGAAGACGGCATCCCCGTCCTCGCGGAGCCAAACGAAGAGGTCATAATCCTTCCACGCAAGAGCCTCGGCGTCGAGCTCTTCGTCTCCGATTGTGGCGGAGACAAGCGCATAGAAGCCGGAAACATCCTTCTCTTCCTTCTGCGCGGCGCAGGCCGCCAGAGACAGCAGCACCGCAAGGGCCAGCAGCAGCGCGATGATTTTTTTCGGTTTCATTTGAAAATTCCTTTCTTGCGTTGATTTTGTCACATTATAGCACAATCCAACGCAAAAAGCAACTCAGCGCACCGCATATGCTGTCGTGAGATATACCGCCCGATGCGACCTTCCGAGCGGCGCGGTTCTCCCTCTCCGTAGGGCGCGCCGGGGTCGGCGCGGTCTACGGGTACAGTGCATGGCGGCTTGTATCGTGATTGCAGTGCATTTGCCCCCCTCAGTCGGCTGCGCCGACAGCTCCTCCCCCGTAGGGTGGAGCCATTGGCGGCGGCGCGCCCTACGGGGTGCGGTGCGTGGCGGCTTGTATCGTGATTGCAGTGCATTTGCCCCCCCTCAGTCGGCTGCGCCGACAGCTCCCCCCGTAGGGTGGAGCCATTGGCGGCGGCGTGCCCTACGGGGGTGCAGCGGAAGGAGACGACACGAACGGGGCGAAAAAATCCCACTCCTGCTTAGCAGGAGTGGGATCGCTTTTATGAAGTAACGGATCATACCGATTACCGACGGAAGCGAAGCTTTGAATCGGTTTTTCGGATCAGAAGATGCCCTGCTCCATCATGGCCTCTGCGACCTTCTTAAAGCCGGCGATATTGGCACCTGCGACGAGGTTATAGCCCAGACCGTATTCCTCGGCGGCCTCGGCTGAGACGCGGTGGATGGTCTGCATCATCTTCTTGAGCTGGGCATCAACCTCCTCGGCCGTCCAGACCAGACGCTCGGAGTTCTGCGCCATCTCCAGACCGGAGACACCGACGCCGCCGGCGTTAACCGCCTTCGAGGGGGCGACGATCATGTTCTTCTGGCTCATCAGGTAGGCCAGAGCGTCGTTGGTGGTGGGCATATTGGCGACCTCGATGTAATACTTCACGCCGTTTGCGACGATCTTCTCGGCGGATTCCATCTTGACGTCGTTCTGCATGGCCGAGGGCATAATGACATCGGCCTTGACGCCCCACGGCTTTTCGCCCGGGAAGAACGGCACGCCGAATTTTTCGGCATAGTCCTGCACGCGGTTCCGGCCGGAGGAGCGCATGGTCAGGAGATAATCGACCTTCTCCATCGAGGACGAGACGCCCTCTTCATCGAGAATGTATCCGTCGGGGCCTGACAGGGTAATGACCTTGGCGCCGAGCTGATGGGCTTTCTTGCAGATGCCCCATGTGACATTGCCGAAGCCGGCGCAGGCGATGGTCTTGCCCTCGATGCTCTCGCCCTCGTGCTTGAGAACCTCCTGCAGATAGTACATGGCACCATAGCCCGTAGCCTCCGGACGGGTCAGAGAGCCGCCGTAGCTGAAGCCCTTGCCGGTCAGGACGCCGTTCTCCCAGACACCCTTCAGTCTGCGGTACTGGCCGAAGAGGTAGCCGATCTCACGGCCGCCGACGCCCATATCACCGGCCGGAACGTCGATATCCGGCCCGATGTAGCGGTACAGCGCCGTCATATAGCTCTGGCAGAAGCGCATGATCTCGGCATCGGACTTACCGGCAGGGTCAAAATCGGAGCCGCCCTTGCCGCCGCCCATGGGAAGTCCCGTCAGGGAATTCTTGAACGTCTGCTCGAAGCCGAGGAACTTGATGATGCTCGGGTTGACATTCTTCTGGAAGCGCAGGCCGCCCTTATACGGGCCGATGGCGCCGTTGAACTGGCAACGGTAGCCGATATTGGTGTGCGTCAGGCCGTTGTCATCGACCCAGACGACGCGGAAGGTAAACATTCTCTCCGGCTCGACCATGCGGCCGAGGAGGTCGACCTTCTCATATTCGGGATGCTTATCGATCACGGGAGACAGGGAAGAAAGAACTTCCTCAACGGTTTGAACGAACTCCGGCTCATTGCCGTGCTTCTTGCGGACATCTTCGATGGTACGCTGGACATATGCGTTCATAAATATGATCTCCTTTTTCGTTATGTATGGGAGGAAGCGGCGCTTCCTCCCTGTAATAGAGTATCAGAAATTCTCAATGATGGAGACGATCTCCGTGCCGATGCGCTTCTGGGCTTCCTGCGTGGCGGCGCCGATATGCGGCGTGCAGGAAACCATGGGGTGGCTGTACAGTGCCTTGTTCGCGGAGGGCTCTTCGTTATAGACGTCCAGACCGGCGGCGCGAACCTTGCCGCTTTCGAGTGCGGCCAGCAGAGCGGCCTCGTCGCAGTTGGAGCCGCGAGAGGTGTTGATGATGACGACGCCGTCCTTCATCTTGGCGATGTTCTCGGCGCTGATCAGCTTGCCGCCGTCGACGGCAGGCGCATGAACGGAGACAAAG
>CAZKSR010000029.1:0-6909 GCA_964555465.1 uncultured Oscillospiraceae bacterium
ATCAACCGCTTCTACACCGATACCGACGCTGAGGTGGCCCTGCTGAAGAAGCTGTGCGCCGAGCATGGCGTCCGCTGCGCCGAGTCCAACCACTGGCGTTACGGCGGTGAAGGTGCCGTCGAGCTGGCACAGGCCGTCGTCGAGGCTTGCGAGGAGCCGGTCGAGGTCAAGTTCCTGTACGATCTGGATATGCCTCTGCGCGAGCGTGTCGAGCGCATTGCCAAGGAAGTCTACGGCGCCGACGGCGTCGACTGGGCACCGCTTGCTCTCGAGAAGGCCAAGCGCTTCGAGACGGATCCGAAGTATGCCGACTACTGCACCATGATGGTCAAGACACACCTGTCTCTGTCGGACGACCCCACCAAGAAGGGCGTTCCCACCGGCTGGCGTCTGGCCGTGCGTGACATTCTGGAGTACGGCGGAGCAAAGTTCCTCTGCCCGATGGCCGGCACCATCTCCATGATGCCCGGCACCGCCGCCGATCCTGCCTACCGCCGTGTCGACGTCGACACCGAGACGGGCAAGGTTTCCGGCCTGTTCTAATGCAACCAAAGCTCCGGCGGCGTCCCCGCCGGAGCTTTTCAAAAGGAAGGGAGTTACAACAGTTGGCAAAGAAAGAACAACGCTTTGTCCGTATTCACACGGACGGCCTCTGCTCCGGCAACGAAATCTGGGTCGACACCGTCACGGGCGTGAATTATTTCTATCATCATGCCGGTTACACCGGAGGTCTGACCGTCCTGCTCGATCGCGACGGCAAGCCCGTGATCTCCCCGTTGCCCCTGCGGAAAGAGGACGGATAGGCTGACAAAAATCGTCTGCTTCCGTCCGACATTCTTCGCTTCCGCGCCTCATCCCCGTTCCGACAGCGCAGGAAGCATCTGTTTGCGTCGCTGCGGAGATGCCGAAGCAAGCTACCCTCGTTACAATGTGACATATTTTCTATCATGATTCACCGAAAAAGGAGTACCATCCATGGATATGACAACCAAATCCTGCCGTGAATTCGTCACGGTTCTGGCTTCCAACGAGCCTGCCCCCGGCGGCGGCGGTGCCGCTGCGCTGGTCGGCGCCATCGGCACGGCTCTGGGCAATATGGTCGGCTCTCTGACCGTCGGCAAGAAGAAATACGCCGAGGTCGAGGACGAGATCCGTGCCCTTATGACAAAATGCGACGCTCTGCAAGCCGAGCTGCTTGACCAAGTCCCTGCCGATGCGGAGGGCTTCGTTCCGCTGGCCAAGGCATACGGCATCCCCAAGGATGACCCCACCCGTGACGCCGTCATGGAGGAGGCCACCGTCACCGCCTGCAAGGTTCCCGTGCACATTATGGAGCTGTGCTGCGAGGCACTCGACGCCATCAAGGTCTTTGCCGAAAAGGGCAGCCGTCTGGCTGTCTCCGACGCCGGCTGCGGTGCCGTCATCGTCAAGAGCGCGATGCAGGCCGCTTCTCTGAACGTCTTCATCAACACAAAAACCCTGAAAAATCGGGAATATGCCGAAGAGCTCAACGCAAAATGCCTCGCGATGCTGGAAAACTACGGCAAGCTCGCAGACGAAATCTTTGAGACTGTGAAGAACGGCTTCTTCAAATAAGGAGGAATTGATTATGGCAAAGCAACTGTTGGGCAAGGAAGTCACCGATGCCCTGAACGCAAAACTCATCGACCGTGCCAACGCCCTGAAGGAAAAGGGAACCGTCCCGACGCTCGGTATTCTGCGCATCGGTGAGAACCCCAGCGACCTGTCGTATGAAAAGGGCGCAACGAAGCGCGCAGAGCTGATCGGCATTGAGGTCAAAAAATTTGTCCTGCCCGAGGACGCCTCGAAGGAAGCTGTTCTGGCTGAGATCGACAAGCTCAACGCCGACGAGTCGATCCACGGCGTTTTGATGTTCCGTCCGCTTCCCAAGCATCTCAAGGCCGACACGGACGAAATCTGCAACCGCCTCGACCCGAAAAAGGACGTTGACTGCATGACAGACCTTTCCAACGCCGGTGTGTTCGAAGGCCGCGCCGATCTCGGCTTTGCCCCCTGCACACCTGCCGCCTGCATGGAAATTTTGGACTACTACGGCATCGACTGCAAGGGCAAAAACGCCGTCGTCATCGGCCGCAGCCTCGTCGTCGGCAAGCCTGCCGCCATGATGCTCATGGCCAAGAACGCCACCGTCACCGTCTGCCATACCAAGACCGTGAACACGGCCGAGATTTGCCGCAACGCCGACATTCTCGTCTCCGCCGCCGGCGTTCTGAACTCCCTGACCAAGGACTTCGTGCGTCCCGGTCAGATCGTCATCGACGTCTCCATCAACTGGGACGAGAACAAGCCCAATGCCCGAGGCGGCCTGGGTGCCATCGCCGGCGACGCCGTCTTTGCCGAGGTCGAGCCGATCGTTGAGGCCATCACCCCCGTACCCGGCGGCGTGGGCAGCGTGACGACCTCCGTGCTCATGAAGCACGTCATCGAGGCGGCGGAGCGCGCCTAAAAAGGCGGTGACGATGTGACCAAGCTGAAAATTTCGGAGCCGAGCACCTTTTTGAAGTGCCTCTTTGCGCTCTTTACGCTTGCGTTTTTGATCGCCGCTCCGCTCATGCCGGACAGAAACACTGTCTTCGAAGGCTTTTGGAACATTCAAAAATCGACCTGCAAGGTTTCGACGAACTATTTTGACCTCGGCGGCTATTCCGGTGCCTTCCTGAATGCCGGCCTGGTCTGCCTGATCGTCACGGTGATGTATTGCTTGCCGAAGGTCAAGCCCAATGCCGCCTCGGTCATTGCATTTTTGCTCACGGCAGGCTTTGCCTTCTGGGGCATCAACGTCATCAACCTCTGGTTCGGCTTCCTCGGCGTCCTGCTTTACTGCGCCGTCAAGCGCGTCAGCCCGTCCACGCAGGTCAACGCCATGGTCTTCACGACCGGTCTGGCGCCCCTTTTCTCCGACCTTCTCCTGCGCTATCCAAGCACCGAGCTGATCGGCTTCCGTTGGCTTGGGCTTCTTGCGGCTGCCCTCATCGGCATCTTCGTCGGCTTCGTTCTGGCCTTCGGACTGGGTCACTCGCCAAAGGCGCACAAGGGCTTTTCGCTGTATTCGGCGGCTCTTCCGCTGGGCTTGACGGCCTTCTTCCTGCGCGCAACGCTCTTCAAGGTGCTCGGCGTGAGTGTTCCCGGCGGCGCAACAACCGACCTTTCCGTCGCCTCGTGGCCGATCACAAACGTCTTTTGCTTCGTTCTTTTCGCTCTGTGCATCGTGCTTGCGCTTTGCATGGGTGCTACGCCGAAGGGCTATTGGCAGCTTTTGAAGGATTCCGGCCACAGTGTCGACTTTTCGCAGAAATACGGCCCTGCAACGACGCTTCTGAATGTCGGCGTGTACGGTCTGTTCATCGTTTTGTACTATAACCTCATCGGGGCGACCTTCAATGCCGTCACCTTCGGCTGCATTTTCTGTATGCTCGCCTGTGTCTGCTCCGGCAGTCACCCGGGCAACGTCCTGCCGATCATGGTGGGCTACGTCCTCGCTTCCTTTGCAATGAAATGGGTCAGCGCCGACCTTCTCGGTAGGGAGTATGCACAGGCCATCAATGCGCAGGCTATCGTCGTCGGTCTCTGCTTTGCCAACGGTCTTTCACCGATTGCCGGTAAATTCGGCTTCGGCTGGGGCATTTTGGCCGGCGCAGCGCACTTCCTCCTCGTGACGAGCGTGCCTGATCTGCACGGCGGCTTCTGCCTGTATAACGGCGGCTTCACCGCTTGCTTCATCAGCATCCTCTTCGTCCCCGTGATCGAAGGACTCTGCCCGAAAAAGGCGGAATGAAAGCCGAAAGGTGCAAACGCTTATCCGCTTTTTACGCAATATCGACCTCAAATTCAAAAAGCATCCGCATGACCGTTTCAAGGTCATGCGGATGCTGTTTTTATTTGAATTCCTTCCAGAGCGAGGGGCGATCGTGATCCATCGAGTAGATCGCCTCGACATCCTCGTCCATGCTGTGCTCCAGCGGCTCTTCGGCATGGTACTGCACACAGGTGCCGCAGGAGGAGGAAATTTTTCTCGGCACGGGCGACATTCTCGCCTCCACCCCCTGCCGCGTCAGATTCCGATGAGTCTTGAGCGCGGCAAGGTGGGTGTGGAAGGTCGCGATGTAATGCGTCATTTCTTTGTTAAGGTCAGGCAGAACTCTTCGTCCTCCAGCTCCTCCACCGAAACGCTGTAGCCGGAGTTATTGGCAAAACGGGTGACGTTCTGCACGGCAGGTGCGTTGTCGACCATAACCTCCAGCTTGGTGGGGTTGTCTTTTTTGACCGCCTGCTGTACCTTCAAAACGGGCAGCGGACAGGCCAAGCCTCTTGCGTCGACCATGGCTCAGTTCTCCTTCTTCAGATGGGTCAAGGAGACGATGAGCAGGAATACGAGGCAAGCAATCGTTGCAACATCGCCGTTCACGTCGATGCCGCCGGCGGAGGAAGCTGTTTTAAGGGTGTGCGCAGCGGCAGCACCGGCGACCATGCCGAGGACGGTGACGGCGGAGTCGGAATTGCCCTCACCGGCCAGAACGAGCTGACGCAGCGGGCAGCCGCCGAGCAAGCAGCAGCCCCAGCCGACGACCATCATGCCGAGCATATTCCACAGCCATTCGGTGTGAGCGATTTCCTGACCTTCAAAGCTGAACTTGAGATATTCGCTGACAGGCACGCCTTCGACCAACGCGCGGATCACATTGCCGCCCATGACCGCAACGATGATGCAGACAAAAGCGACCAGCAGGCCGAATTCCTTGAACATGACGGCGTCACGGATGCCGCCGACCATGCACAGGCGGCTTCTCTGCGCCAACGCACCGACGACGAGGCCGATGCCGAGGGCAACGAGCCACGGTGCATACTTGGAGCCGGGGCCGCCGGTGGAGGTGGCAAAGAAGCTTGCACCGATGAAGGTGAGAATGAAGCCGAAGGTCAGCATGACGGGGAAGGCCATGCCTTCGACCTTGGTCTGCTTATAGGCTCTGCCGAGGGAGAATCCGTTCTTGAGGAAGAGGATGCCGACCAAAATGCCGATCACGAAGCCGACCAGGCCGACGATGGCGTTCAGGTCGCCGCCGCCGATGCGGATGACCATACGCAGGGGGCAGCCGAGGAAAACCAGTGCGCCGACCATGACCGCCGCACCGAGGGTGAAGCGAAGGATCGGAGAGCTGCCGCCCTTGGGCTTGAACTCCTTGCCGACCATTGCCATCAGCATCGCACCAACGACGATGCCGACGATCTCCGGACGGAAATACTGGGTTTTGTCGAACTGATGCAGGTTGAGAGAGCCGGCGATGTCACGCAGGAAGCAGGCAATGCAGAAGCCCATGTTTTTGGGGTTGCCGAGAGCGCTCAGCACGACCGCCGCAGCGCCGATCAGCAGGCTGCAGAGCATGACCAGCCAATTTCGCTTGAAAAAATTGTCCTTTTTCATTTCTTTCTCCTTATGAATCAATATTTGGGCATGAGACGCTTGTGCGCCGTTGTCCTAATCACAGTATAACGGTTATTTCAAGAGATGTCAAGCATTTTTTCGCGGAGCGGAATGAAAATATACCATCCTCCTTGCGAAACGGCGGAGGGTCTGCTATAATAGTTCAAAAGGAGGAACGCACCTTGCTTTATTTTGACCACGCCGCCACCTCTCTGCCGAAAGCGCCGCAGGTCGGTGAGCGGATGAAATATTATATTGAAGAAATCGGAGTGAATATTAACCGTGGGGTCTACGCCCCCGCGCAGGAGGCCGGGCTGGAAACGCTGCTGCTTCGGGAAAAGCTGTCCGAGTTTTTTCACCACGATCAGCCCGAACGGGTGCTTCTGACCGCAGGAAACACTGCCGCCCTGAATCTTTCCATAAAGGGCATTCTGCGACCGGGCGACCATGTTCTCGTCAGCTCCATGGAGCACAACGCCGTCATGCGGCCGCTGGTGCAGCGCGGCGTGGACTTTGACCGCGTGCCGTGCGATGCCGAGGGACACTTGCAGCTTGACGCCATCGAACCGCTGATCCGCCCGAATACTCGCCTCTTCGTCCTGTGTCACGCCTCGAACGTCTGCGGCACGATACAGGACGCCAAAGCAGTCGGAAAGTTATGTAAACTTCACGGGATCGATTTCCTTCTTGATGCGGCGCAGAGTGCCGGTCATATTCCGGTGGATTTTGCGACATTCGGTCTTTCCGCGCTCTCCGTCCCGGCACACAAGGGGCTGCTGGGGCCGCAGGGGATCGGCGCGCTACTCGTCTCCGAGGAATTCGCGAAAAAGCTCGACCCCCTGATTGCCGGCGGAACGGGCAGTATGTCCGATTCCGAGGAGCTTCCGCCGTATCTGCCCGACCGCTTCGAAAGCGGTACGCCGAACCTGCCCGGAATTTACGGGTGGTCTGCAGCAATGGATTATGTAAACCAAATCGGCCTTGCCGCCCATCGCTCCCACGAGGTCGAATTGACGCGCCGCTTCTTGGAAGGCTTGCAAACGATCCGAGGCGTCCGCTTGGTCGGAAGCCCTCGTACGGAGGATCGGGTCGGTGTCATCGCTCTGGATTATGTTAACCGAGACAATGCGGAGGCCGCCGATGATCTGGAGCAGACCTTCGGAATTCTGACCCGCTGCGGTCTGCACTGCGCCCCGTCAGCACATAAGACGCTCGGTACCTTCCCCCGTGGTGTCGTCCGCTTCTCCCTCGGCCACGCCACGACCGCCGAGGAGGTCGACCTTGCCCTTACCGCAATCGCCGCCACGGTTTGATTTCAAGCGACGCATCAAATGCGCTTTGCACCCTTGAATTGGGCTGTGATCGCAATGGCGCTATCGGGGTCGGCGTGCCCTACGGAGGTGCGTGTGGCTGGCGGCACGCCGAGGTCTGCCTGCCCTACGGGTGCG
>CAZKSR010000029.1:7009-16613 GCA_964555465.1 uncultured Oscillospiraceae bacterium
TACGGAGGTGCGTGTGGCTGGCGGCACGCCGAGGTCTGCCTGCCCTACGGGTGCGTGCGGGATCGGCGGCACGCCGTGGTCTGCCTGCCCTACGGGTGCGTGCGGGAGCGACTGTGTCGCGAATGGCGCTCGAAAATTATGTCAACCTGTCCCATGATTTTTCACAAAGGAGGAACCATGAAAAAAATCGCCATTATCACCGGAGCAAGCTCCGGCATGGGCAGAGAATTTGCCCTTCAGCTCCCGACATGGGAGCAGTTTGAGGAGATTTGGGTCATCGCTCGGCGCACCGAACGCCTCGAAGAGCTGCAAGCCCTCCTTCCCTGTCCCGTCCGTCCGATTGCCCTTGATCTGACCGAGCCGGATGCGCTTCGACATTTTTCCGACCTTTTGGCGGCGGTCAAGCCGAATGTCGCTCTGCTCGCCAACATCGCAGGCTTTGGGAAATTCGGCCGCTATGACGAGATCCCCCTGGACGATTCTCTCAAAATGATCGACCTGAACTGCAAGGCTCTTGTCGCCGTGACCGACCTTGCTCTGCCGTATCTGCGCCGCGGAGCGAAGATCATGAATCTCGACTCTTTGTCGGCCTTCCAGCCCGTTCCCTATCTGAACACCTACGCCGCGACAAAGGCGTTCGTCCTGAGCTATACCCGTTCGCTTGCGCGCGAGCTGCAGCCACGCGGCATCCGTGTGATGGCCGTTTGCCCCGGCTGGGTCAAAACCGAATTTTTCGACCATGCGCTGAAAACCAGCACCGACGCCGTGACCTATTATAATCACATTTATGAGGCAAAGGATGTGATGGCAACGGCTCTGCATGATCTTTATCGCAGCAAAAAGGACGTCTCCGTTCACGGCGCACGCATCCGTTGGCAGGTGCGTTTGGTCAAGCTCCTGCCGCACAGCATCGTCATGAAGATCTGGCTCAAGCAGCAGGGGCACAATAATTTATCGGAGGCGAATTGAAATGAGAAAAATCACTGCGCTTTTGCTCTTATCGGTCATGCTCCTATCCGCCTGCGCAGCGCAGAAAGCAGATACCACCGCCGAGCAGACAACCACCGCCGAAGCCGTTACGACAAATCCGCCCGAGCCCGTCGGGACGACCGAGGCCGAGTCGGTGACGCTGCCGACGGGCTTGGGAACGCCCGACGGCATGGAAAAAATTGATCTTTCCGATGCCTCGACCATTCTGCCGCTCCTGCCGTCCGTGCAGCTTGAGTGGCAGTCCGAACGGGAGGAATTGCCCTCACTCGCCATGATCGACGCAGAGAACCGCACTGCCTATTTCCGTTCGGGCTATCTGGATCACTATCTGTTCTATTATGACGAAAGCGGCGAATATACGCTGTTTTACGCATATTGGCCGCAGGTCATGCCGGAGGACTGGACGCCCGTGCCGGACAGTGCCGGCGCTCTTACCGCCCTCTTTCCCGTCACCGAGGTGCTTCGCTTCCTCTATCCGTCCGATCTTTTCTCTCTTCAGAACGAGGCTTCCTTTAAGATCGCCCCCGATGAAAAGGTGGAAGCCTTCGGCTTGTGCGATGCCTATCGCGTGATCGACGGCACCGAGGATGCCGCCACCATCCTTCTGGACAAGAAAACGGGGCTGCTCGTGCAATATCGCTCGGGGGGCAAGGTGAAGCAGGAGCTTTTGCGGATCGATTTCACCGCGCCGACCTTTACCACCCTGCCTGTGACGGAAAAGAACGAAGAAACGTAGCTTCATAAAGCAGCGAAAAGCCGCAAGCCGAGACGGACTGTCTTGGCTTGCGGCTTCGTATTTTGATCGATTAAAGCGTGACCTCGGTGATGACGGCGGCGGCACGGACGAGCTTCAGCGCCTTGTCGGAGACGACGGCGAAGCGAACCGATTCCGCAAAAGCGTCGTCATAAAGCTCTTGAAGCTGCTCGGCGGAGAGATTGTTGGCACGGCAGATTTCCTCGCAGGCGGCGTTGATGTCGTCCTGCGTAGCCTCGATGCCCTCCAGCTCGACGATGCGTTCAATGGCGGCACGAACCTTGACCAGCCGTTCGGCATCGGCGCGGAGATCCGCCCGAAGCTGCTCCTCGGTGGTGTTCATAAAGCTGCAATATGCCTCCACGGTCAGGTGCCTTTGCGCAAGCTGCGCCGCAAGAGAGGCAAACTGCTCTTTTTCGTTCTCGTCAATTTCTTCGGCGGTGGGAGTATAGTCCAGCGTGTCGGCGGCGGCACGGATCAGGCGGTCGAGCAGCTCCTCCTCGGCGCGGCCTTCGTAGTACGAGCGCAACGTCTCCGCGACGCTCTGCCGCAGCTCTTCGGGCGTCATGTCGGGAAATTCCTGATCCTTGAGGCGTTCGAGCTGGCGGTCGACCTCCTCGTCGGTCACACGCAGATGCTCCAGCGTACCCTGCAGTCCTTTGTAAATGAATTCCATAGTGTTCTCCTTAAAGCTTGGCTTTCAGTGCGTTGATCAGCAGATCTCCGGCCACGACACGATCCTCGGCGGCGAAGCCGTCTGCGAAATTTGCCGAATAAAGCAGTTGGGCATTGGGCGGAAACTCGTCGTCGCCCTCCCAGACGAGCAGGCGCAGACGATAATTGCCCAAAAAGTCGAATTCAAACCCCGCATCGCCGCGGTTTAGCGGCAGACCGCCGAGGCGTTCGGCGGCGGCGCGGAATTTTTCGAGCCGCGTGCCGAAGGTGAACGCGGCACGGGTCAGAACGCGGCCGGTGAAGGGCTGAATATACAATTCGCCCCACGGCATCTCACGGAAGGTGAGAAAGTCCTGCGTGGCAGGGGTAGGCTTTCCCTCCAGCAGATACCGCAGCAAAAAGGTCTGAAGCGGCAGTGGCAGCTTCTCATCCGCCGAATAATCCGGATGGGAAAGGAAATAATCCGTGCCCAAAAGCTTGAGACAAAAGCCGCCGTTTTCAAAGGCGAGGCCGGTACGGGCGCCGATCTCCTGCGCATCCGCCGCCGAAAACAACGCCCGATAGTGCGCAAACGGCACTTCTTCCTTGTGATTTTCCATATGATTCTCCGATCTTACAACGGGTCGAAACGGGCAGCGTCGGTATGGGGGAGGAAGCAGGCAGCGACGAAGCGATCCATGTAGCCCGGGTGAGTGGACAGCTCCATATAGGTCATCGTCTTGGCCAGCTCCTCGACCTTTTGGTTGGCCTCATCGCTCATGGCCATGGCGTAGGCGCCGGTCAAGGAGGAGTTGCCAATATAGCGGAACAGCTCCAGCGGCACATTCGGGAACATTCCGATGCGCACGGCGTTACGCATATTGATGCCGCTGCCGATGCCGCCTGCGACATAGACCGCCTCCAGCACGCTCTCGTCCATATCCATGGCGGAGAGCAGGGTGTCGATGGCGGAATAGATGGCACCCTTGGCGCGGATAAAATTGTCGATATCGGCCTCGGTCAGTGCGATCTCACGGCCGGTTGCGGATTCCGAGGAGGTCGCCAAAATGAAGCGGCCTCTGCCGTAGCGGTCGTGGGCGACACGGCTGCCCTCTCGGACGAAGTTCCCCTTGGCGTTGATGATACCGGCGCCGAACAGCTCGGCAATGGTGTCGATGATGCCGCTTCCGCACAGACCGACGGGCTTGCCGCCGCCGATGATACCGAAGCTCGGCTGCATGGTCTGCGGGTCAATGGTGCACGATTCGATGGCGCCGTCGGTTGCACGCATACCGCAGGAGATATCGCCGCCCTCGAAGGCAGGCCCTGCGGAGCAGGCGCAGGAGATCAGGAAATCCCGATTGCCGAAGACTATCTCGCCGTTGGTGCCGAGGTCGATCAAAAGCGACAGCTCATCCCGATCCCAGAGCATCGACGCAAAGGCTCCTGCGGTAATATCGCCGCCGACGTACGAGCCGATGTTCGGGGCAATTCGGATTCTTGCGTTCGGATGGATGGGCAGATCGAGGTCGGACGCATAGAGCCGTTCACAGGCGAAGAAGGCCGGAATATACGGCTCGGTACGGATGGGGTCGGCGTGCGCGCCCACAAACAGGTGGTTCATGGTCGTGTTGGCGGCGACGCTCATGCGGACGATGCGCTTAGCGCGGACGCCGGCCTGATGGCAAAGCGTTGCGATCAGAGGATTGAGCGTTTCCTTGATGATGGCATCCTGCAATTTTTTGATGCCGCCGGGCTTGACCTGCTCGATGATGCGGTTGATAACGTCCGCACCGTAGCGGATCTGCCCGTTGCCACAGCTTGCCTTGGCGAGTATTTTGCCGTTGAGAATGTCGAAGAGGACGCCCGAGACAGTCGTCGTGCCGATATCCACCGCAAGGCCGCACAGGGGGATGGGCGACTCGACGGGCGAAAAGCTGTAGACCTTCAGGCGGTCGCCCTTGCGGTCGCCCCAGACCCGCAGGTGGTAATTCGCCTCACGCAGGGAACGGGGCAGGCGGCGCAGAGGATAGAACGGCAGGGTGATATTGCAGCCGGTGACGCTTTGCAGGGTATTCATGAGCCGCTCGTTGTCGGGCATGGTGTCGTCCAGCGTCGGCTCGTCGAGGTCGATGTCGTGGTAGACGAAGCCGTTGGAAAAGGAAATTCCGGCGTCCTTCACCTGCTGCATCAAGTCCTCGAAAATGCGAACCTCTTCACCGCTCGACAGGTCTGCGGTCTTCATGCGGCTGCGGTAGGCCGAGGCGATGTCGGGCACGAGAACCTCGACATTCGACAGGGGCTTGGTGCAGCACGACAGCCGCCAGCCCTCGGCAAATTCCTCATCGGAGATGTGGGAGGTCTGCAAGCCGTCGACCTCGCCGGAGAGAATTTTCACCCGACATTTGCCGCATGAGCCGTTACCGGAGCACGGAGCATCGATGGCAACATTGGCCTTCCGCGCGGTTTCCAGAAGGGTTTCGTCAAAGGAAGCGTCGATGGCGACCGGCTCGTCGCCGTTTTCGAAGCGGAAGGTAATTTCAAACATGGCCGTTTCCTTCTTTCTTTAGAGTGATTGGGAAGCGATTGAGACGGCGGAAGAAGCCGATATAGATCAACATTCCGGCGACGGCGAAGAACAGCGCCATCATATACGGCTCCTCCCAGATGCTCTCGAAGAAGCTCTGCACCAGAACGCCGATCAGTCCTGCCAACATTCCGACACAGAGCGGCAGATAGGGCGTTTTCGCGGTTTTGCCGCAGGCGCGGGCACCGTTCCAAATCAGGCCGAGCACGCTCGTCAGGAAGGCACTCAGTCCGATGATGCCGTTTTCCGCCAAAATCTTGACATAATAATTGTCAACATATTTATACATAAACCCGGGATTGATCTGATTCTGCATCGCCACGGCACCGCCGTACATTCCGTAGCCGAGGCCGACATCCCAGCAGTCGTAGTCATCCAGATAGGACATGGCGGTGCTCCAGCGCTTTGCACGGCCGCCGGCTTCGTTGGAAGCCTTGAATTCGTCCGTGAAGAGATAGGAGATGCGGCTGCGGACAAAGGGCAGGAAGCAGGCGACGACCGCAGCGCAGACGATCATGGCAAAGAGTCGACGGTCGACGATGAGGGCAAACAGAACGGCGGCGACGGCCAGCCCCAGCCACGCCCCGCGGGACATGGTGAACAGGCAGCCCAGACACATACACAGGCCGCAGAACCAGTAAAAGACCTTCGTTGCCAAGTCATCGGTAGCATAGGCCATGCCGATGGCCATGGGCGCAAAGAGGATCATATACGCCCCCATGATGTTCGGATTGGGGAAAATGGAGAAAACACGGGTGCGGACGGCGCCCTCAGCCTGATCCGTCCAGTTCGAGGGGATCTCCACGCCGATGATGAACTGCCAGATTCCGTAAAGGGCGACGAGGAAGGCGACGGCGACCATCACCTTGTACATCAGCAGGAAATCGCGCTCGTCGCGGATGAGGCGAGTGACAAGGAAGAAGAGCAGAATGTACTGCATGGAGGCGCGGAAGCCCGTGAAATTGATGCCGAAGCAATCGTCCGCATAGCAATAGGTCAGCAGGGCAAGGCCGCAGAGGACGTAAATCACGAGGGAAAGATCGAGAGAGGTCAGGCGGCTGCGCATGGGCTTTTTCGCCGTCATACGCTGACGGGCAATCCAAAAAATGCAAAACACCATCAAAAGCTCGTCCCAGACGGAGGCGAGGGTGCTCCAGCACACGATTTCCCGCAGGACATAGTCAATGGGCGCATAGGCCGCGATCAAGACGAGCAGGACAGCCGTCACGCCATTTCTCAGCAGGCCGCCGAGGAAAAAGCTTTCCTTCCCCTTCTGCCAAGCTGCGCCGAGCGCGCGGCAGAAGAGGCTGCCCTCCTTGTATTCCTTCCAACGGCGTCCGCTTTTGCGCAGCTCCCGATTTCGGCGGTCGAGAAAGCGGCGCAGCCTCGAGCGATCCGCCAGGGACGGTGCGGTCAAAAGCCTCGCAAAGAGGCGGTACGTTCCCGAGGCACACCACGCCCGCTTCACGGCAGCGAAAAATCTGCCGAGCCACGAGCGGCGAAGCCACAGGCACAGCGCAACGCAGAGCCGCCAAAGGAGGCTGCTACGGATCAACTCACTCATCGGGCGATCTCCATGCTGCTGACATAGCCGGTAATCTCCACGCTGAGCGTCTTGACGATGAATTCCTTGCCGAGACGGATCTCCTGCGTACCGAGGGTGTAGGAGCCTTCATTCGGCTCTGCAGATGCCTCGATCGTCAGCACGAGCATCCTCGTTTCTTCGTCGTAGCTCCAATCGGTCAGATATGCGTCATAAAGCTTGTAGGAGTTATAGATGCGAGTGGTCGTGACCGCCTCGCCCTTGTAGTCCATTTCGCCGCCCTCCAGAGAGGCGATGATGCTCCGCGCGAGCGTCGCATCGGTCTGCTCGCAGTTGACGGTGAAGGTGATGCTCGGAGAAGGGTTCGATTCCTCGGCGTCGTCAGCCTCGGCGCTTGCGTTAAATACAAAACGGACGGCAACAAAGGCCAATGCAGCAACGACGATCAGGATCACGATGACGTCGATGATGTTGAGCTTTCCGCCTTTTCCAAAAATTTTCATAAAATACCTCCTGTTGGGATTGCTTCTTTTCCGAAAATATAGTACAATCAATGCAATCCATATTATTATATCGTATTGCATACGAAAAAGCAAGAGGAAAAGGGCCTATGAAAATCATCCATCTGATCTCCGGCGGCGATGTCGGCGGCGCAAAAACCCATGTTTTGTCCCTGCTGTCGGGGCTGAACCGCACCGCGACCGTTCACCTCGTCTGCTTCACGGAGGGCGCCTTTGCGCAGGAGGCTCGTCAGCTCGGCATCCCGACAACGGTCATCGAAGGCAATCACCTCGGCCGCACAAAAAAGCGAATTTTGGCCATGCTGCGGCACGACGGCTACGATATCATGCACTGCCACGGTGCACGGGCGAACATGATGGGAATGCTCCTGCGCCGACAGGCGAAAATTCCCCTCGTTTCCACCGTCCACAGCGACTACCGCCTCGACTACCTCGGTCGTCCCCTTGCGGCTCTGACCTTCGGCAACATCAACAAGTACGTCCTGCCGCGCTTCGACGCATGGATCGCCGTCTCGCACGACATGGCAACAACACTGGCTTTCCGCGGCTTCGACCCGCAGCGCATCTATACCATCCACAACGGTGTCGATTTTTCCGCCGAGCGGCCGGTCAGACCCCGTGCGGAGGTTCGCCGTGAGATGGGCTTTGACGAAACCAACATCGTTTTCGGTATCGCCGCCCGTCTGGATCCCGTCAAGGACATGACCACGCTGATTCTTGCCTTTTCCGAAGCGGTCAAGGTCTGCCCGAGCATCCGTCTGGCTATCGCCGGCGAGGGGCTTCAGGGTGCGGAGCTTCGTGCGCTGGCCGAGGAAAAATGCCCCTCGGGGACAGTGCATTTTGCAGGCTGGGTCAAGGAGATCGACAGCTTCTACCATGCGCTCGACGTCAACTGTCTGACCTCACTTTCCGAGGGCTTCCCCTACGCCCTGCCGGAGGGGGCGCGGATGCACTGCGCCACAATCTCCTCCGAGGTCGGCGGCGTGCCGTACCTCATCGACGACGGCAAAAACGGTCTGCTCTTCCGTCCGCAGGACGTCAAGGCACTCACGGAGCATATGATCCGCCTGGCAAGCGATGCCGCCCTGCGAAAGGAGCTGGGCGATGCACTGTACGAAAAAACCAAGTGGGAATTTTCTCTGCAAGCGATGATCGACAAGCAGCTTGAGATCTATCGGACGATTTTGCGACGCACCGAGCGCAAGCAGCGCAAGCGCGACGGCGTGATGATTTGCGGTGCCTACGGTATGGGTAACAGCGGCGACAATACCATTTTGAGCATCATCGTCTCCCAGCTCCGCCATATCGATCCCGACCTCCCCATCACGGTTCTGAGCCGCAACCCCTCGGAGACGAGGGTCGGCGCAGGAGTCGACGCTCTCTACACCTTCGGTCTGCGCAAGATCGGCAGACGCATGAAGCGATGCAGTGTTTATCTCAGCGGCGGCGGCACACTGATGCAGGATGTCACCAGCATCCGCTCGCTGCTTTACTATCTTTACAGCATCCGACAGGCTTCGAAAAAAGGCTGCCGTGTGATGCTCTACGGCTGCGGCATCGGCCCGATCTCAAAGAAGGCAGATCGCCGGCTGACCGCGCGGACTTTGAACCGCTATGCCGAGGTCATCTCGGTTCGCGACCGCTATTCCGAGGATTATTTGCGCAAATTGGGCGTGACCCGTCCGAACATTCGTCTGACCGCCGACCCTGCCCTTCTCTTCACCCCGTCTGACGACGGCGCAAGCGACCGCTATCTGCGCCGTTGCGGTCTGCATGAAGGCGAAAAATATCTCATGCTGGCTGTCCGCCCGTGGGAGGGATTTCATCGTCATATTGCCGATTTTGCCGAGGCCGCAGAGTACGCAAGAGAAGCCTACGGTCTGATTCCGATCCTCTACTGCATGGAGCCGAAGCGTGACGGTGCCGCGGCGCGCGCCATCGCCGAAAAGCTGAAGGGAAACTATCATCTCCTGTCCGCCGGGAGCAACGGAAATGAGGTTCTCGCCCTCGTACGGCGGATGTCGCTGGTCGTCTCCATGCGCCTGCACACGCTGATCTTTGCGGCAGGGCAATCGGTTCCCATGATCGGCGTGGTCTATGACCCGAAGGTCAGCGCATTTCTGGACGATCTGGGGCAGAGCGCCTACCTTTCGCTCAAAGACGCCGACTGTAAGGCTCTGTGCCGTCAAATCGACATTGCTCTTCGGCAGGGAAGCACCTCCGACGACCGTCTCACCCATCTGCGTGCCCTTGCCGCCGAAAATGCGTTTCTCCTGCAAAACCTCCTCAAAAATCATTGACACCCGACGATTTCAATGCTACAATATTCGATGTCGCACCGTTCCTTGCTCCCTTGCGCAGAGGGTAGTCTTGCGTAAACGGTAATTCTGCGCAAACGGTAGCCGTGCGCAGATGGTTCCCTGCGCTGACGGCAGTCTTTCGCTGACGGCAGTCTTTCGCTGACGGCAGTCTTTCGCTGACGGCAGTCTTTCGTTGACGGCGGTCTTTCGCTGACAGCAGTCCTGCACCGTCTGCGGCTTTCCCCGAGAGAGCCG
>CAZKSR010000030.1:0-16512 GCA_964555465.1 uncultured Oscillospiraceae bacterium
CCGTCGTTGTAACGGCCGATTTGAGGCTCATTGATTTGCCCCGAAAGGTTCTTCAAAATCATGCTCGGCGTGTCGACGCCACATTCGTAGGCATGGGGATAGCCGCCGCCGAAGCGAGGGTTGACCTCCGAGATATAATACTTTCCGTCGATGCGGAATACATCGATGTCGATCTGCGCCGTAAAGCCGCATTTTTGAATAAAAACTCGCAAAAGCTCGAACAAAACGGGGTCGCGGAAGGAACGTGCCTTGTCCGTCTCTCCTGCGCGCATTTTCAGCTTCTCCTTCGTGAAAACTGCGACAGGCTCGTGGGAAATCATGTCAATATAGCAGTCTGCGCCGATCTCCTGCCCGTTCAGGAACTCCTGCACGATCATATCCGGCTGGTGGAAAAAGAGGAATCGAGCCGTTTCCATGTCCTCCGCCTTGGAGATGGCAATACTGGCACTGCCGAAGCGCGGCTTGACAAACACGGGGAAGGTGATCGAGCCACTGTCAAAATCTGCCTCAAATTCAGAAAAATCAATGTAGGTTTTGGCACAGGCAAAGCCATTGTCTCGAAGCCAAGCGTACATTTTCCACTTATCCAGTGCCAGCTCGCACTGCTCATACGCCGAGCCGATCACCGTCACTCCGATTGCTTCGAAGCGCTGCCGATTCTGCGCCAAAAGGGACAGCTCGGGGTCGATCAGCGACAGAACGCCGGAAATACTCTCCTTTTCGCAAAGCTCCAAAATGCAGTCGATATAATGCTCCTCGGTCATTCTCGGAACGATGTGGTAACGATCGGCATCGTAGAGAGCAGGCGCCAAGCTGCTGCAATCCGTGGCGATCACATCGCCCTTTCCGGACAATGCTCTTTTGAAATATTGCACAACTTTATTGCGTGTTCCGCAGCTTAAAATCAAAATGTTCATCGTCTTACCATCCAGTCATGATACAGCGGCGTTCCGCCGGTATGCAGAAAGAGAATATTCCGGCCGCAAATTTCGTGCTCGGTCAGGTATCGAAGCATTCCGCAAAATGCTTTTCCGGTATAGGTCGGGTCGAGTGGGACTCCGTAACGGGTCATAACACGGTCAATCGTTTCCTCGACAAAGGGATCATATTTCCCGTAGCCGCCGCAGCGGTAGGCATCGATGAATATGACTTCCTCCGAAGCACAACGACCCATATAGTCGCTCACGCTGTCCGAAACGACCTGTCCTCCATAGGGGTTTGCTCGCGCAATACTGATCCCGACGATTTTTCGAAATGTATCTTGATGGCGAAGCTTGCCGCAAATCAGGCCGGCTTGCGTCGTTCCCGTACCCGAAGCGTGAAAAATGTGGGAAAATGTCAGTCCCAAGGACTTTTCGTCATTTTTGATTTCATCATAGGCAAGGTCATACGCCCTTGTTCCGAGGTTTCCGTGACCGCCGCCCTGTATGAAATAAGGGTTATAGTCCCTTGCACGCAGGTCTTGCATGACTTCCTCGATGGTCTCGTGAACCTGCTCGACCGGTACGACGACCGTCTCCGAGCCAAACTGCTTGCAAAGCAATCGGCTCAGTGTCGTTTCCCCGTTTTCCGTGCTGATGATCACGCACTTGATCCCGATCGAAGCGGCCATATTCGCAACAATGCGGCAGTGATTCGAGGAGGCACTTCCGTATGTAACGACACAGTCCGAATCGGCTTTTTGCAAATCCTCGAAAAACAGCGCGGCTTTCCGAAGCTTATTACCGCCGTATGAGAACGGCAGCAGATCATCCCGCTTGATGTATATATGATTATTCGCTTCCTCACCGAGGTAATAGATCGGCGTCGGCTGAATGAGCTGTAAAAAATCCATCATATTCCTCTTTCAGCATGGAATAAAGAAATCTGCTGACATATTTGTCGGAACGAATCAGCTCGTCTCGCAAGCAGCCTTCTTTTTGAAATCCGAGTTTTTCGACCAGTCTCTGCGCTCGAATGTTTTCGGTTTCCGTATAAAGATACAGACGGTGTAAGCATTTTTCGCAAAACGCTCTTTTCATCAGCAGCTTGGAAGCCTCAAGCGCGATCCCTTTTCCGCTCTGCTCGCCCAGCATGATATAGAATTCCGCAGACATCACCGAGCGGTTGATTGACAAAAGGCCGATCGTTCCAACCGCCGCGCCGTCCGCCTCAATCACCAAATCCTCGCGATCCGTGCGGTCGGCAAGAGAATGAAACCACGCAAGCGTCTTTTCATATTCCAGCGGCAGTTGATAATGTAAAAAACGATTCACGCTCGGGTCATTGACCCAGCGGATTTTTAAGGGGATATCATCTTTTGTAAAGGGTCGGAGCCGAATATTCATTGCTTCACCGCCGTTTTTTCTCTGTCGTGGTCAAGACGACCGGCAATTTTGCTCAATTCCGCGCCGGAAATAATATCAGAACGGCAAAAAACCTTTTTCACCGTATGGAAGAGGATGGACAAGTCCGCAAACAGCGACATATGATTGACATAGGCAAGATCGTAGTCGAATTTTTCTTCCCATGTCAGAGCGTTTCTGCCATTGATCTGTGCCAGTCCCGTCAGGCCGGGACGGACATCGTGGCGGTGGTGCTCCTGCTCGGAATAATAAGGGATGTACTCGACAAGCAGGGGTCTGGGGCCGACAAGAGACATATCGCCCTTGAAGATATTCCACAGCTCCGGCAGCTCGTCGAGGGAGGTGCTGCGCAGGAGCCTGCCGAATCTGCCGAGGCGCTCTTCGTCAGACAGAAGGTTGCCGTTTTCGTCGCGCTTGTCGCTCATGGAGCGGAATTTATAGAGCTTAAAAATTTTCTCGTTCTTTCCGGGGCGCTCCTGACAGAAGAGGATCGGACTGCCCATATTCACGCGCACGAATATCGCCAGCACAAGGAAGATCGGTGAAAGGATGAGCAGTGCAAGTCCCGAAATGAGAATGTCGAAAAAGCGCTTGAAAAAGCGTTCGTATATTCCGATTTTTCGTTTGGTTTGGGTCGTTTCCATAGCTTTCTCCCGAAAATGAGATTCCATTGCGGAATGTTCGGAGCGGATCGATATGCGCGTCCGCCCCACAGAGTATCAGCCAAAACAGGCGCGGATGATCTCAATGATCCTATCGTGTTGCTCGGGGGTCATTTTGTTGTCGCTGGGGAGGCACAGGCCGCGGTGGAAAATATCCATTCCGACATCCAGCGGCCTGCCGTCCCTGCCGACGCTGCCGCCGGAAATATAGGCATTCGTCTTGGCCCGTCCGTCGCCCTCGCGCGTCACGAAGCCGTTCATGCGGTAGATCGGCTGCATATGCATCGGCTTCCATATCGGCCTGCCCTCTGCATTAATACTCGAAAGGGCTTGCAAAATCTCCGTCGGGCAGGATTTCCCCGTTTCCGGAGTAAAAAGTGCCTCGCAATCGCTTCTCACCTGTCTGCACATGGCTTCGGGGTGAAGCAAAAGGCACGACAGCCAGAAATTCGGCTCGGATGCTTCGGCGTCAAAGGGATTCATGCTCACGGGGAGATCGGAAAAGCCGGCCCGATAGCGCTCGTAGATCGCTTTTTTCTGCGCAATATGCTCGGCCAGATACGGGATCTGCCCACGGACAACGCCGGCAATGACATTGCTCATGCGGTAGTTATAGCCCAGCTCCTCATGCTGGTACCACGGGGCGTTTTCACGGCTCTGCGTCGACCATTTTCGCACCTTCTTGGCTGCCTCGGCGTCGTCCGTCAGTAACATTCCGCCGCACGAGCCGGTGATGATCTTGTTGCCGTTGAAGCTGATGCAGCCGACCGTTCCGAAGGTGCCGGTCTGCCGCCCACGGTAGGACGCGCCGAGGGACTCCGCCGCATCTTCGATGATGACGGCATGATGACGGTCAGCAACGGCGCGAAGCTCGTCGATTTTTCCCGGAGTACCGTAAAGGTGAGCAACGACGATGTGCCGCACCTCGGGATAAAGCGCAAACGCCTGCTCCAGCGCGACGGGATCCATGTTCCATGTGTCGTACTCCGTGTCGATGAAAATCGGCACGCCGCCCTCATAGACCACGGGATTGACGGTGGCATCGAAGGTCATGTCCGAGCAGAAAACTCTCGTTCCCTGTCGAATCCCGGCCAGCTTGACAGCAAGGTGCAAGGCCGCCGTCCCTGCCGAAAGCGCAACGGCGTACTTGCAGCCGAGCTTCTCGGCCATGAGGCGCTCAACCTCGTTGATGTTCTCGCCTACGGTGGACATCCAATTCGTTCGGTAAGCCTCGGTGATATATTCCAGCTCATCGCCGTGCATCGTCGGGCTGGAGAGCCAGACTTTTGTTTCAAAGGGCGTAAAATGTTTGTTTTTTAACATGATTTCACCTTCATGCAGGTCAGTTTTTATCGAAAAGGTTTATGCTGCGGAATAGAAATCCAAAGGTGCGGATTGCTGTGATTCGCCCACAACGACGCAATTCGGGTCGGCGGCAAAATATCAGCTCTCCGCAACGGGCAGACGGTAGGTCGTGACAATCGAGCCTACCAGCTCCCGAATGGCTTCGGAATTCGCTTCACAGGCGGCATGAAGCTGCTCAAGCTGACGCAGGAACTCCGCCTCATCGATCTTGAGGGGTTGGCCGATATGAATGAGCCGGTTTGCCGTGGCGCGAAGCCCCTCCTCATCCATCAGCATTTCCTCATAAAGCTTCTCACCCGGGCGAAGGCCGGTATAGCGAATCTCGATATCCTCATCGGGCGTAAAGCCGGACAGACGGATCAAATTGCGGGCAAGGTCATCAATGCGAACGGGCTTGCCCATATCCAACACGAATATTTCGCCGCGCTCGGCATAGGAGCCGGCTTGCAGCACCAAGGAGACGGCCTCGGGGATGGTCATAAAATAGCGGATGATATCCGGATGCGTCACCGTGACGGGGCCGCCCTCGGCAATCTGCTTCTTGAAGAGCGGAATGACGCTGCCGTTGCTGCCCAAAACGTTGCCGAAACGGACGGCAACAAACTTCGTTTTCGAGCGGCTCGCCATGGTCTGCACGATCATCTCGCAGATGCGCTTGGAGGCACCCATGATATTCGTGGGGTTGACGGCCTTATCCGTAGAGATCAGCACAAAGGTTTCCGTGCCGAAGCGGTCAGCCGCCTGCGCCACATGATATGTGCCGAACACATTATTCTTGATGGCCTCATTGGGGCTGTCCTCCATCAGGGGCACATGCTTATGCGCCGCCGCATGGAATACGATCTCCGGATGATAGGTTTGGAACAGGAGATTCACGCGGTCGGTATCCCGGACAGAGCCGATCAGGGTGACAAGATCAAGCTCCGGTACGGTACGGCGAAGCTCCTGCTGAATTTCGTAAGCGTTGTTTTCGTAAATATCGAAAATGATCAGCCGCTTTGGGTCATGCCGCGCAATCTGGCGGCAAAGCTCACTGCCGATCGAGCCGCCGCCGCCCGTAACAAGGACGGTTTTGCCCTGCAAATAGCCGGCAATCTCGTTCAGATCGACCTTCACACTGTCACGACCCAGCAGATCGAGGACGTCGACATCCCGAATTTTCTGGATATTGACCTCTCCGTTCGCAAGCTGATAGATACCGGGAAGCGTCTTTAAGCTGCATCCCGTCTCCTTGCAGATGTTCAGGATCTCGCTGCGATCCTGATTGGTCGCCGCAGGGATGGCAAAAACGATCTCCTCCACGCGATACTGCTCACAGGCGGCGCAAATGTCATCCCGCGAGCCGACAATTTTGACGTTGTGCAGATATTTTCCGTGCTTGCTGCGATCGTCGTCGATGATGCAGACCACACGGTTATGCGAATTCTCACTGGTCTGAAATTCACGCAGCACCAACACGCCCGCGCTGCCCGCGCCGATGAGCATAGTACGCCGCTGCGTGGCGATGTGGCTCTGCTTTCGGCTCAGGCCCCTCAAAAAGCGGTAGGAAAAACGGGACAGGGTCGTAAAGATCATGAGGAACATCGCAAAAAGCAACGGGAAGCTGCGCGGAAGCTGCACCAGCCCGAAGAGGATCGCCGCATATTCCAGCACGGCAAGCAACGCTGCGGACAATGCGATATGTATCAGCTCATCAACGCCGGCAAATTCCCACAGGCTGTTATAGAGCTTCATGGGAATAAATACCGCAATGGTCAAAAGCGTGAAGGACGGAATAATATAGGGCAGACCATTATAAAAATCATGGCTCTCCAGTGCGCTCAGCGTAAAGTCGAAGCGTGCCAAAAGTGCCAGTATCACCGATAGATTGATCAAAATCGCATCTGTGATCAGTAACAGCAGCACTCTGGAATATTTTACCCATTTATCTCTTGCGGAAAAGCTCATCCGAAATCACTTCTTTTCTGCTAATTCTTCTTTGTCATCGTCCATCAGTCGGACGCTGCGAACCCAGCGATAATGCTGCGCCAGCTTTTGCGGCTCTCTGGCCAACAGGACAAACCACCGAACGACCCAGATGATCGGCAGTAAAAACGGAAAACGCGCCAAGGGCGGATACCAGCCGACCATGAATCGATAGTTCGGGAAAATCTTTGCGAAAAACAGGTGAAGCTTCGCCCGTTTTTGACTCTTTCCGCCGGCCATCTCTTCCTTTAGGATCAGGCTCTTCTTCCGCTCGTCCGTCCCGTAGGTCGTGGCGGAGAGGATCGCATCATGCATCCGCCTTTGCTCCGCCGAAAGAGAGGCGGAGGAGCAGCCGAGGAACCAGTGCTTTGCAAGCAGCGCAACATCGTCCGCAAACTCGGTCAGGCGCAGCTCTTCAAATGCCTTTTTCAGATATGCACGATCCAGCCGCGCGCCGTAAGTTTTCTCAAAAACAGCAACATCAAGAACGGAGCGGATGCCCGTCCCTGCGGCATAATAATGCTTGGCCATGTGGACAATGAGATAGATGTATTGTTCCTCCAGAGAAAGGTCACAGGAGTAGCCTTCCTTCTTCGGCAGGATCCGCTCCCAAATGCGGTCATAGTAGGCCGAATGGGGGCTGCCCTTCGGCACAAGACGCGTGTGCAGCTCGACGACCTGATACGGCGGCTTGAAGTGCTCGGTGTTATGTGAGGTGGTCAGCTCCTCCTGCATCTCATAGCCGTCGGCTTTGACCAGCCGAATGGCGTCGGCTTCTCTCTCGGGCGGAACGAGGAGGTCGATATCGCACATCTCGCGAAGCTCGGGCTTCGGATATGAATTGCGCAGGAACGAGCCCTTCAGGAACAGATGCGGAATTTCGGCGGAATCCATCAAATCGGCCAGATGTCCAATCTCCCACGACTGGTTCATGGACTTCATGGTGGTTTTCAGGAAGCGCTCGGAAAGCTCAGGGTACTGCGCAAGAGCCTTTACCTCGTCGAGCTGCCCCACCCGATCGAAAACAAGCAGAAAAACATCATGCCGAACGGCAAGGTGAATCACCGCAAGCCAATTGCCGTCTTGCGGCAGAGGGGGCGTCTCTTCGTCCGAGAGGATCGCTCGCAGGAGGCTGAGTAAATAAAAATGGTTGCTTGTCAGCATATGGTGTTACCGCCTAGCGCTTTTTTTCTTGCCAAAGTGATATTTGACCGCAGAGCACAGATCCACAAAGCGGAAATAGACGGGTCTGGCCTTCAAAGCCCACGTCCAAACAGTGCGGTACATACGGTAGAGGATGTTTCGGTTGGTCAGGTGCTTCCCTTTTCTGGTGTATTCGGTGGCAATGGCGAGGATCTGGTCTTTGCGGATGCCCTTTTCCAGCAGCGTCTGGTGGTCGCCGCACATGGTATAGGTGCCGTCCTTCTCGACCTTTACGATGCGATGCAACACGAATGCGCCGTCAGCCCTGCGATAGAACGGAAGATCGTTTTTCTTCAGCTCTTTCGTCACGGGCGACAGCGTGACTTTGTCTCTGCCTCCGAGGATGAAGGGATACATACTTGTCCCCGTGATCGTGAGGGTGAAGCTGCCGCCTCCGGCGAGAATATCCCGCATCAAGGGATACAGCTCCGACAGGCTGACGCTTTTCGCTCCTCTCGTCACAGTGGGGGTCTGCAATGATTTACTCAAGGCAACCGGCTTCTTCCAGCTTCCGAATGAAGTCCTCCGAGCAGGTGCGAGCCGTTTCCTCGTCGACCTCGTAGTCTCGCAGAAGGGCTGCCGTCAGGGATTCGACATCGCCGCCCTTTTCCAGCTCCTTCCAAAGAAATGCGCCGGAGTCATTGAGGGTGATCATGCCGTTGAAATCGACGGCAGCCGCGCCGACGGGCACCACGATATTCGACCCTGCGATCGTGCGAAGAACGAAACCTTCCTTAACTTTCATAAAACTTCCTCTTTTCAAACGGATTTTCAAGCTCCATTTGTTCAGTTCCTAACAAATGGATACAACTTTCTTTTTCTATCATACCACATTTATCCCCCCATTGCAACGAATTTTTTCAAAGTTTTTGCAAAAAATGACGGCGAATCCACGGATTTTTCGGTTCATATTCCCGATGTGAAATAATGTGAGGCTTTTTCGAATTTTCATGAAAATCTCGGCTCGACAAAAATTGACAACTATATTTTTTCGCACGATGTTCATACTATCCTCGAAGCAACCGAGCAAGAGGAATTCACGGCCACTTGCAAATAGGGCCGTCCTCGGCCGTGGCAATCCGGAATCACCGTAGAATAAGATCAAACCGATAAAACGATCAAAGCCTCCGACAATGCCCGATTTCGGGTGGTGTCGGAGGCTCTTTTTTAATCCTGTAGAATTTTCAAATATTTGTCCAGCCTTGCATTGATATACGCCGCAAACAGATTTTCCATTGCGGAAAGATTGTGCTTTCCATGGTATTCGTCAAAGGCCTCGTAATATTTGATCCGATCCGTGAACTTAATATCGATGGGAGGATAACCGGCTTTCATCAGCTCCAGATTTACAAGCAGCCTGCCCGTTCTGCCGTTCCCGTCGATAAAGGGATGAATCCCCTCGAACGCAATATGGAAACGAGCCAGCTTCGTGACGATATGTTCGGTGCTGTTTGCATAATCTTGCAAAATCTGCTCCATTTTCGGCGCAATGAGATAGGGCTGCACCGGCTCATGTCGGGCACCCATGATACGAACAGGCACTCTGCGATATACACCTCGGTCATCCTTCTTATCCGCAAGAACAAGATAATGAATCTCTTTGATGACCCATTCACTGAGAGGTACGTTCTTCGCCACAAGCTCCCGAACGTAGTCAAAAGCCTCCTTATGACCGACCGCCTCCATATGATCCTTCAACGGCTTTCGGTCAATCGTCAAGCCTCGCAGGACGAAGTCCGTTTCGCGCAGAGTCAGTGTGTTGCCCTCGATGGCATTAGAGTTGTAGGTGTACTCCACCGTGAATTCCTCGTTCAGCCGTTCCAGCTCGCCCTCGGTCAGTGGTCTGCGACCGTCAAGCTCCGTCTTTTTTCGGTCGATCTGAGCAAGGATGCTCTCTTTGGGCTTGCATCTTCCGTCTACCGGTTTTTCGGCATCCGTCGGTATTTTCCAGCCACGACCTTCCTGATATGCGCCGGGAATTTTCCCCTCGGCACAAAGCACTCGGATTCTTCTATCGGAAATGCCCCACTTTTCGGACGCTTCTTTTACGGTCATAAACACGGTTTATCCCTCCTAACGGTACATATTATACCTCATTATCGGAATAATATCAATGTCTGCGGAATGATATTTTGCGTATTTCAAAAATGTGTGAAAGCCGTGAAAAAAGAGCCGCTCGACAAAAATTGACAACTATATTTTTTCGCGCGATGTTCATACTATCCTCGAAGCAACCGAACAAACGGCTGCTCAAGACGAAAAGGAGATGAATCGCAATGAAGAACACCAACAAGATCAACGTTCCCGAGGCAAGAGAAGCGATGGACAAGTTCAAGCTGGAGGCCGCCGGTGAGGTCGGCGTCAATCTGAAGCAGGGCTACAACGGCGACCTGACCTCCCGTGAAGCCGGCTCCGTCGGCGGCCAGATGGTCAAGAAGATGATCGAGGCTTACGAAAACAGCATGAAGTAAGCATCCTTCGGGCTGCAATGAGAGAAGGCACTGCCTCAACACGTTTTTCGGAAATCGTGAGAGGCAGTGCCTTTGATCATCGCTTCGATGCCGCAGCAAAAGCAACGCGTACGGAATAACAATCAGCCCTTTTCGTCATGCAACACAAGACATCTTTCGAGCAAGTCCTCGAATACATCGCGAACACGACCTTTTTTTCGGAATTGTCGAGGCTTTTGTCGTACATGATTTTGACGATGCTTTCCAACGACGACAACTGCGCCTTTGACTTTTCTTTCCTTCGGAATAATCTTTTGGGAAATGTCATTTCTCATTTCCGTTGCTGCTTCGGGATGGGGAATAAAAAAAGCACTCGCTTACGCAAGTGCTTTTGGTGGAGACTAATGGACTCGAACCATCGACCTCCTGCGTGTGAAGCAGGCGCTCTAACCAGCTGAGCTAAGCCTCCATAGCACGGATATTATAGCACAAAGTTTGAAAAAATCAAGTCCTATTTTTGCATCCGTGCAAGGATTTGCGTTATTTTGTGCTTCCGTGGCCGAAATTCCACCGCGCAAGGATGCTTTGCAGCGTTTCGGCGTCTCTTGCTTCGAGTGCCTGAACGCAAAAGCTCTTTTCGTGCGAACGAATCGCATCGAGAAGCGGCGTGGAGCGGTCACGGACGGCGGCGATGACCCGATAATCCCCGTCCAAAACGGCGAAGACGGCACGGAGAAAGTCCTTCGCGTCGTTCTCCATGAAGCCGATTTCATCCATCAAAACCAAGCTTCCTTTTGGAATATCGGAGAGAAATTTGACCCCGAATTCGTCAAAAACCGACGGAAATCGCTCGGCGTGGCGATCTCTGCAGGTGCCGATGAGGTGGGTGAAATTCAGGCTCTCCGTGCAGCCGTGCAGGACGACCGGGCACTCCCCCGTCACGGTCGGTGCCAGCTTTTCCGTCCAAAAGCCGTAGATTGGCTCGTTCGCTTCTCTCAGGGCTGTTTTAATGGCGGCGCTTTTGCCCGTGCCGCTGCTGCCGCAGAAAATCAGATTCACCGAAGCGTGCTCCCTTCCGTAATGTCCTTTGCGGAGAAAACGACCAGCTCCATTTGCCGTTTGCTCGGCAGATAGAGGGGAAAATCCTCTCTTTCGGTCGAAATGAGGCGTTCTGCGACCCTTTTCTCGGTGATCTCGACGCCGCTTTTGTCATACAGTCGGTAAAATGCAACGGCGTCGCTCAGCGAGCGGAAGGGCTGCCCCATTTCGAGCGACAGTTTTTTGCCGACATAGGGGATCCCACGGACAGCGAAGTCCTGCAGTGTGTATTCCACGGTATGCTTTTTGTGCTCAACCCTGCCGAGAGAGAAGGTGTGCTCGCCGCAGTCCCGTTTGATGACCACGACCGTACCTGCGCACAGTCTCTCGGCAAGGCGCAAAATCTCCCCCGTGCGGCCGAAATAGCAGAAGACCATGGCATCAAACGGCTCGGAGTATTCGAAAATATCGGCGCAAATGCCATGCGCCCGAGAATTTCTTCGGTTCATTTCGCTGATCGCCGCGGCGGAGCGGTCAATTCCGGTCACTTTCTCGCAGTGCTTCGCCAGCTCGGAGGCCAGATAGCCCAAGCCGCAGCCGGCGTCGCAGATATGCCCGCTTTTCGGAAGAAAGGGCAGGATTTCCGACACCAAACGGGGGTAATAATCGCCGTATTCCGAAGCGTCGCGCATAAAACGCACGCTATCGGGCGTCCAAAGCTGCATCATACGCTCTCGGCCCTGCAACGGATCAGCTCGGCGGCGATGCTGATGGCGATCTCGTCCGGTGTTTCGGCGGAAATGGGCAGGCCGATGGGGGAATGTACGGCGGCGATACGCTCCTCGGAGATGCCGGCCTCACGGAGCAACGCCTGCGTTTTGGCGACCTTGTGCCTCGAGCCGATGCATCCGACATAACGGCTCTTGCTTCGAAGCACCTGCTCCAGAAGGACATAGTCCGACTGATGCCCCGGCGTCATGATGATGACAAAATCATTTGCCGTCAGCTTAACCTTGGCATAAATATCGTGATAATCGCCGCAAATGACCTGCTCCGCCATCGGGAACTGTTCGGGTACGGCAATGTTTTTTCTCTGATCAAAAACGGTCACTCGGAAGCCGAGCTTGGACAGGACGGGCACGAGTGCCTTTCCGACATGGCCGCCGCCGAAAATATAGGTACGGCCTGCACGGACAAGCGGCTCGGTGTAGAGCATGGGCTCCCCCTTTTGCAGGACGGCACGGGAGGCAAAGCGTTCGTCACCCTCCGCCTCCGCCTGACGCACGATTCGAAATTCGTCGACAACGCCGCCGCAGATGCGCAGGAAGATCCAGCTATTCTCGTCACGCCCCAGCGCAGCCTTCATTTCATTCAGGACGGGCAGGTCATCGGAGGAAACGATTTGGTAGTGGATCGTCACCCTTCCGCCGCAGACCATGCCGATGGAGGCGACCTGATCCGGCGCGAGATCGAAGGAGCGAAGGTAGGTTCTGCCGCTCTTCAAAACCTCGACCGCCTCCTTAGCGGCAAGATACTCGACCTCGCCGCCGCCGACGGTGCCGACGGTCGTGCCGTCGGCATAGACCAACATTCTTGCGCCGGCTCCTCTCGGAGAAGAGCCGGAGCTTGCGACCACCGTACACATGACCACGCGCTCACCCTTCGTGACGGCGTCAATCAATTTCTGGCATAAATCTCTCATTTGCATACCTCAATCGCAGTATTTCAGGATGGCTGAGACAAGCTCGGCACGTCCTGTCCCCTTCTCCGCCGAGAAAGGAATGAGAAGCGTCTGTTCTGGAAGCTGCAGAGTTTGTCGGATGCGAGCCATGTTCGGCTCGACCTCGGTTTTTTTGAGCTTATCCAGCTTGTTGGCAACAACGACAAAGGGCGCACCCGTCGAAAGAAAGAGGTCGGCCATCACGCAGTCGAGCTTGGTCGGCTCGTGACGGGCATCGACGATCATTACACCGAGGGTGATCTTCTCCGGCTCGGCAAAATACCGCTCCATCAGCCTCCCCCAGCGTTCCTTCTCGGACTGAGCGACCTGCGCATAGCCGTAGCCGGGCAGATCGACAAAATACGCCTTTCGGTCAATTTTGAAATAGTTGATATGGATGGTCTTGCCCGGCTTTTGTCCGACACGCGCAAAATTTCTGCGCTGCAGGACGCAGTTTAAGACCGACGATTTGCCGACATTGGACTTTCCGGCAAAGGCAATCTGCGGCAGGCCGTCAGCGAGGAAGGCCGCCGGCTGCGCGGCAGATTTGACAAATTCAACATTCTGTAAATTCATTGGCGGATCCCCGTTTTCGGTTTGACCGTTTCCTGCGGCACCTGCATGGGCGGCTGCTTTGCCTTCTGCAGCTTGCTTTGCATCGGCAGAACGGAAAGCGCGGCGTCGATAACGGCGTCGATATGCTCGACGGTGATGAAGTTCAGCGCGTTGCGCACCGTCGGATCGATCTCGGAAAGGTCTTTTTCATTTGCCTGCGGAATAATGACGGTCTTGATGCCGTGCCGCAGAGCCGCCATGGTCTTCTCCTTCAGGCCGCCGATGGGCAGGACACGTCCGCGGATGGAAATTTCTCCGGTCATGGCCATATCACGGCGAACCGTCGCACCCGTAAGGGCGGAAACGATGGCCGTGCAGACTGTAATGCCGGCCGACGGCCCATCCTTCGGGATGGCTCCCTCGGGAAAATGAACATGGATATCCTTGGTTTTGTAGAAATCCTCGGGAATGTTCAGCTCCTTGCAGCGAGATCGGATATAGCTCACCGCCGCCTGAACGGACTCCTTCATCACATCACCGAGATTTCCGGTCAAATTCAGTTTGCCCGTGCCGTCGACCACGTTGCACTCAACTTCCAGCGTTTCACCGCCGACCGCCGTCCATGCAAGTCCCGTGACCAGACCGACCGGGTCGGAAACAGGCAGCGGCTCGGGAAGAAATTTCTTCGTGCCGAGGAAATCCGACAGGTTCGAGGCCGTGACGGAAAGGCGTTTCAGCTCCGGATCGGAGACAAATTTCATTGCGGCCTTACGGCAAAGACCTGCGACCTCGCGCTCCAGATTGCGGACGCCGGACTCGCGGGTATAGCAGCAGATCATGTCACGGATGGCCTCGTCACTGAGACGAACCTGTGACTTTTTCAGGCCGTGCTTGGCAAGCTGCTTGGGGAGCAGATGCTGCTTCGTGATCATCAGCTTCTCCTCGTCCGTGTACGATGCCAGCTCGATGACCTCCATGCGATCCAAAAGGGGTCTGGGGATGGTGTCGGTCGTGTTGGCGGTCGTGATGAACATACAGTCGCTCAGATCGAACGGGATTTCCAAATAATTGTCGCGGAAGGCATGGTTCTGCTCCGCATCGAGCACCTCCAGCAGCGCGGCGGAGGGGTCGCCCCGATAGTCGCTGCCGAGCTTGTCGATCTCGTCGAGCAGAAGGAGCGGATTCATCGAGCCTGCCTGTGTGATCGCGTGAATGATACGGCCGGGCATGGCACCGATATACGTCTTGCGGTGGCCTCGGATCTCGGCCTCGTCATGGATGCCGCCGAGGGAGATGCGGGCAAGCTTTCGATTCAGTGCGCGCGCGACGCTCATTGCGATGGAGGTTTTGCCGACGCCGGGAGGCCCGACAAGGCAGAGAATCTGCCCCGGCATATTCGGCGCAAGCTGCTTGACCGCAAGGCTTTCGAGGATGCGCTCCTTGACCTTCTCCAGCCCGAAATGATCGGCATTCAGGATTTTTCGGGCGTTTTCGACATTCAGGCGCTCCTTGGTTTTTTTATTCCACGGAAGCGAGAGAACGGCATCCAGATAATTCCGAATGACGGAGGATTCGGACGAGCCGTAGGTCTGCTTGGAAAGGCGGCGAATTTCTTTTTCGAGCGGCTCGGAGATCTCCTCGGGCAGATTCAGCTTCTTGACCTTCTCCCGATACGCCTCGGCCTCGGCCTCGTCGTCGTTTTCGCCCAGCTCGGTGCGGATGACCTTCATCTGTTCTCTCAGATAATACTCTCGCTGTCCTTTGTCAATGCTCTGCTGGGTCATGTCCTGAATATAGTTCTCCATGTTCAGAACTTCCAGCTCGCGCGCCATGAATTGATTCGCCAGCTCCAGGCGGTGGACGGGATGCAGCGTGGAAAGCACCCGCATTTTTTCGGTAAAGTCGAAGGTCGCCGCCTGCGACATCATATCGGCAACATAACCGGGGTCATGGGACGAGAGGATCTTCAGCATGATATCCTGCACCGGGCGCTGAGAAAGCTCCGCAAATTCGTCAAAAAGCTGCGCGGTTTGACGCATCAGTGCATCGACACGGATGGAATTCGCATGGTACTCCGTATCCGGCAGGGCTTCCAGGGAGGCGGCAAGGTAGGGGGTCGTTTGAATCGGTTGGACGATCCTCGCACGGTACTCGCCACAGACGAGAATACGGATGGAGTCTCCCGGCATTTTCAAAACCTGACGCACCTGCGCCACCGTGCCGATGGTATAAAGCTCCTTGAAGGTCGGATCGTCATCTCTCAGATTTTTCTGCGTGACAAGGAAAATGTGCTGATCCTTGCTCATCGCCTTATCCAGCGCACGAACCGACTTCTCACGGCCGACGTCAAAGTGCATGGTCGCCTTCGGGAAAACGGTCAGGCCACGCAGTGCCAGCACCGGGATCTGTTCGGTATATAAAATTTCGTTCAAAATGATTGCTCCTTTCTGCGGAGTGGAAAATGGGAAAAGAGGGGGCTGCAAATTGCCTCCCCCTCTATAAAATCATCCTGCCTCGTTGGGGAGGCGGTGACGGCGTTCCTTGGAACGGGTGATCGTCGGCTCGATTCCCTGCTCGACGCACTCCCTCGTAATCATGACGTTGGTAATGGTCGGGTCGGACGGGATCTCATACATCGTTTCGGTCATGACCGCCTCGAGCACGGCTCTCAGGCCGCGAGCACCGATCTTACGGTCAATCGCTTTCTGCGCAATGGCATCCAGAGCACCGTTTTCGAAGTCGAGCTTGACATGATCCAGCTCGAGCAGCTTGCGATACTGGCGGCAGAGCGCATTCTTCGGCTCGGTCAGGATGCGGACGAGGTCTTCTTTGGAAAGGCCGGTCAAGCTGGTGACCACGGGCAGTCTGCCGACCAGCTCCGGAATGATGCCGAATTTCAAGAGATCCTGCGGCAAAACCTGCGCAAACAGGGCACCGACGTCCTTCTCCTTGCGGCTCTTCAGCTCCGAGCCGAAGCCGAGGCTGCTGCGGTCGACACGGCGTTCGATGATCTTATCGAGGCCGTCAAATGCACCGCCGCAGATGAAAAGGATGTTGCTTGTGTCGATCTGAATGAACTCCTGCTGCGGATGCTTTCTGCCGCCCTGCGGCGGAACGTTGGCCAGGGTACCCTCGACGATCTTCAAAAGCGCCTGCAGGATTAAACAGGAAATCAATGCCTTGCCGAGCGCCGGGAAGCGTAAGTGAGT
>CAZKSR010000031.1:0-15938 GCA_964555465.1 uncultured Oscillospiraceae bacterium
CATTATTCGCTATCACCCTGCTATCATAGCACATATTCCGTAAGGATTTCGGCTAGTAGTCGGTTGTAACACCGTATAGAATCGCAAGGCGTATCAAAATGTCATAGGATGGTTGCCTAATGTCCGTTTCATATGCGGAAATAACAGCACGGGACACCCCGACATATTCAGCAACTTGCGCTTGTGTTAGATTTCGATTTGTGCGTAATTCTTTTAACCGCACGGACAAGCATACAATCATAAACATCACCTCTTAATAATTTTACCAAGAGGGGCGTTTCTCACGGAAACATCTGCGATTTATTTCGTTGCTTTTCGGCAAAAGTCGAAAAAAGTTGCGGATTGTAGGTATAATTGTTTCTGTCCGTTGCTTTATTCATAAATTTGTGATATAATTGTAAAGAGCCAAATAATGAGAAAAGAGGTCAAAGATATGTTTAATAATGTTGGCGCTAAAATTAAAGCAATAGCAAAAGTAGCCGCTTGGATAGGCATTGCTGTTTGTTTGATATATGGATTTGTTATGCTTGTTTCTATGGAAGATATGGCATTGATCGGTTTACTGATAATGACAGTGGGATCATTGGTTTCTTGGATTTCTGCACTTGTTCTTTATGGCTTTGGTGAATTGATCGAAAACAGCAATATTATAGCCAATAAGAAAAATACAGATGTTCCCAAAACGAGCGCAAAGGATGAAACACTTGAAAAATGGCGTAATGACGGATTGATAACCGAAGAAGAATATCAATCAAAGATAAACAGCGCAAAGTAAGGAACGGTAATATGGTTGAGAAAACATTGACTAAATATAAAATAACCGCTATAATTTTGCTTGTTGTTTCTGTTGTCTTTAACATTCTGCAAAAGCCGGTGTTTAATTACTTGGTTTTAACCGGACAAGAAATGCAAAGACCTATGCAGATCTTCACATTCTCATTTTTCCTCTTTGTGATCGAAGCGATTTTGATTGGGATATATATACTTATTGCCAATAACAAAGTTGTTTCAAAGTTCTTTGCTGTGGCATTGCTTGTTGATATTGTTTCCCGTGTTTATTCGATAATAAGCATAATAAAATTGATCGTTACATACAGCAATTACAATGCTGATATGGAATGGGTAAAGCCAATAATCAGCCAATACACAACAAATGTATTGTTTTCAACGGCTTATCTTGCGGCGTTCGCATTCTTGCTTATAGATGTACTGAAAAAGCACAAATTCTTGAAAGTGTCCCGTATTGTTATATCTGTGATTGCCACTTTGAGCTTGTTTGCCGTAATAAATAATTTTGTTAATTATAATGTACTGTATGCTATTGTTTCAAGCTATGGATTTTTATTTATTGCTGTATTTTTAATTTACTATTTCCGTATAGCCGAAAACAAAAACAAGATCACCCTTGAAAGCGAATTACATAGACTTAAAACGGAGTATGAAAACGGCAATATTACAGCCGAAGAATATGCAACAGCCAAACAAAACATATTGAATAGTCTTTGATTTTATTATTCGGATAGAGTACGGAAACCTCGCAATTATCTCTCTCAAAAAGGTCAAAAAAACGCCGTTTTTTGATGTTGTTCGGATAGCGGTTTGAAAATAAAACTACCCCGTGAAACACACAAAAAACAGCTTTTTATGGCGTACCAAAATCGTACCAATATTTTGGGGAGTCATATTTTTACGAGATTTTAGGCACAAAAAATGAGAATAAATAGACAAAATAGACCTATGATAACCACCGATAAATTCATCGGTCTTGAATGGGGAGTGTGGCGTCACCTCCCCGATGGGAAAGGAATCGATTGTGATGCAATGGATTGAATTGACTGTCGCGACCGCATCGTCGGGCATTGAGCTGCTCTGCGCCGCCCTGACGGAGCACAATTTTGACAGCTTTGTCATTGAGGACGGTCGGGAGTTTGATGCGTTTTTGGAGGATTCCAAAGAATACTGGGACTATGTCGATGAGTCGTTGAGCGAAAAAATGCAGTCGCTCTCTCAGGTGCGTCTGTATCTGGCGGAGGACACCGCAGAAGCCGACCTTCTTCGTCTGCGTGAGCTGCTTGCACACCTTCCCGAGCAGTATCCCTCCTGCGATTTCGGCCCTTTGACCATTGCCCTCGACAAAATTCCCGACGAGGATTGGGCGAATTCCTGGAAAGCGAATTATCGTCCCCTTCCCGTCGGCAAAAGGCTCCTTGTCGTTCCGAAGTGGATGCGCGTGGAGGACACCGAGGGGCGTCTGCCCGTCATTCTCGACCTCGGTCTGACCTTCGGCACCGGCGAGCATGACTCCACGCAGATGTGTATGCGTATGCTGGAGCACCTGATCTGCGGCGGCGAGCGTGTGGCAGACCTCGGCAGCGGCAGCGGTATTCTCTCCGTCTGCGCCCTGCGTCTGGGAGCGGAACGTGCCGTCGGCATCGACATTGATCCGGCCGCCGAGCATATCGCGGCCGCCAACGCAGAGGCCAACGGTCTTTCCGACCGCTTTACCGCCCGAACCGGCGACGTTACGGCGGATGAAGAACTGTTGAATTTCCTCTCCGTCACGGGCTTCGACCTCGTCTGTGCCAACATCGTCGCCGGGGTCATCGTCCGCCTTGCGCCGCTCGTCCCCCGTTTTCTGCGTCCGAACGGACGGTTCCTGTGCTCCGGCATCCTGCGCGAGCGTGAGGAAGAGGTTCGCCGTGCGCTGGAGGATGCCGGTCTGCGCATCGTCGCCTGCGAGCGCACCGAGCAGTGGTGCTGCTTGCTTGCGGAATAATTCAAGAAAGGAGGCAGCGTGATGCGCATCCCATATCGCAACAAGCTTCTGCTGAAAAAAATATGGCGCATTTTGCTGATCTCTCTCGGCGTATGTATGCTTTTGGCCATTGCGCTCCTCGTTTATTTTGAGCCCTACTTTGTCTATGACCGAAGCGGCGCCCATCTGGACTACGGCAGCACGCCGACCACGGCGGAGGAGAACACCTCTGCCGAGCTCGTCGCCGTCGAGCCGCCGGAGATCATCTATGACACCGCCGAGCCGGAGGAAATACACCTTGCCGACATGGGCGGCTACTATATCACGACCTCCATGCTCCGTCAGCCGGAAAAGGTTTTGGAGCAAATCCGCTCACTCACCGAGCCCTGCGCCGTTATGCTTGAGCTGAAGAGCATCTACGGAAATTTCTACTATTCCACGGCAATCGACGGGGCGCAAAGAGCCTCGGTCGACGTCACGGTCGTCGACGAGCTGATCGATTATCTCCGCGACAACGATTTTTACATGATTGCCTCGGTCTGCGCGTTTTCCGACTCCAACTTCGCATTGGACAACCAGAGCTGCGGCCTGCCCCTGTCCAACGGCGCACTGTGGATGGACGAAAACGGCTGCTACTGGCTCGACCCGTCCGACGAAGCCGTCATCTCCTACCTTGTGCAGATCACCCGTGAGCTGGCCTCGCTCGGCTTCGATGAGGTCGCCTTCTTCGACTTCCGCTTCCCCACCTCCGCCTCCATCCACTACGAATCCGACCTGACCGGCACCGAGCTGATTCGAGACGCAGCCAAGGATCTGACGACCTTCTTCACCGGCTCGCAGGTCACGATCTCCTTCGTCACCGATTCGACGGACTTTCCTGCCGCCGTCTGCAAGGGACGCCTCTACCTCGAGGGCGTCGACGGCTCAAAGGTCGAACGCTTCACGCAAGCCTACGGCTCCTACGCCCTGAAGGAGCAGATCTTCCTTGCCAATTCCCGTGACACACGATTCGACGGTCTCGCCGTCCTGAAGCCGCTGATATCGGAATAAAAATGAGGTGCTTTTTTTGACTGACTTATTTCTTCATGCCGTCCATGGCGGCTCATTTTGGAAGCTTCTGAAGAACTCCGTCCTGGACGGTATTCTCGACGGCGCATGGAGTATTCCGATTCTCTTCCTCGCCTACCTTCTCATGGAGCTTCTGGAAAGCAGCCGCAAGCTCAACGAGGCCGTTTTGCACCGCCACTCGCGCAAGACCGGCCCTCTGATCGGCAGCGTTCTGGGCATCATTCCGCAGTGCGGCATCTCCGGTGCGGCGGCAACGCTGTTTTCCACCGGTTCCATCTCCGTCGGCACGATGCTCGCCGTCTTTTTCGCAACCTCCGACGAGATGCTGCCCATCATGCTCTCAAATCTCGGCAAGGGTGTCGTCCTGTCCGACCTCCTGCTGATCTTGGTCGGCAAGGCGGCTCTTGCGGTCTGTCTCGGCTATGCCGCCGACCTCATCCTCAAGCGCTTTGTCCGCTCGCAGAAGGACATCCGCAGCTTCTGCCAGCGTGAGCACTGCTCCTGCGAGGAGGAAGAGGGCAACGTCTTCGTCTCCGCCCTCAAGCACACGCTCAAGATCGCTCTGATGCTGATCGCCGTAAATATCGTGCTCAATGTTTTGTTTGAGATCATCGGCGTGGAGCAGCTCTCCGGCAGCATTTTGTCCATGCCCGTCGTCGGTGAGGTAATCGTCGCCCTCTTCGGACTCATCCCGAATTGCTCCGTCTCCGTGATTTTGACGGAATCCTATCTCAGCGGACTGATCGGTCTGGGCGGTCTGTTTTCGGGACTTTTGGCCAACGGCGGCATCGGCCTGCTCGTCTTGGTGCGCACGAATAAAAACCACCGGGAGAATCTTTCCATCATCACGGTTTTGTACCTGCTGAGCGTCCTGTCCGGCATCGCCGTCACGCTTCTCGGCGGATTTTTTGCATAAAAAAATCCGCACGACGGCGGATTTCGACACATTTTGCACCTCGGATATGCTATACTCATCTCACAGCTTATCCAATGCGAGCGCACATCCTACCCAAAGCGACAACCGACCTGCCCTCCGACCTCGGAGGGCAATTTTTTTGTGTCGATTTCGGGCGAATGTGCATATGCTGGTGCAAGGAGGGGGATGGAATATGGCACGATTTGTAGTAAAATTCGGCGGCACCTCCGTCGCCGGCGCACAGAAGCTCTATCTTGCGGCAAAGCATCTGGCCGCCCTGCATCGAGGCGGAAATGAGGTCGTAGCCGTCCTCTCTGCGCAGGGAAAGCAGACCGACGCGCTCTTGGCGAGGGCGCGGGAGATCGACCCCGACTGCGGCGGCAGAGAACTGGACGTTCTGCTCGGCACGGGCGAGCTTTGCTCCGTCAGCCTGTGCGCCATGGCACTGCGTCGTCTGGGGTGTCCTGCGGTCAGTCTCGGCGGCTGGCAGGCAGGTCTTTTGACGGACGATCATTTCGGCAACGCCCGAATCCTCCGCCTGCAAAACGACCGCATCGAACGGGAGCTGTCCGACGGGAGCATCGTCCTCGTCGCAGGCTTTCAGGGGGTCGACGGAAGGCAAAACGTCACAACGCTCGGTCGCGGCGGCTCGGACACGACAGCGGTCGCATTAGCCGCATTTTTGCAGGCAGATCGCTGCCTGATCGCAACCGATGTGGACGGCGTCTACGACAAGGATCCGCATCGCTTCGCAGATGCGGTAAAATACGACCGTCTTTCCTGCGACGATATGCTCGCACTGTGCCGCAACGGGGCGCAGGTGCTGCATGAGCGCAGCGTCGAGACGGCTAAGCAATACGGCGTAGCCATAGAGGTCTGCTCCGCAGCCGACCTCAAAAACGGTACTATCGTCTTCCCCTCATAGCTCCCGTCGCACCCTCAAAGGCGTCATTGCGCACAGAGCCGTGCTTTGCGCCGCGAGGTGTGAAAGGCTGTCACTTCGTCGATTCGTATCGGACGAAGGATTCTCGGATGCACATGGCAGGCGGCAGGAGGAGAAACGCACAGTAGGCGGCAAAGCTCCACGACAGATTTTGCACCTGAAGTCTCGGGAAAAAGGCAACGTCGGTCTTGGCGAAGAGAAGGTGCACGGCAAGCAGAACGACTTGCAGCCCCATCAGAAAAAGATCCCGTTTGGTCAGGCGATAGAGGCGGAAGGACGTCCGTCTGCCGCTTCCGTAGCCTCGGGCACGCATGGAATCGGCGGTGACAATGCTGCCGTCAAGTGCCTGATCCGTCACAGCCGAGAGGTGATTTCCACCGTTTTTCAGGCGCATTTTCAGGGAATCGGAGGCGCTTCCTCCGAGGCCGACGCATTTTCTTGCGTCCGAGGTACGGCGCAGCTTTCCCCCCAGTGACGGGATCAGGCGGAAAATCATCACCAGCAGCAGCGACAGCGACGGGATGAGATTACCGAACAGAGCGGTGAATTTGTCGCCGGTCATCACGGCATTATAGCAGCCGAACCACAGGAGCGTGCAAACGAGCATCGCGGCAACGATGACTCCGTAGCACAGCGCTTCCAGAGTATAGGGTCGGCCGAAGAGTAAAAACAGCGGATGCGCGCCGGCGGTGTTGAAGAGCGGATTGATCGCCGCAACAAGGACAAAGAGCGGAAGCATCGCCGAAAGCATCCGCCACGCCCTGCGTCCCTTGAGGCAGAGGTAATAGCTCATGGCGCAAAAAAGGCTTGCCGCAAGGTAGGCCGGGTGGTTGATCAGAACGGAGCAGGCGATTGCGCCGACGAAAAACAGAAAATTGACCGCCGGATGGCAGCGAGAAAACGCATCGTGATCCATATCGGCCTCCAAAGAACGTTTGTGCCTCCACCCCACTCGGGACGGAGGCACATGGTTTTTTTGATGAAAAGGGATGCTCCGACAAGGTGCGCATTTCCACGCTCGGAGCGCCGCCGTTGGTCGTTATTCGGCGGAGATGAGGTAATAATAGACCGGCTGGCCGCCGTTGACGACGGAGATCTCCGCCTCGGGGCAGACCTCGGCAAAGATCTGCGCAGCGGCCTGCGCCTGTTCCTCGTCGATGTCCGCACCGTAGAAGACGGTAATAAACTCCTTGCCCTCGTCACGCACCTTCTCCGCCATGCCCTTCAGGAGAAGCGAGACGGAGGTGTTGCTGCCGAAGAGCGCCGAGCCGTAAAGTGCCAAATACTCACCGGCGCGGATATCGTGGCCGTCGAAGTCCGAGTCACGGGCGGCGTAGGTGATCTGCATGGTCGTGACGTTCGCCATGGCCTCCTTCATCGCCTCCATGTTCGTCTCCTCGTCGGCATCCGGATCGAACATCAGCATGGCGGAGATGCCCTGCGGAACGGTCTTCGTGGGAACGACGATAAGCTTCTTTTCGGTCAGGGGAACGGCCTGTTCCGCAGCCATAATGATATTCTTGTTGTTGGGGAAGACGAATACGACCTCGGCAGGAGTGGCGTTGACCTTGATGAGAATGTCCTGCGTGGAGGGATTCATGGTCTGTCCGCCCTCGATAATGTTGTCGGCACCCAGCTCCCGGAAGGCTCCGGACAGGCCGGCACCGGCGCAGACGGCAACCATGCCGTATTTCTTCTCGGCCGGAGCGACATAGTCGCCCTCCAGCTCCTGTTCGATTTGCTCCAAGTCGTCCGTGCTGCGAGCCTGACGGCCTGCGGCAAGATCGTCATACTGCATCCGCATATTTTCGATCTTCGCCAGCTCCAAGGTACCGTATTTCTGCGACTCGGTCAGTGCGTCACCGGGAATGTTCGTGTGGACGTGAACCTTGAACGATTCATCGTCCTCTCCGATAACGATGCTGTCACCGATGGTGTCAAGATAGGCGCGAAGGGGCGTTAAATCGATGTCCTCATATGCCTTGCGGACAATATAGACCGTGTCGAAGGCAAAGGTGATATCCTCGGCGTCCATGCCGGCAAAATCGGCCAGCTCCTTGGCAGGCTCGTCCGATGCGGTGGGGACTTCGATTTCCTTGCCCTGTGCGACATCGAGCATCGACTGCAAAACATAGAGCCAGCCCTTGCCGCCCGCATCCACGACCCCTGCCTTTTCCAGAACGGGGTTTTGGTGCAAGGTCTCTGCCAGCGCGCTCTCTGCCGACCGCACCGCAACAGACAGCACCGCCTCAAACGAGGCATCGCTTTGCGCGGCGACCTGCGCATCGGAGGCACTGACACGGGCGACCGTCAGAATTGTACCCTCGGTGGGCTTCATGACGGCCTTATACGCCGCCTCCACACCGCCCATGAGGGCATTGGCAAGCTGCTTGCCGTCGCAGATTTCCAACCCCTTGAGGCTCTTGGAGAAGCCTCGGAAAAGGAGGGACAGGATGACGCCGGAATTGCCGCGCGCACCGCGAAGCATGGCCGAGGCCGCAGTGTCGGCGACCTTGGTCAGGGGGACATCGCCCAGCTTGCGCAGATCGGCGGCGGCGGCGTTGAGGGTCATGCTCATATTTGTACCCGTGTCGCCATCCGGCACGGGGAAAACATTCAGCTCGTTGATCGCCTGCTTATGCAGGTCGACCGCTGCGGCGGCACCCAGAAGCATCTGCCTCAGGGCGACGCCGTTGATTTGATTCGTCACCGGTTCCACCTGCCTCTCAGTCTACGACCATGGAGTCAAACAGGACATTGACCTCTCTGACTTCCGTTGCGGTCTGCTTGGAGACGACATAGCGAACCTCCGAAACGATGGAATTGGCCAGCACGGGCAGATTGACGCCCTGATCGACCATGATATGCAGATCGATGGAAACGGTGCCGTCGTCGTTGGTGCGCACAAGGACGCCCTTGGTCATGGATTCCCGACGCAGCAGATGGACAAGGCCGTCGACCACGGAGCGCATGGCCATGCCCTTGACGCCGAAGCAGTTTGTTGCGGCGTTGCCCGCAATCTGCGTATAGACCTGATTGCCGACGGCGATAACGCCAAGTTCGTTTTCACGGCGGATCATAATGAATTCCTCCTTAAATCATGCTCTCTTCCCAGCAGGTGGGAGCTTCGAGTTCCAGCAGCTTTGCAACCGTCGGCGCAACGTTGGCAAGGCCGAAGCTGCCCTCCTTGACGGTGTATTCGGTGTCGGGGTCATAAATGACGAAGGGGACAGGATTCAGACTGTGCGCCGTGCGGATGGAGGTCTTGCCCTTCTTCGTCTCGGTCATCTGGTCGGCGTTGCCGTGGTCGGCGGTGATGAGGACGGTATAGCCCAGACGGTCGGCAGCCTCCAGAATACGGGCAAGGCTCCGATCGACACATTCCATGGCTGTGATGACGGCCTCGATAACACCCGTATGGCCGACCATGTCGCCGTTGGGGTAGTTGCAGCGCAGGAAGTCATACTTGCCGCTCTCCATCGCCTTCAAAAGGGAGTCGGTGATCTCGGCTGACTTCATGGCAGGAGCCTGCTCGAACGGGATGACGTCCGACGGGATCTCCTCGTAGGTTTCCAGCTCTGCATCGACCTTGCCGGAGCGGTTGCCGTTCCAGAAATAGGTCACATGGCCGTACTTTTGCGTCTCCGAGACAGCATATTCACGGATTCCGTGCTCGCACAGAAGCTCGGTCAGGGTATTGCGGATGACGGGCGGCTGCACCAGATAATGCGTCGGGATGTGCAGGTCGCCGTCGTATTCGAGCATACCGGCAAACTTGACGCCGGTGTAATCGCCGCGGTCGAATTTGTCGAAGTCCTTGCGGTCGAAGGCGAGGGAGATCTCCTGCGCGCGGTCGCCGCGGAAGTTATAGAGGATCACGCTGTCGCCGTTTGCGATCTTGGCAACAGGCTCGCCGTGCTCGGCAATGACGAAGGCGGGAAGATCCTGATCGATGCAGCCCAGCTCCGAGCGGTAAGTCTCGATGGCTTCCTTCGCGGTGGCAAACTGTCTGCCGAGGCCGTGTACATGGGTGTTCCAGCCGTCTTCGACCATTTTCCAGTTGGCCTCATAGCGATCCATTGTGATCTTCATTCTGCCGCCGCCGCTTGCGATGCGGTAGTCCCGACCGTCAACACTCAGCTCGGCCAGAACAGCCTCGAGTTGGGCGACATAGTCGAGCGCGCTCGTTGCCGGTACGTCACGTCCGTCGAGCAGGATGTGGCAGTATACACGCTTCACGCCCTCTGCCGCAGCGCGGCGCAGCAGGGCGATGAGGTGGCTGATATTGGAGTGGACATTGCCGTCGGACAGAAGGCCGAGGAAGTGCATGGCTTTGTCCCGTGCGTTGGCAACAAGCTCGTTCCACGTTTCCGACGCAAAGAGCACGCCGTTTTCGATGGACTCACCGACGAGCTTTGCGCCCTGCGAATAGACCTGACCGCAGCCGAGAGCGTTATGTCCGACCTCGGAATTGCCCATGTCGTCGTCGCTCGGCAGACCGACGGCCGTGCCGTGCGCCTTGAGCCATGTCGACGGGCAGGTCGCCAGCAGCTTGTCGAGCGTCGGGGTGTCGGCCAGCTTCACGGCATCACCGCTGCCGCCGTCGCCGCGTCCGACGCCGTCCATGATCACTAAAACAATCGGTTTTTTCATATCCGATAATCCTCCGGTTTATATAATCTAATCTATTATACTTGATTTTTCCCGTTTATACAATATCTATTTTTCGCAATTTCCGTTTCCGACGCGGAAAAGGCGTAAAACGGATGGCCGGCGCGTCCGCAAAAGGCGCAGATCGGCAGGGTACTGCGACAGCACGGCACTCAATTCAGGCTGACGCTCTCCTCCCTCAGGAGGGCATTGATCTCCTCGAGAAGCTCCTCCGAGAGGGTGTTTTGCTCGATGGCCTTGACCGCCGCTTCCTGCGCCTGCCGCAAAACCGTCAGGTCAACGGACAGGTCACCGATACGCAGTGCCGGCAGGCCGTGCTGCCGTGCACCGAAGAAATCGCCGGGGCCTCGGAGCTTCAAGTCCTCCTGCGCAATGCGGAAGCCGTCCGTCGTGGCGCACAGAGCCTTGAGCCGCTGTCGGGTTTCCGTGCTTTGATTGTCGGAGACGAGAATACAATATGACTTCGCACTGCCGCGGCCGATCCTCCCACGGAGCTGATGAAGCTGCGACAGACCGAAGCGGTCGGCGTTTTCGATGACCATCAGCGTCGCATTCGGCACATCCACACCGACCTCAATGACGGTCGTCGAGACGAGGATATCATAGCCCCCCTCGGCAAATTCCGCCATGACCGCATCCTTTTCACTCCCCTTCATCCTGCCGTGCAGCAAGGCCACGCGCAGATTGGGAAAGACGGTGTCCTTCAGCGTCTGCGCCCAAAGCTCAACGGCCTTGAGGGACTCCGTCTCGCCCTCCTCGATGGCAGGGCAGACGATGAAGGTCTGGTGACCCTCGGCTGCCTGCTTGCGGATGAAGCCGTTCAGTCGGGCACGGTAGCGCTCATCGACCATGAAGGTATCCACCGGTTCCCTCCCCGGCGGCAGCTCGTCGATCACGGAGACATCGAGGTCGCCGTAGAGGATCAGGGCAAGCGTCCGTGGGATGGGCGTGGCGGACATAATGAGAAGGTGGGGCAGCTCGCCCTTTTTCAGGAGCTTCGCCCGCTGCGCCACGCCGAAGCGGTGCTGTTCATCGGCAATGACGAGGCCGAGATTTTGAAAAACCGTCGTGTCGGTGAGAAGCGCGTGGGTGCCGATGACGATGTCGGCACGTCCCTCGGAAAGTGCCTGACGGGTCTGCGTCTTTTCCCTTTCCCGAAGCGAGCCGGTCAAGAGCACCATCCTCAATCCAAGCCCTTCAAACAAGGGCGCAAGGCGGTCAAAATGCTGCTTTGCCAAGATCTCCGTCGGTGCCATCAGCGCGACCTGGCGGCCGTTTTTTGCGGCGCAGCAGGCCGCCGCCGCCGCGACCATGGTCTTTCCGCTGCCGACATCGCCCTGCACCAGACGGCTCATCGGCACGCCGGAGGTAAGGTCATGCAGAATCTCCCCGATCGCACGCTCCTGTGCTCCCGTCAGGCGGAAGGGCAGTGCGGCGTAAAAGTCGGTAAGTCCGGTTTCGGCGTACGCCTCAACATGGCGGACGGTACGATGGGCGCGGACGAGGCAGAGGGCGGCGCTGAAACGGAAAAACTCCTCGAAAACAAGACGCCGTCGGGCGGCATCGAGCGCCTCGAGAGAGGTCGGAAAGTGAATATTGCGCATAGCCTCGGATGCGCCGCAGAAGCCGTATTCCGACAGGACTTCCTCCGGAAGGCTTTCCTGTATCGGCTCACGCTCGACAGCGTTGCGGACGGCCTGCGCAACCATGCGCTGATTCAGGCCGGCGGTCAGTGGGTAGATCGGTCGGATGCAGCCCGTAACCGTTCCCTTGGCGTTCAGCGGCTCAAACTGCGGATTCGTCATCGCATAGCCCAGATAGTCCCCCGTCAGTGTGCCGTAAAAGCAATACGTCTCGCCTCGAATCAAATGCTCGGCGGTGTAGCCCGCATTGAAAAAGGTCAGATTCAGCCGTCCCGTATGATCCGCAACGGTAACCTTCGTGACCTCCAGCGCGCGGCGATCCGGCTTGGGAATCCGATTGGTGCGTGGGGTGGAAATAACGGAAGCGACGAAGCACGCCGGACTGTCCGCCTCGAGCGACATGATGGGCAGAAAACGGGTACGGTCTTCATAATCTCTCGGGTAGAAGTGAATGAGGTCGTCGAGCGTCGAAATGCCCAGCTTGGCAAACAGCTCGGCCTTCTTCGGCCCTATGCCGGGCAGGGTGCGGATGGAGTCGGTCAATGCCATCGTCACACCTCCTTTTGCTACTATTATAATGTATTGCACCGCAAAGTGCAAGGGCGAATAAAAAAGCAAAAGCCTGACGGGAAACCCATCAGGCGGAATAATCCGAATATTTTGCTTACGCCATGGCGTTGACCTTGAGGGTCATGCTGCTCTTCTTGCGAGCGGCGTTGTTCTTGTGCAGGATACCCTTGTTGACCGCCTTGTCGACTGCGACGACGGCTGCGGTGTAAGCTGCGGAAGCCTGAGCCTTGTCACCGGATGCAACAGCGGCGTCGAACTTCTTGATGGTGGTCTTCAGAGCGGACTTGGCCATCTTGTTCTTTTCGTTGGCAGCGCGGGACACCAGAACGTGCTTCTTCTTTGCTTTGATGTTGGGCATGAAATTCCACCTCCTCGTTATTTGGTGCGTATCTGAATCGCTTCTAAGCGAATCCCATGCAGTGTCATATTATAATGGCAAACGCCGATAAAATCAATAGTTTTTTTGAAAAAATGAAAAATTTTTTTGAAATTCGTTTATACTAGCGCAAAAGGAGGCGTTTTTATGGCCGTTCGGACGGATCTTGCCGTCGAAGCGAAGCAATTATGGGAGCAGTCGGCGGAGGAAACGACAAAAGCAGACGGCGTTCGCGCCGTGAGCCGTGGGCCTGTCACGGAGGTGGAAATTTTGGACGAGAGCGGTGCAAGGGCACTGGGCAAGCCCATCGGCCGTTATTTGACGCTGGAGCTTCCGAAATACACCGCCGATGTCAAAGGCTGTGCACGGCAGCTCGCGCAAGAGCTGGACGCTTTTTTAGGTCTGCGCTCCCGTGAACGGGTGCTTGTCGTCGGCCTCGGCAATCGCGCGATCACCCCCGATGCCCTCGGCCCGGAAACGGTCGACCGTCTGTTTTTGACCCGTCACCTCATCGAGCAGCTCCCGAAGCAGTTCGGCTCTTGTCGCAGCGTCAGTGCAATCTGCCCCGGCGTGTTGGCCACGACCGGCATCGAAACACTCGAAACGGTCAGGGGCGTCGTGCGGAGCGTCGAGCCGCAGTGCGTGATCTGTATCGATGCGCTGGCAGCCGGAAGCGTCGGGAGGCTTTGCCGCACGGTGCAGATTACCGACAGCGGCATTGCCCCGGGGTCGGGCGTCGGAAATTGCCGCGCGGCATTTTCCGAAAAAAGTCTCGGTCTGCCGGTCTTTTCCCTCGGCGTGCCCACCGTGGTCGATGCGGCGGAGGAAGCCGCCTGCTTCGTCACCCCACGGGACATCGATGCGCAAATTCGATTTCTCGGCTCGGTTCTGGCCGGTGGCTTGAACCTTGTTTTGCATCCGGAATTTGACTATGATGATTTTGCACAATTCGCCGTTTTTCGTTGAAATGTGATTATGTTAACCGATAATGCAACGGATTCATCCTCGCTTGCAAACTGTGCATTGTGCAAAAAGCTGTGCAAGGTGTGCAAAACTCTTGCAGCAAGGGCAGTTTGTGAAAAATCATTTTTTTGATAAAGCAGGTACCTCCTATGTAATTTATTCATGGTTGACCGAAAATTATTGTGCCCGTTTTGACAACCTCTCACCGCATAATTCGATGTTATGTAAACTAAACCGCAATTTTTCGTGTCGAAAAAGTTCACATTTTCGAAAAATATTTCGAAAAACGGTGGGAGCTTTTTCGGCGGATGCCGTATAAAAATCGTCCCTTCCGTCGAAGTGACCAAAATATCGCCGCACCTCCCCGTGAATGAAAACCGTTTCTTGGGAAATACTGTTGGCACACAAGAAAACGGAGGACAAGGATGCAGGGGAAGGTAGAAATTTGCGGCGTAAATACCGCGCGACTGAAAACGCTGAAAAACGACGAGATGAACCGTCTGCTCAAGCAGTCGCAGGAGGGCGACGAAAACGCCCGTCGGCAGCTCATTGAGGGGAATCTGCGCCTTGTGCTGTCGGTGATCCAGAAATTCATGGGTAGGGGCGAGAATCCGGATGACCTGTTTCAGGTCGGCTGCGTGGGGCTGTTAAAGGCCATTGCCAACTTCAATACCGACCTTAACGTCCGCTTTTCGACCTACGGCGTGCCGATGATTGAGGGCGAGGTCAAACGGTATTTGAGAGATTACAGTGCGCTTCGGGTGTCGAGAAGCCTTCGGGACACGGCCTATCGCATCTTGCAGTGCAAGGAGGCCATGACGGTGCAGGGGGCTGCGGAGCCGACGCTGGAGGAGATTGCAAAGCGTCTGGAATTGCCGCAGGAAGCCGTCGTCGAGGCGATGGATGCGATGAGTGCACCGGTGTCGCTGTATGAGCCGGTCTATTCCGACGGCGGTGACCCTCTGACCGTGATGGATCAGGTGCGTGACACGAAGAACACCGACGAGCAGTGGCTCGAGCATATCGCCCTGCGCGAGGCGATGAACCGCCTGAACGAACGGGAAAAGCGGATTCTGGCGCTGCGGTTCTTTGACGGCAAGACCCAGATGGAGGTCGCAAGCGAGGTCGGGATCTCGCAGGCACAGGTATCCCGACTGGAAAAAAACGCCATTGCCTCGCTGAGAAAATCGATCTGCGTCAGTTAAGGGAAGGGGGTGCCGTGCTGTCCGCCTCTTGCAGGAGCGGAGCGTGCCGGCATCCGCTCTTTGCGATTCGGCGCCCACTCCCCTCCTCGGAATTTTTTCCCTTCTTTTGCATATCCTTTTCCGAGGTGAGGTTATGTGCAATCGGTTTTCCACACTCAAGTGCAAGGAGGTCGTCAATGTCTGCGACGGGGCACGGCTGGGCTTTGTTTCGGACGTCGAGGTGGACATCTGTAACGGCTGCATTTTGTCGATCATCGTTCCCTGCAAAGGCAGGTGCTTCGGCCTGATCGCCGCACGGGAGGATTTCGTCATTCCGTGGCGGTGCATCAAGCGTATCGGCGATGATATTATCCTGGTCGACGGCGACCCGAGCAGTTTTTGCCTTGCAAGGCCGAAAAGAGACTTTTTCCAGTAAAAAAATTCGAAAAAAATGCAAAAAAGCACTTGCAAAATTTTGATTCATACGCTATAATACTACGGCGCAGAAGCTCTGCGACATTACAAAACCTCACGATTTGGGATTTTCCGTTCCAGTGCCGCTTTTCGCGGTGAACGGAGGAGATGAGCAAATCGGCGGTACAAACGAAAAGGAGAAATAAACCAATGGCAGTCGTATCCATGAAATCCCTGCTCGAGGCAGGCGTCCACTTCGGCCACCAGACCCGTCGCTGGAACCCCAAAATGGCTCCCTACATCTACACGGAGCGCAACGGCATCTACATCATCGATCTCCAGAAGACCGTGAAGAAGATCGAGGAAGCTTACAACTTCATCCGTGAGCTTGCCGCAAACGGCGAGAATGTTCTCTTCGTCGGCACCAAGAAGCAG
>CAZKSR010000032.1:0-12185 GCA_964555465.1 uncultured Oscillospiraceae bacterium
CGGCGGCACGCCGGGGTCGGCGTGCCCTACAGGGTGCGGTGCGCAGCGGCACGCCGGGGTCGGCGTGCCCTACAGGGTGCGGTGCGCAGCGGCACGCCAGGGTCGGCGTGCCCTACGGGGTGCGGTGCGCAATGCGGCACACCGGGGTCGGCGTGCCCTACGGGGTGCGGTGCGCAATGCGGCGCGCCGGGGTCGACGTGGGCTTGCTGCAATGAGACAACGGCGGCCGAGTCGGCTGGCTCGGTCGCCGTTGATTCCTTGCCTTTTTAACGTTTGCGTCTGATTCTCGGTTTCTTTTCTGCTTTCTCGCCGCTTATTCCTCGCGGACGATGGCGATATGGACATCGTCGAGCTGCTTTTGATCAACGACGGACGGGGCACCCATCATAACATCCTGCGCATTTTTATTCATCGGGAACGGGATGATCTCACGGATGGACTCCTCACCTGCCAGCAGCATAACCATACGGTCGACGCCCGGAGCGATGCCGGCATGAGGGGGAGCACCGTAGCAGAAGGCGTTGTACATGGCCGGGAACTTGGCCTTAACATCGTCTTCACCGAGGCGTACCATCTCAAACGCCTTGATCATGATCTCGGGATCGTGGTTTCTCACGGCGCCGGAGGACAGCTCTACGCCGTTACAGACAAGATCATACTGGAAGGCAGTGATGGACAGGGGGTCGACCTCGCCGCGCTCGGCCTTTTCCAGAATTTCAAGGCCGCCGTTTGGCATGGAGAACGGGTTGTGGCAGAATTCCAGCTCGCCGCTCTCCTCGCCGATCTCGTACATCGGGAAATCAACGATCCAGCAGAATTCGTAGCGTTCCTTATCCATATGGCCTTCGGCCATGCTGCCCAAAAGCTTACGCAGGGCACCTGCGGTCTTCTGTGCCGCAAGCTTCTTGCCGGCCGTCACGCCGACGAAGCAGCCGGGCTTCAGGCCCAGAGCCTGCACGACACTCTCCTTGCGGTCGGCAAGGAACTTGGCGATGCCGCCGGCCAGCTCGCCGTTCTCATCCAGTTTGAACCACATGGGCTTGTTGCCGGTGAGGACTTCGACCTCGGCAATGAGCTTATCGACGGCCTTGCGTGCCGGACTGTAATTTTCAACCACAACAGCCTTGACGGTGTTGCCCTCGGCAAAGGGGGCAAAGTCGATGCCCTTCACCTGCTCGGTCATATCCTGCAAAACAAGGTCGATGCGCAGATCCGGCTTGTCCGAGCCGTATTTGTCCATGGCCTCAAGGAAGCTGATGCGGCGGAAGGGAGCAGTGGATGCAATATCATACTTGCCGTATTTTGCAAAAATCGGCGGCAAAACGTCCTCCAAAATGGCAAACACATCGTCCTGACCTGCAAATGCCATCTCCATATCGAGCTGATAGAACTCGCCGGGGCTGCGGTCGCCGCGGGCGTCCTCATCGCGGAAGCAGGGCGCAATCTGGAAATAACGGTCGAAGCCGGAGGTCATGAGAAGCTGCTTGAACTGCTGCGGAGCCTGCGGCAGGGCGTAGAACTTGCCCGGGTGCTTTCTCGACGGAACCAGATAGTCGCGCGCGCCCTCGGGCGAGGAAACCGTCAGGATGGGCGTTGTGATCTCCAAAAAATCATGCTCGGTCATTGCCTTTCTCAGGGCGGCAACGACATTGCAGCGCAGGACGATGTTGCTCTTGACCGCAGGGTTGCGCAGGTCAAGATAGCGGTACTTCAGGCGGACGGCTTCATCGGCGTCACGGCTGCGATTGATCTCGAAGGGCAGCTCGTTATAACGGCAGCGGCCGAGAACCTCGATTTTTTCGGGGACGACCTCAATCTCACCGGTGGGGAGCTTCGGGTTCTTGGAAGCGCGTTCGCGGACGGTGCCCTCGACGGAAACGGTCGACTCCTTGTTCAGCGGCTTAATGCACTTCATCATTTCTTCCGTTTCGATAACGACCTGCGTGGTGCCGTAGAAATCACGCAGGATGACAAAAGCGAAGTTGTTGCCGACCTCACGGACATTTTCCATCCAGCCGACGATCTTGACCTTCTGGCCGACGTGCTCCGAACGAAGCTCGCCGCAATTGTGGGTACGGGATTGCATCATGATAGTTTACCTCTCTATTTCTCCAAAATAACGGAGCCGCCGGAACGGGTTCCGTCCAGAATCGTTTTTGCCGCCTCGTCGGGTGTCAGGCTGATCTGCTCACCCGTTGCAAGCCTCTTCACGGCGCAGACACCCTCTGCGATCTCGTCGTCTCCGAGGAAGATGACATAGGGGATGCCGAGCTTATCGGCGTATTGGATTTTCGCTTTGAATTTCCGCTGTTCGCTGTAAAGCTGGACGCGGATGCCGCTGCTTCTGAGCTTGGTCGCAAGCTCAACCGCCGGACGCAGATCCTCGCTCATGGGCAGGATCAGGCAGTCGGCCGGAGCGGTGGGAACCTCCGGATTGAGCAAGCCCTGCTCACTCAGAACGTAGAACAGACGGGTCAGGCCGATGGAAATGCCGACACCGGGGAGCTGACGGTCGGTATAGAACTCGGCCAGATTATCGTATCGGCCGCCGGAGCAGACCGAGCCGATCTCCGGATGGTCGGACAGAATCGTCTCATAGACCGTGCCGGTATAGTAGTCGAGGCCGCGTGCAATGGTCAGGTCGACGGCAAAATTCTCCTCCGGCACGCCGAAGGCCGCAAGCTGCGCCGTCACCGCGCGAAGCTCGGACAGGCCGAGGTCGAAAAGCTCGTTTTGTCCGCGCCATGCATCCAGCGCACTCAAAACCTCCTCGTTTGTTCCGCCAATGGCCATAAATTTGAGGATTTCATCGGTTTTTTCTTCCGAGATTTCCAGCTCCAGTAGGCAGTCACGAACCTTTTCCGCTCCGATCTTGTCAAGCTTGTCCACGGTGCGCATGATATCGCCCGAACGCTCGGACAGGCCGAGCAGCGCATAGAAGCCGTTCAGGAGCTTGCGGTTGTTGACCCGAATGACAAAGCGGCGCAAACCGAAGCGGCGGAAAATGGTATAGATGATGGACGGGATCTCCGCCTCGTTCAGGATATCCAGCTTGCCGTCTCCGATAATGTCGATATCGGCCTGATAGAATTCGCGGAAGCGGCCTCTCTGCGCACGCTCGCCGCGGTAGACCTTGCCGATCTGGTAGCGACGGAAGGGGAAAGCCAGCTCCCCTGCGTGCAGGGCGACATATTTTGCCAGCGGCACGGTCAGATCGAAGCGAAGCGCAAGGTCGCTGTCGCCCTTTTGAAAACGATAAATCTGCTTTTCCGTCTCGCCGCCGCCCTTGGCCAGCAGGATTTCCGCCGATTCGAGGACGGGCGTGTCGAGGGGCGTGAAGCCATACAGCTCGTAGGTCTCACGCAAAATCTGCATCATTTTTTCGAGCTGAATCTGCGGTGCAGGAAGCAGCTCCATAAATCCGGACAGAGTCCGTGGTTTGATTTTTCCCATAATCTTCCTCTATTTCAAAAAAATCAGGTCTTCCAAAGTATAGAAGCCGGGGGCTTTCTCCACCAGAGCGGCGGCGGCTCGCAGGGCGCCGGCAGCGAAAATGCGCCGGCTCGATGCGCTGTGTGTCAGGGTCAGGCTCTCGTCCTCACCGAAGAAGAACACGCTGTGCTCCCCTGCAACGGTGCCCCCGCGCAGAGCGAACACGCCGATCTCGTCCTTTCTGCGCTTGCCGCAGATGCCCTCCCGACCGCTGACGACCGTCGCGCGGTTCTCGGGGTCAAGCTCACGCAAAAGAGCCTTGGCCGTGCCGCTGGGGGCATCGGCCTTTTGATTGTGATGCTTTTCGACGATCTCCTTGTCCCAATCGGCAAGCGCAGGCGCAAATTCACGCAGCATTTTCCGCAAAACGGCAATGCCGGTCGAATAATTCGCCGCCCAGACGACGGGAACCGTCTGCGCCAAGGTGTGAAGGAGGTCAAAGTCCGGCTCTGTCAGGCCGGTGGTACCGGAGAGAAGGGGCGTTTCGGTGCGTCGGATATACTCGGCCAGCGCAGGCTGTGCACCCACGCCGGAAAAATCGATGCAAACGTCGGCCTTCGGAGCTGTTTTGTAGGCTTCCATACAGGTGATGTCCGCATGGCCGACAATCTCCCAGCCCCTTTCGGCGGCCAGTGCCTCGACCGTTTTCCCCATTTTCCCGTAGCCGCTCAAAAACAGCCTCATTCCGACGCCTCCACGGGAAGCCCGGCTTCCTTCATGATCTTTGCCAGCTTTTCCCGATTTTCCGTCGCCATGGGGTACATCGGCATCCGAAAACAGCCTGCCCTCAGGCCCATAAGATTCATCGCTTCCTTCACGGGGATGGGGTTGACCTCCATGAAGAGGGCGTTGATGAGGTCGAGATAGCGAAGCTGGGTGGCGGCGGCCTGCTCCCGACGGCCGGCAAAGAAATCGGCAACCATGTCGTGGCAGGTCTTGGGCATGATGTTCGCCCAGACGGAGATGACGCCCGAGGCACCCACGCTGAGAAGCGGAACGGTGATGTCATCGTTGCCGCAGTACATGGCGAAATCGTCCGACAGGTAACGGGCGATCTTCATGGCGTAGCCCATATCGCCGCTTGCTTCCTTAATGCCCATGACATTCGGGTGCGTCGACAGGCGACGGACGACCTCCGGCGAGATCTTGCACCCGGTGCGGCCGGGGACATTATAGAGGATGATGGGGGCAGAGGCGGCCTCCGCCGACATCAGGAAATGGCGGTACATTCCCTCTTCGTTGGACTTGACATAGTAAGGGCTGATGCAAAGCAGGGCATCGGCGCCCATTTCGGAATACAGAACGCTCTTGTGCTGCTGCATGGCGCTGGAATTCGAGCCGGAGCCTGCGATGACGGGGATCCTGCCGTGCACCTGATCGATGACGGTGCGCACGGTGACGATATCCTCTTCAAGCGTGGTCGAGGCCGTCTCACCCGTGGTGCCGAGCACCAGAATACCGTCGGTTTGGTTCTCGACGTGCCAATCTGCCAATTCGCGCAGACGTCCGAGATCGACGGAGCCGTCGGCATTGAAGGGCGTGACCAGCGCAACGATCGAGCCGGTAATTTTCTTCATAAAATAACCTCCTTCTTTCAGGCAAAAAACAGGTCAAGCTTTTACATCTTAAGAATACCATTCTTTTTGCGAAAATGCAAGAAACTTTTGACGAACCGCGCCCTTTCGGAGCGGTTTTTTCGTCCGCCACGCAAAAAGCCGCCTCACCCGAAAGCGAAGCGGCTGCGTTGCATTATTGTCCTGCGCGGGTCTTCATAAGCTGGCGCATACGCTGAGAATGATCCAGCTCCCGTTTGCGGATACGCAGGGACTTCGGCGTGACCTCCAAAAGCTCGTCGTCGGCCAAAAATTCAAGGCACTGCTCGAGCGAGAAAACTCTCGGCGTGGTCAGGCGCAGGGCTTCGTCCGAACCGGAGGCTCGCATATTCGTAAGCTGCTTCTTTTTGCAGACATTGACGGTCATATCCTCGTTACGGGCGCAGCTTCCGACGACCATGCCGGCATAGACCTCCACGCCGGCACCGATGAAGAGCTGTCCGCGCTCCTGCGCATTGAACAGGCCGTAGGTGCAGGCCTCGCCCGTCTCGAAGGCAACGAGAGAGCCGGTCTTGCGCCGCTCGATCTCGCCCTTCATGGGGGCATAGGAATCCAGCACGGAGGACATGATCCCCTCGCCGCGCGTATCGGTCAAAAATTCGCTGCGGTAGCCGAACAGTCCGCGCGAGGGCACCAAGAACTCCAGACGGTAGCGGTTGCCGACGGGGGTCATGGACAGAAGATCCGCCTTGCGGCGACCCATTTTTTCGATCACGCTGCCCATGGACGCCTCCGGGACATCAGCGACCATGCGCTCGATCGGTTCGCAGACCTTGCCGTCGATCAGCTTGGTCAAAACACGTGGCGTGCTGACTTGGAACTCATAGCCCTCGCGACGCATCGTCTCAATGAGGATGGAGATGTGCATCTCGCCGCGGCCTGCGACATTGAAGGCGTCGGTGCCCTGCTCGGTGACGTGCAGGGAGACGTCCTTCAGAAGCTCCTTGAACAGGCGGTCACGCAGATTTCGGGAGGTGACGTACTTTCCCTCCTTTCCGGCAAACGGCGAATCGTTGACGGAGAAGGTCATTTCGATGGTCGGGTCGGAAATTTTCACGAAGGGCAGAGGCTCGGGCTGCTCGGGGGCGCAGATGGTCTGGCCGATGGTGATGTCCGCCATGCCGGAGAACGCAACGATCTCGCCGGCAGAGGCCTCGGTGATGGGATTTCTGCCCAAGCCGTCGAACTCATACAGGGCGACGACCTTGCCCTTGGCAATCTGATCGGGATTGTGGAAGTCGCAAATGCTGACCTCCTGATTCTGGCGGATAACGCCGCGCTCGATGCGGCCGATGCCGATACGCCCGACGTATTCGTTATAGTCAATGGCCGAAACGAGCATCTGCAGCGGTGCATCGGCCTCGCCCGTCGGTGCCGGGATATAGTTGACGATGGTGTCAAACAGGGGGTCGAGATTGACGCCGGATTCGTTGGGGGAATAGGAGGCGATACCCTGACGGGCAGAGCAGAAGAGCGTCGGGGAGTCGAACTGCTCGTCCGTTGCGTTCAGGTCGAGCAGAAGCTCAAGAACTTCCTCCATGACCTCTTCGATGCGTGCGTCGAGGCGGTCGATCTTGTTGACAACGACGATAACCTTGTGACCCAGCTCGAGCGCCTTTTGCAGGACGAAACGAGTCTGCGGCATGGGGCCTTCCGCCGCATCAACGAGCAGAATGACGCCGTTGACCATCTTCAAAATGCGTTCGACCTCGCCGCCGAAGTCGGCGTGACCCGGGGTGTCGACGATATTGATTTTCGTGCCGCGATAGTGCACGGCGGTATTCTTGGCCAAAATGGTGATGCCGCGTTCGCGCTCCAGATCACCGGAATCCATCACGCGGTCGACGACGGCCTGATTTTCGCGGTAAATGCCGCCCTGCTTGAGCATCTCGTCGACCAGAGTCGTCTTGCCGTGGTCAACGTGGGCGATGATGGCAATATTTCGAATGTTTTGCTGTTCTGTCATAGGAAGCTCTCCTTTTCCGCGGCACCTGCCGCTGCTCATTCATAAAAATATCCACAACTTAAAAATATACCACAAACTTCCGCAAATCGCAATAGAAAATCCGTATTTTCGATCGTTTTTTTGCTACAACGTCATTCGGGTACCCGTACGGCAGCGTGTTGAAGTGCAGCTTCCCGTCCCATGCTCGCAAGGGCAGCTTGGGATTCTTCGACACGCTCAACGCCGCTGCAATGTTGAAAACCGACCGAAAGGCAGCTTGTAATCGGTTTTCGTATCAAAGCAAAAGCCGCCTCCCCGCGAGAGGGAAGCGGCTTTCGTCGGTTCTTTAAGCGTCGAGCTCTTCAAATTCCTCGAAGTCCTCGTCTTCCTTGCAGCAGCCGGGAAGGACTTTCTTGATGTCATCCCAGAAATGGATGACTGCGGCGACGATCGTGCCGACCACCACAACGCCGCCCACCACGGCAAGGACGATCTTCAGAGTGTTGTTCTTCTTCATGGGGATTCCTCCTTTTGAATCGTATTTACAGATATAGTATACCTGTTTTTCTCGATTTCGCAAGACCTTTTACAGAAAATTTTCAAATTTTGACGATAAAATCCGCTTTTCTCTCTGCGGCAGGGCGACATTCCCCCTCGGCATAGCCCAAAATGCAGTGGCCGACGCCTCTCCACTCGCCCTCGATGCCCCATTTTTTCAGAAGCCGCTTGCCCTCGTCGCTTTCGAATTCCTCCCGGGCACGGTGGATCCAGCACGAGGCCACACCCAGCGCATGGGCGGCGTTCATCAGGTTGCCCAAGACCAGGGAGCCGTCCTCCACGCCGGTCGGACGGTCTGCCTGCGCCAAGACGACGCAGACCACGGGTGCACCGTAAAACGGGTGGGCATCCGGATTGCCCATGACGGCGCCGTTCATCCGCTCCAGCTCGGCCACGTCCTCGGGCTTTTGCAGCACCACGATCTTCGTCGGCTGTCTGCCCATGGCACTGGCGGCATAGGTTCCGGCGCGCAGGATCTCGTCCAGCACAGCCGCCTCGATCGGGCGGCTTTGGTAGCTGCGGCAACTTCTGCGCTCACACAGGGCTTTGATCACTTCGTTCATAATCATTCCTCCTTAAATATATCCGAATCGTCCCCGAACGGATGCCTCACCGCTGCGCACGGCAGCGGTCGTTCCGTCCGAATAACGCACCAGAAGGGCACCGTTTTCCGCAACGCCGGTGGCAAATGCCTCGGTCACTTCATCTCCGCGCAGGAGTCGCACCTCCCTGCCGACGGTGCAGCAGTGCTCGGCGTATTCTTGCATCCATGCGGATCGGTTTTGCAGCAGATTTTCGTCCATCTCAGCCAGGCGGCGCACGAGGGCGAGGATCAGCGTCTCCTCATCGCCCCGAATGACCGCTGCCGTCTGACGAAGCTCGGGCGGCAGATCATTGTAGTCGGTATTGCAGTTGATGCCGATCCCGATGATATAGCGGCCGTCCCCCGTCGTCTCGACCAAAATACCGCCGAGCTTTTTTTCGCCCAGCAGGAGGTCATTGACCCACTTGATCCGCGTGTCGACTCCGCAGGCATCAAGAAGCGCACGGCGCACGGCCACCGCCGTCATCGCCGTCAGATGCAGGAGCTGCTCGGGCGGCTCCGTACGGCGCAGAAGAGCGGAGAGATAAACGCCGTGCGGCGAGGAAAACGTTCTGCCGAGGCGTCCTCGGCCGGAGGTTTGATGCCGTGCAACAAGAACCGTCCCGTGCGGTGCAGCCTCTCGACGGCGCAGCTCGAGATTCGTCGAGTCGACCGTCTGTAACAGTTCAACGCTCCAATGTTTCATTTTCCGCCCCCAATGTGTGATCCGTACTTGAAATTCGAAAGAATCAGAGTATAATGATATTGTATCGCATTTCTCCGAAAATGTAAACTGTTTTCATTGCAATTCCGCTCCGCAGACGTTGGGGACGGTGGCGTATCGAGAACCGTCCTCCGGCATTTGCTTTCCAACTGCCGCCATCAGTTTGCGAATCATTACGAAAAGAGGAAGCTTTATGAAAATTGTCATCATCGGCGCAGGAAAGATCGGCGCGACCATTACCGAGCAGCTCCTGCGTGAGGGTCACGAGATCACCGTGATCGACCACCGTTCCGCTGCGCTGGAGGCCGTCTCAACGCTTGATGTCATGACCGTCGAAGGCAACGGCATTTCCATCGAAACGCAGCTTGAAGCAGGGGTCGACGAGGCCGACCTCGCCATCGCGGTTCTCGCCACCGACGAGCAAAGCCTTCTGGCCTGCCTGATCGCCAAGAAGCTCGGCGTCGGCGGCACCATTGCCCGTGTCCGCAACCCCGAATATACCTCCGGCATCCAGCTCATCAAGGACGACCTCGGTCTGAGCATGACCTTTAATCCCGAGTTTGCCTGCGCCTCGGAAATGGCTCGTGTTCTGCGTGCGCCGTCGGCCATTAAGATCGACACCTTCTCGCGCGGTCGGGTCGAGCTGCATAAGGTGCGTCTGCCCGAGGGCTCGCCGCTCGACGGTCTGTGCCTGAAGGAGCTGGGCAAGCTGCAGGCCGGCGTTCTGATCTGCGCCGTCGAACGGGGCGAGAGCGAGGTCTTCATCCCCGACGGCAACTTTGTCCTTCGTACCGGTGACCGCATCAGCTTCATTACCAAGCCGAAGACCGCCGTCAAATTCTTCCACAAGCTCGGGATTCAGGCCGACCGTATCAAGCAGGTCATGCTCCTCGGCGGCGGCAAGATCTCCTACTACCTTGCCAAGCAGCTCATGGAATTCGGCATCAAGGTCAAGATCATCGAGTCCAATCCCGAGGTCTGCGATTCGCTCTCGGATATGCTGCCGGATGCCACCGTCTTGCACGGCGACGGCACCGACGAAAAATTTCTTTCCGAAGAGCGCATCTCGGACATGGATGCCGTTGCCAGTCTGACGGGCATCGACGAAGAAAACATCCTCATGAGCCTCTACGCACGGAGCATCTGCAAGGCGAAGATCATCACGAAGATCAACCGCACCACCTTCTCTCACATCGTCGACTCCATGGATTTGGGCAGCGTCTTCCACCCCCGATACATCGCCGCCGACCTCATCGTCCGTTTCGTCCGTGCGCTCGCCAATTCGCAGGGCTCGAACGTCGAGACGCTTTACAAAATTATCGGCGGCAAGGCCGAGGCGTTGGAGTTCCGTGCAACGGCAAAGTCCGCCGTTTGCAGTATTCCGCTGATGGAGCTGCCGACGCTGCCGAATCTGCTGATCGGTGCCATCAACCGTGACGGCAACATTCTCACACCCGGCGGCCGCGACACCATCGAGCCGGGCGACACCGTCATCGTCGTAACCACCGTGCACGGCCTGAACGACCTCGACGACATCATCGACAAGCGGAGAATGAAGCCATGAATTATCGACAGATTTTTTATCTCCTCGGCCTCGTGCTTCTGCTCATCGGTGCATTTTTGCTGCTGCCCTGCCTCGTCGCCCTGATCTACGGCGAAGCAGAGGGGTGGGACATCCTGCTGACCGTCGGCATCAGCGGCGTTTTGGGTCTGGGGCTTTATGCCCTCAAGCCGAAGACCGGCGGCACAATGCACGCCCGTGACGGCTTCGTCATGGTGTCGCTGTCGTGGATTTTGATCTCCCTGATCGGCGCGCTTCCCTTTTGGCTCAGCGGCTCCATCGAAAGCTATCTCGATGCCGTTTTCGAGACAGTCTCCGGCTTTACCACGACCGGCGCGAGCATCCTGACCGACGTGGAGGCCATGCCGCACTGTCTGCTCTTCTGGCGCAGCTTCACGCATTGGCTCGGCGGCATGGGCGTTCTCGTATTCATGCTTGCCGTCGTCCCGATGTCGGGCGAGAGCATTTACCTCCTCAAGGCCGAATCCCCCGGCCCGTCCGTGAGCAAGATGGTGCCGAAAATGCGCACCACCGCCGCCATTCTTTACGGCATCTACTTCGTCATGACCGTCCTGCAATTCCTGCTGTACCGTCTGGGCGTCCTCCTCGGTTGGGGCACTATGCCGACCTTTGACAGCGTTTGCCTGACGCTGGGCACGGCAGGCACCGGCGGCTTTGCCATCCGCAGTGACGGTTTGGCCTCCTACTCTATGTATGAGCAGGGCGTGACCACCGTGTTCATGTTCCTCTTCGCCATCAATTTTTCCATCTATTTCTTCCTCATCTGCCGAAAATTCAAGCTCATCCGTCAGAATTCCGAGCTGAAGGTCTTTTTGGGCATCGTTTTTACCGCCATCGTCCTGATCACGGCGAATTTGATGCTCGTCGGCGGCTATTTCGATTCCGTCGGTACGGCGGCGCATCACTCGGCCTTTACCGTTGCGACCATCATATCGACCACGGGGTACGGCACGACGGATTTCGCCCTCTGGCCGGAGTTTTCCAAGGTGATCCTGCTTCTGCTGATGATCGTCGGCGGCTGTGCCGGCTCGACCAGCGGCGGCATGAAGGTCAGCCGCATCGTGATCCTCTTCAAATTCGCCCGTTCCGAGGTGCGCAAGCTCCTGCACCCCCACGCCGTCGAGGTTCTGACGATGGACAAGAAGCGCGTCGGCAACGATGTCATCCGCTGCACGGCGGCCTACCTCATTGTCTATTGCTGCCTGATGCTCGGGTCGATTCTGCTCATCTCACTCGACGGCTTCGGCTTGGAAACCAGCCTCTCCGCCGTTTTCGCCACCATCAACAACATTGGCCCCGGCGTGAGCAGCATCGTCGGCCCGTTCGGGAGCTTTGCCCCCTTCTCCCCCCTGTCGAAAACCGTCATGACTGTCATTATGCTCTTCGGCAGACTGGAAATCTTCCCGATGCTTCTTTTGCTCCGCCCCTCCACGTGGAGAAAGAACGGCTGATTCGGGAAAAACAGAGCTTTGTTTTTATGAAAAAGCAAGCCGTCCCTCTCTTCCTGCTCGGAAAAGAGGGACGGTTTCGTATGTATCCGCGCAAGGCGCACAGGCGACATTACGCGCGGCGAGCTGCGTGTCCGACGGGGTAGCGTGCGCGTTGCGGCGCGCCCTACGGGTGCGGTGCGTTTCGGCGCACCCGACAGGGACGGCGCGGTTTATTTCTGCGCGGCGGTGATGATGGCC
>CAZKSR010000032.1:12285-15917 GCA_964555465.1 uncultured Oscillospiraceae bacterium
CGGCGCACCCGACAGGGACGGCGCGGTTTATTTCTGCGCGGCGGTGATGATGGCCATCTTATAGACCTCGTCGGCGTTGCAGCCGCGGCTGAGGTCATTGATCGGTGCGTTCAGGCCGAGGAGGATCGGGCCGTAGGCTTCGTAGCCGCCCAGACGCTGCGCGATCTTGTAGCCGATGTTTCCTGCCTCGATGCACGGGAAAACGAAGGTATTGGCATAGCCTGCGACCGGGGAGCCCGGGAACTTGAGCTGGCCGACGACGGGCGAGACAGCGGCGTCGAACTGCATCTCGCCGTCAATGGCGAGGTCGGGAGCAAGCTCCTTGGCCTTTGCGGTAGCGGCCTGCGAGAGGCTGACCGTGCCGCCCTTGCCGCTGCCCTTCGTGGAGAAGCTCAGCATGGCGACCTTCGGGTCGATGCCGAAAAGCTTGGCGCAGTTTGCCACCTCGACGGCGACCTCCGCGAGCTTATCGGAGGCGGAGACGGTGACGTTGCCTTCCTTATCGACGCTGTCTTCATAGGAGATGTTGATGGCGCAGTCGCCCATTGCCAGCTTTTCTTCCCCACGCACGAGGATGAAGCACGATGAGACAAGGTGTGCGCCGGGCTTGGTCTTGACAAGCTGAAGTGCCGGACGGACGGTGTCGGCGGTGGAGTAGGTTGCGCCGCCGAGCAGGGCGTCGGCATAGCCCATCTTCACGAGCATGGTGCCGAAATAGTTTCCCTTGGACAGAGCCGTACGGCAGTCCTCTGCGGACATTTTGCCCTTGCGCAGCTCGACCATTTTCTCGACCATTGCATCCATCTCGGGATAGGTGGCAGGATCGAGGATCTCGATGCCGTCAATGTCGAATCCGCCCTTTGCGGCGTTCTCTCGGACAACGGCGACCTCACCGACGAGGATCGGCGTCAGGAAGCCCTCGGCCTTCAGACGTGCGGCAGCTTCGAGGATTCGGGCATCGTGCCCCTCGGTGAATACGATTTTACGGGGATTGGCTTTCAGAATGTCAATCAGACGATCAAACATGGGATACCTCCAAGTAATACAAATTTCGTGTCTATTATAATGTAGTCGCTTCTAAAAATCAAGCGATACCGACTGTTTTGAGCATATTTCGACAAAATTTCCGCTCATCGGGTGCCGAAAGCGCAGGCAGACGGCGCAGAGCTGCTGATATTTCAGGCCGTAGCCGTCCCTTCCGTACTGCGGATCACCGAGGATGGGAAAGCCCGAATAGGCGCAGTGCACCCGAAGCTGATGCGTCCGACCGGTAAGCGGCTGCAGCTCCAAAAGCGTGCAGTCCTCCCGACGCTCGAGCACCCGAAAACGAGTCCTTGCCGCCTTGCCGTCGGCGCGGACGGTGCGCAGAAGGCTTCGTTCGGAGAGCCTTGCGATCGGCGCATCGATCACGCCCTCGTCCTCCCTCGGGCCGCCGAGAACTGCCGCATGGTAGAGCTTCTCGAGCTGTCCGTGAAGCTGCATCTCGTGCATTTTGGCGTGGATATGGGAATTTTTCGCCAGAAGAACGACCCCGAAGGTGTCCCGATCGAGGCGGCTGATCGGATGAACGGCGGAGCATTGGCCGGTTTTTTGATAATACGACGAAAGATAGTTGGCAAGCGTTCCCGTATTGCAGGCCGACGACGGGTGCATCAGAATCCCGACGGGCTTGTCCAGCGCGATGAGGGCATCGTCCTCAAAAAGAATCGACAAAGGCCCCTCCTGCGCCGGATATTCGGGCACATCCTCATCCAAGCAGACCTCGATTTTGTCTCCGATGCCAACGAGGTGATCGGTAAATACGCAGCGACCGTTGACGGTGTAAACATGGCGGAATTTCAGCCGCTTGATGAGCGTTGAGGACAGCCCGAGCTCCCGTCGCAGGAAGGTCAGGAGCTTGCCCTCTCGCTCGGCAATGTGCGTCAGGATCATACGGGCACCCGCTCGACGTTCAATTGCTCCAGCCAGTAGCGCATGATGGCGCGGCGCGTGACGATGCCGATGAAGTCGCCCTTGTCGTCGACGACGGGGACGAAATTCTGGTCGGCGGCCTTCAACAGGAGCGTCTGCATATCGGCAGTGACGGGGACAGGCTCGTTGTCCCAACGGTGGTGGATGGACATAATGCTGTGATTCTCGGTTTGACGCAGATCGAAGCCGCACAGACTCTTGACCGCCCAGAGCAGGTCGCCCTCGTTTAGCGTGCCGCAGTATTGGCCGGAGCGTGAGAGGATGGGCAAGGCGGTGTAGCCGGAGCCCTCCATGCGCTCAATGGCCTGCCGCAGGGTATAGTCATCGTAGAGATAGGTGCAGGTCGCTTTCGGTGTCAGAAAAAACAAAAGGTTCACGGTGGAAGCCTCTCCTTCAACAATTAAATGGTGGGTGGCACACTGCCACAAGTATATTATAGCATATTTTGGGGAAGAAAACTGTTAAAAAAGGATGAAATTCGAGGGCGCATATGGAGAAAAACAAGGGGATTTTTTGTGAAAATCGCAGAATGTCGGTAAATCTGCGCCAAAATCGTCCGCTTTCCCCCCTCTTTGGCTTGCGCTTTCCCGTATTCTGTGTTATAATATTTTGAAATAGGCATATACCGCCGCGGAAGAGCCTATACCGCCGTCGAGAGGCGCGCCGCAATACGCCAAAGCTCTTCACGATTCACGAAAACAGAGAGGTCTTTACCATGTGCGATTCCTGCAAGAAAAAATTCTACATCACCACGCCGATCTACTATCCCTCGGCGAAGCTCCACATCGGACACAGCTACTGCACCGTGGCAACCGACGCCATGGCTCGCTACAAGCGTCTGCGCGGCTATGACGTCATGTTCCTCACCGGCACCGACGAGCACGGCCAGAAGATCGAGGACAAGGCGCGTGAGGCCGGCGTTACGCCGCAGCAGTTCGTCGACAGGATCGTCCTCGGCGAGCGCGGCGTCATTGACCTGTGGAAGCTGATGAACATCAGCTACGACCGCTTCATTCGCACGACCGACGATTATCATGTCGCCTCCATCCAAAAAATCTTCCGCGCGATGTACGAAAACGGCGACATCTACAAGGGCTCCTACAAGGGCAAGTATTGCAAGCCCTGCGAGTCGTTCTGGACGGAGAGCCAGCTCAAGGACGGGAAATGTCCCGACTGCGGCCGCGAGGTGCAGGACGCCGAGGAGGAGGCTTACTTCTTCCGCGCGTCGAAATACGCCGACCGTGTGCGTGACCTCCTGCTGAACACCGACTTCCTCGAGCCGCGCAGCCGTGTCAATGAGATGGTCAACAACTTCATCGACTGCGAAGGCGGTCTGCAAGACCTCTGCGTCTCGAGAACCAGCTTTACATGGGGCGTTCCCGTCGATTTTGACGAGGGTCATGTGGTCTATGTCTGGCTCGATGCCCTCTTCAACTACATGACTGCCCTCGGCTTCATGAACGACAGCCACGATGACCTGAATGAATTCTGGCCGGCAGATGTGCATTTCGTCGGCAAGGAGATCGTCCGCTTTCATGCGATCTATTGGCCGGCCTTCCTCATGAGCCTGAATTTGCCACTCCCGAAGAAGGTCTACGGCCACGGTTGGCTGAACTTCAACGGCGAGAAGATGTCCAAGTCTCGCGGCAATGTTGTCGACC
>CAZKSR010000033.1:0-15713 GCA_964555465.1 uncultured Oscillospiraceae bacterium
CGCTCGTGGCGGCCATGCAAAGCGACGGGAAGACGACGCACCACCAGTTTTTGCCCTCTGCGGCGCCGAGGCTGACCCGAAGCGAGGAGTATCGGCCTGCCGGAAGGGTGAAGGTGTCATACGCCCTCGTGTCAAAGGCTTCCTTGCCGAGCGTGACCCGAACGTCATAGTCGCTCACTGCCGAGGCCGCTTGTGCGATGTCCGACAGATGCGCCTTTATCGCCGCTCGCGCCTGCCGGACGTCCGTGCAGGAGGCTGTCCACCTTGCGACCTCTCGCACAACGGCATCCCGTACCAGCAGCTTCTGCGCCTGATCCTCCGTGCTGTCGGAATTTGCCACAACATGGAGACGCACCGTTTTTTCGGCAAGCTCCCGTTGCAGGATGAGATTCTCCGCCGCAAAAAGGACAAACGCCGCCGCAAGGACGAGAAGAACCCATGTAACAATACGAATTTTCATAAAAACACCGTCCATATGTAAGAATACCTACAGTATGGACGGTATTTTGAGCTTTTATACGCTCCTTGCGATGAAAACCTGCGGATAGTTCTCCTTGAGCATCGTGCAGGCGACGGCGGCATATTCAAACGAGTCGAAAATGCCGTAGACCGCCGAACCGCTGCCCGTCATCAGGGCACCGTATGCCCCGTAGGTCATCAAAACGGATTTCAAATAGTTCAGCTCCGGGTGCTCGGAGATCGCCACCTGCTCGAATACATTGCACAGGTTTTCCCCGATCGCCTGCAAATCGCCCCGTTGCAGGGCGGCACGCATCGCTGTCGTGTTCGGTCGCTTGGCGATGGTGACCGCGTCGAGCTTCGCGTACAGCTCCGCGGTGGAGAAGGACAGCTCCGGCTTGCAGACGACGAAAAACATCTCCGCAGACGGGGACAGAGGCGTCAGCCGTTCGCCTCGACCCTCCGCCAGCGCCGTGCCGCCCAACACGCAGAACGGCACATCCGAGCCGACACGAGCACCCAGCTCCGCCAGAGCCGGCAGGGAGAGGGGGGAGCCTCTGTGCGAATTCAGCGCACGCAGGACGGCGGCGGCGTCCGCACTGCCTCCGGCCAGACCTGCCTGACTCGGGATACGCTTGGTGATGCGGATTTCCAGACCGTCCGGCTCGCCGCCCAGCTCATCGAAGAAAACCCGTGCGGCCTTCCATGCAAGATTGCTCTCGTCCGTCGGGACCCCCTCCGCATCGCAGGCAATGCACCATGGCTTGCCTGTGTCAATGAGGATTTCGATGTCATCCCGAACGGAGACGGTCTGCATCACGGTGCGGATGTCGTGATATCCGTCGCTTCGGCGGTCGAGGACATCCAGTGTCAGATTGATCTTCGCAAATGCGCCTTCGGTCAGCTTCGTCATTTGATCCTTCGTCCCTCCAGATAATACCGCTTTTCACGGCTGTGCCCCATGGAGAAGGTCTTTCGGGGCAAAATGCCGTCAGCGATGACGCCGCGGAAGAGCTGGCTCTTTTCCATGGCCGGCAGGAGGAAGCCGATGGCATTGTCCCGATCGGCCAGAGCGATGAGCGCATCGTCGTCATGGATATAGTCGATCTCGCCTTCATGGTCTTTGAGATAAGCATCGAGGAAGCCCTGCAGCACGCCGACGGCGAGCTGGCTCTTGGCTCTGTCGAGGGTGACGGTGCCGTGCTCCTTGCCGATGTACCATTTGACCTCAAAGCCGCCCTCGGCGCAGGCGTCGCGCTTCAGGGCATCGAGCAGTGCCCACGGGTCACATTTCGTGATGACGCGGTGGATCGGCTCAAAGACCTGCGCATCGTCGTGGATGTTCTCCAGCTCGACGAGGGCGAAGCGCGCCGGGTGCATGGACAGATCCTTGTCCGGATTCTGTGCCTTCAGCTCTTCGTAGCAGGACTTGGCTGTGGCGAGAGAGTGGTTTCCGTCACCGACGGCAAAGACCATCGGAACACCGTTCAAATCGGCATACTTCCGGCCGACGGCGGCGGAGTAAGCGGTGAGTCTGGCGTTGAAGGCTTCTGCCTCCGCGCCGTCGACGAGATAACCGACAATGCGGTGGCCGCCCTCCATCAGCTCGAAATCATAAAGCTTTTTCAGGCTGTCTTTTTTCTTTGCGATCGGCTCGATGAGGACTTTTTCGTGGTCGTCGCAGAGCATGAGAATATGCGGCAGCTCGATCGGCGCGTCCCGACGCACGCGCATACGCGGCGGAATACGCTCGACGACCGTCCGCTCGGTGGCGCGGATGGCGGAGGTGGAGCCGGTGGAGTAGTCATAGGCGTCCAGATCGACCATGCCGACCAGACCCGGACGAACCGTGCCGTTGTCAAGCGTTCGCTCGACATAGACAAGCGCGTTCGGATAGGTGCGGAAAACGTTGTTCTTCAAATATTCCGCCATGGTCGCGTTGATCAGGGCGGTGTGCTCGGCCTCCTTCTCGGTGCCCAGCTCGGCCTCGGGGAGAATCAGGTTGATCGTCGAGGGAGCACCCTCGGCATTCTTGCGCACACGCTCCCAGTACGCGGGATCGGAGGTGAACTGGTCGCAGGCGATGACCGCCCATTTCTCCATGGATTCAACCTCGGGGAACAAAATATCGGCAGGTAAAAATGCGTTCATGAATTCGTCCGCCTTTCTGAAATTTCCGTATGCGGTGCATACGATACCGATACTATTATACCGCAAAAAAACGCATTTGTATATTTGACGTTTTTTACAAATTTCAGCGTCGTTTTTTAGAATAATGTCCAAATGATCGGCGCATACTAGGCTCACACAGAATTTGGAGGGATTTTTACGGATACAGTCGCATTGATTTTGAGCATTATCGGCTCGCTGAATTGGGGTCTGGTCGGCATTTTCCGCTTTGACCTCGTTGCGTGGCTTTTCGGCGGACAGACCTCCGTCGTCAGCCGCATCATCTATACGCTCGTCGGTCTGGCAGGCATCTGGTGCATCACCTTCCTCTTCCGAAGGAAGCTGATGTCCCCGTCGGAGGAGTCCTGACGCGCTCCGCCTCTTCGGAAACGAGGAGGCGGTATATTTTTCCGAATCGGCGGTAAAATATGACAGCAGAATTCAGATGGGAGGACTTATTATGAAATTCAAGGGAACCAAGACGGAGGCAAATCTTCGGGCGGCCTTTGCCGGAGAGTGTCAGGCACACACGCAGTACACCTATTTTGCATCGGTGGCAAAAAAGGAGGGCTTCGAGCAGATCGGGGCACTGTTCACGAAGACCGCCGAGAACGAACGGGAGCACGCCAAGCTCTGGCTGGGACATCTGGAGGGCATCGGGGACACGGCGGCCAATTTGATGGCCGGTGTCAACGGAGAAAATTACGAATGGACGCAGATGTATGCGCAGTTTGCGAAGGATGCCGACGAGGAGGGCTTTCACGATTTGGCGGCGCAGTTTCGGGCGGTCGGACAGGTGGAAAAGTCACATGAGGAGCGGTATCGCAAGCTGCTGTCCAATGTCGAGATGCAGACGGTTTTCGAAAAATCCGAGCTCGTCATGTGGGAGTGCAGAAATTGCGGCCACCTGCTGATCGCAAGGAAGGCACCCGAAATCTGCCCGGTTTGTCTGCATCCGCAGGCATTTTTCGAGCTGCAGGCGAAGAATTACTAGAAAAATGAATGATGAGCCACTGCCGAATCTCGGCGGTGGCTTTTGAAATATCGGGCAGGGAACGACGGAGGTTGCACTTTTGCGATTTTTGTGATACAATGTCGGCGGTATGAGGTGAAAACGATGGATTTTTTGGGAAGGACGATACGAAACCCTCTGATGCTTGCGCCGATGGCCGGCGTCACGGACTTCGCCTACCGCACAATCTGCGCCGAGCTGGGTGCCGCCGTTACCGTCACGGAGATGGTATCCTCCCGTGCGCTGGTCTTTCGGGACAGAAAGAGCCGCGGCCTTCTGCGGAAGAACGACGGAAGCCTCTGCGGTGCGCAGATTTTCGGAAATGACCCGGAGATCATGGCGCAGGCGGCGGCTTTGGCGGCAGAGGAAAGCGGCTGCGATTTTATCGATATCAACATGGGCTGCCCGATGCCGAAGATCGCCAACAACGGCGACGGCAGCGCGCTCATGAAGGATCTTCCGCTGGCGTGCCGCATCGTTCGGGCGGTGAAGTGCGCCGTGCCCCTTCCCGTGACGGTCAAGACCCGTCTCGGCTGGGACAAGGGCAGCATCCATGCTGTCGATATGGCAAAGGCGCTTGCGGATGCCGGTGCGGATGCCGTTGCCGTGCACGGGCGGACAAAGACCATGCTCTACTCCGGCGTGGCCGACTGGGACGAGATCGGCAAGGTCGTCCGAGCGGTGAAAATCCCCGTCATCGCCAACGGCGACATTGTCTCACCGGAGGCCCTGCGGCGCTGCCGTGACCGCACGGGGGCGCGGCTTTTTATGATCGGCCGAGGCTGCTTCGGTGACCCGTGGCTCTTTGCACAGCTCGAGGCGGTGCTGGAAAACAGACCGCTCCCCGAACGTCCGCCGTTGGCCGAGCGCATCGATACGGCACTGCGCCAGTTTGAGCTGACCGTGCAGGACAAGGGCGAGCATATCGCCTGTCTGGAGGCACGAAAATACTTCTCGTGGTACCTGCGAGGCGTGGCGCACAGCGGATACTATAAGGAGAAAATTTCTCACTTATCCGAGCCGAGCGAGGTTGCGGCGGTCGCGAAGGAGATCAAGAGAGACTTGAGGTGATCGAAATAGAAGAACTACAGTGCATCCGAAAAGCGGCACAGGGCGATGTGGCTGCGTTTGAAGAGCTGGTCGTGCGCTATCAGGGACAGGTTTTTAATCTCTGCCTGCGCATGACCGCCGATGCGGAGGATGCCGCCGATCTGACGCAGGAGGCGTTCGTGAAGGTGTGGAAAAGCTTGGATACCTTCCAGTTCGACGCCGCATTTTCCACATGGCTGTACCGTCTGGCCTCGAACTGCTGCTTGGACTTCCTGCGCAGCAAAAAACGGCGGCCGACAGTCTCCTTGACGATGGAAACCGAGGAAGAGGATGAGCAGACGCTCGATGTTTCGGACGATGCCCCGACACCGGAGGAGGCCGCGATCTCGAAGGAGGAGCGGGAGACGCTTCGCCTTGCCATGCAGAGCATCGACGCAGAGCAGCGGCAGATCCTGACGCTCCGCGTGGTCAACGATTTGAGCTATTCGGACATCGCACGGGTGCTGGGGATTCGGGAGGGGACGGTCAAGTCCCGTCTGTCACGGGCGCGCGAGAGCCTGCGAAAAAAATTGACGGAAATCGGGAACAAACGCCCGTCTCGACCGTCCAACCGATAGGAAGGAGGCCGAAGTGTGAATTGTGAATCTTATCGGACGCTGCTGAGCGGACACCTTGACGGCGTCAATACGAAAACGGAAGAAGAGAGCCTTCGAAGCCATTTGAATACCTGCGCCGACTGCCGTGCGCACCTGACCGCCTTGAGAAAGAACGACGAGGTGCTGAAAGGCTCTGTCGTGCAGCCGCCGCAGGAGCTGACGCGGCGTATTATGCAAAAGGTGTCTTCCGCACCGCAAAAGAAAAAGTCGAAGCGCAGATGGATCACCGTTGTCGCTCCGTCGCTGGCCGCCGCTGCATTGGCCGTGGTGTTCTTCGGAAGGCTCGACCTGCCGACGCAGGATCAAGCCGCCCGAGAGACGGCCTCGGCGCAGGACATCGCGGTTGCGAAGGAGAACGCGCCGGAGGCCGGAACTGTCCAAACCTACAATCTTTCCATCCCTGCGGTGACGGCCGATGCCCCGGAAAAGCGTAAGGCCGTTGTCACGCAGCCGGCACTGCTGATCGTCCATGCCGACCGCTCGCAGCTCGACCTGAACGGCGAAGCCCTTTCGCCGGTGGAGGCAAAGAAGCTTTTGGAGGAAACGGAGCTTTCCGCAGACGGCGCAACGGCGGCGTATCTTGTCTCGTTCGAGGAGCTGGAGCGCCTCGTGCAGACCTATGACGGCATATTCGAAATGGAGAAAAAATATTCCGCCGGCATGGAATATCAAACGGCACTGGTTCTGCTGACGCAGTAAAGGATTCCCTCTCTCACGAAAAACGCGGGAGAGGGAATCCTTTTGCTACGCAAAAGCACGGCAAAACATGAAATGCGCCCTTTTTCCGCCCCTTCGGGGCAGCCGAAAATGATGCGCAAAAGCTTCATGCGCTATACTTTGCCGCAGCACATGAAGCTTTATGCGGTATATACTGCAAATCGGCGGCGAAGGCCGCGCCGCAAAACGGAAGAATCTCCCGTTATTATAAAAAAACATCGCGGCAAAAGAAAGAAAGTTATGAATAAACCCTTGTATATTTCCCGAAAATATGTTATGATATGCACGGTGGTGCAGTATCCTAGTCAAAGACCGCCGGTTTCGAAGAAGGGCCTAAAAATCCTTAAAAGGGCATATCGATGAAGTCCCTGGTGCTTGCTTTTTTCGCCCAGATTAGGGTGGGTGCTGGGGGTTAAGGTTTTCGGGCGAGGTGTAATGGCATATACCGACCGACCCGGATTCCGTGGAGACCTGTTATTGTGCGACAGCCGTAAAGTATCCAGTGTACCCGGACTGCGTACGAGACGGGAGTAGAACCTGCAATGCGGTGCACAGAATCGTGTGCTGTGTGCAGCGTAGCCTGCCTTGAGTGGACCTGTTGGGATAGGGGAGCGAAGCGCTCGCGTCCGTGGCCGCGGATGACGGCGATATTGCCTCTTGAAATCTTGTCTGCAAAAGAGGATAGAGCCGGTTGCCGATGTTGTGGAAATCACCTAGGCTGTCTTTCAGAAAGGGCAAATAAAGGATTGCAGTGCGGACTAAGTGGCAATCGGGTATCGGATGCGGTGACGCTCCGACGAGACTTTGAACGGAAACGGCTTTGCGGCAACGCAAAGTAGTCAAAGGGGAAAGCCGACCCGACCTAAGCCGTAAGATTAACTTTATTTGCTGCCACCAATTTTTTTACATTTTCAGGAGGCTCACCTTGAGTCAGGATGACCATAAACCGAAAGGAAAAAAGAAACAGAAGAAGAACAAGAGCAATGTGCAGTGGGTCGTGACGATTTTTTTCGTTACGGTCGTCTTGTCCTCGCTCATTTCCTTCCTGTCGTCCAGCCTGCTCGATGCCTCGGGGACGGTCGCCGCATTTGTGATCCTGCTGCTGATCGTTCTGCTCGGCATCGTCTTTGACATCATCGGCGTTGCGGTGATCTCGGCAGACGAAAAGCCCTTTCACTCGATGGCGGCCAAGAAACGCCCTGCGGCGGCGGAGGCTCTGGTGCTCCTGCGCAATGCCGAAAAAGTCTCGAACTTCTGTAACGACGTTATCGGCGATATCTGCGGTGTCGTCTCCGGCTCCGCCTCCGCCGTGATCGCGGCAAGAGCGCTCGCGGATATCGGCTCGGACACGGTCGCGCAGCTCATCATGTCGGCATTGGTCGCCGGCGTGACAATCGCGGGAAAGGCCTGCGGCAAAAACTTCGCCATGAATCGATGCACGCATATCGTCTATTTTGTCGCAAAACCGATCTATTACATAAAGTTGCCCTTCCGTAAAGGGAAGAGGTAACAAGACAGGTTGTGTTCATTTGAATCTGCTCAATCAAATCAATTCCAGAGCGGATCTGCTTGCCCTGAAGGACGAGCAACTCCCACAATTGTGTGAGGAGATCCGCTCTTTTTTAGTGGATCACGTGTCCAAAACAGGCGGCCATCTGGCGTCCAATTTGGGCGTTGTGGAGCTGACGGTCGCACTGGAACGGGTCTTTGACACCTCGGTCGACCGTCTTTTGTTTGATGTCGGACACCAATCCTATGTCCATAAAATTTTGACCGGCCGCAGAGACGAGTTTTCGACTCTGCGGCAGCTCGGCGGTCTGTCCGGATTTCCGAAGCCGAGCGAGAGCGTGACGGATGCCTTCGTCGCCGGGCACGCCTCGTCCGCCGTTTCGACGGCTCTGGGCATGGCTCGCGCGAGAACGATGCAGGGCGAAAGCTATCACGTCATCGCCCTGATGGGCGACGGCGCCATGACCGGCGGCCTCGCCTACGAGGGCATGAACGATGCCGGGCAGAGCGATGTGCCGCTCATTGTCATCATGAACGACAACGGGATGTCCATCAACCCCAATGTCGGCGGCATCGCCAAGCATATGTCCGTCCTGCGCACCAGAGCCGGATATTTCCGCCTGAAGCGGGCGTTCCGCGCGACCTGTGACGCGCTGCCCGGCGGTAAGGCGTTCTATCGCTTTACCTGCGCAATCAAGGACAAGTGCAAGCAAATGCTCCTCGGCTCGACCGTTTTCGAGGAGATGGGCTTTGCCTACTACGGCCCCGTCGACGGTCATGACCTCAAGCGTCTGGATTATATGCTCCGCCTTGTCAAGCAGAGCAGGAAGCCCGTCTTGCTCCATGTGACGACGACGAAGGGCAAGGGATACGCGCCTGCGGAGGAGAATCCCGATGTTTTCCACGGCATCGGAGCCTTCGACCCCGACAACGGCGAGAGCCTGTCAAGCGGCAAAACCGGATTTTCCGAGACGTTCGGACGCACCATGTGCGAGCTTGCGGAAAAGGATCCGAAGCTTTGCGCCATTACCGCGGCCATGATACACGGCACGGGACTGGCTGAGTTTTCGCAAAAATTCCCCGACCGCTGCTTTGATGTGGGCATTGCGGAGGGACACGCCGTTGCGATGGCAGGCGGCATGGCCAAGCAGGGTATGACCCCCGTGGTCGCTGTTTATTCCACCTTCCTGCAACGGGCGTATGACATGATCTTGCAGGATGTCGCCATGCAGAATCTCCATGTGGTCTTTGCGGTTGACCGTGCCGGACTGGTCGGGAACGACGGCGAGACGCATCAAGGTACATTTGATATTAATTTTTTGCGTTCCGTTCCCAATATGCAGATCCTTTGCCCGTCGAATCAGGCGGAGTTGAGGGTCATGCTGAGACAGGCGGTGGAGGAAATGGACGGCCCCGTCGCTGTGCGCTACCCCAGAGGCGGCGACGGCGAGTTTACACAGGTCGCCCAAAGCCCCGTTCTGCGCGAGGGGAAGGATATCACCCTCATCGCCTACGGAACGCTCATCAACGAGGTCTTGGCGGCGGCGGCGCTTTTGGAGCACGACGGCATTTCCGCAGAGGTTGTCAAGCTCAATTCGGTCAAGCCGTTCGATCTGGACACCATTTTTGCCTCCGTCGGCAAGACAAAGCACCTGCTCGTGGCCGAGGAATGTATCGGCATCGGCTGTGCCGGCCGTGAGATTTCCGCGCTGCTGCGGATGCAGGGGATCCTGATCCCGACGCATTTCTGCAACGTCGGCAATTCCTTCGTTCCTCAGGGCACGGCGCGGGAGCAGTATCGGCTGGTCGGCGTGGATGCGCCGTCACTGGTGAGGAAGGTCAAGGAGGTGCTCGGACGTGAAGCATAAGGAACGGCTGGATGTTTTGCTGGTCGAAAAGGGACTGTGCGAAAGCCGCAGTCGGGCACAGGCTCTCATCATGTCCGGTGAGGTCTATGTTGACGGCCGAAAATGTGACAAGGCAGGAACCGCCGTCGAGCTTGCTGCCGCCATCGAGGTGCGCGGCAACGTCTGTCCCTATGTCAGCCGCGGCGGATGGAAGCTGGAAAAGGCGCTGCGAGATTTCGGCGTCGACCCGACGGGCTTCGTCTGTTCGGACTCCGGCGCATCAACCGGCGGCTTTACCGACTGCCTCCTGCAAAAGGGAGCGAAAAAGGTCTTTGCCATCGATGTCGGCTACGGCCAGCTCGCGTGGAGCATCCGCACCGACCCACGGGTCGTCTGCATGGAGCGGACGAACATCCGCTATGTCACGCCGGAGGATTTGGGCGAGCCGCTTGACCTTTCCGTTGTGGATGTGTCGTTTATTTCCCTGAAAATCGTCCTGCCTGCGATCAAGGCTTTGCTCAAACCCACGGGGCAGGTGCTCTGCCTCATCAAGCCGCAGTTTGAGGCAGGAAAGGAAAAGGTCGGCAAGAAGGGCGTCGTTCGGGACCCTGCCGTGCATGAAGAAGTGCTGGAGAGCTTCCTGAAGCTTGCGGCGGAGCTGGGACTGACCGTGAAAAATCTGACCTTCTCCCCTGTCAAAGGGCCGGAGGGCAATATCGAATTTTTGGGGCATCTTTCCGTGCTCCCCGAAGGGGCACTCGAGCCGGATATCAAGGCTCTGGTCGCCGCCGCACATGAAACACTATGAAAAAGATCGTAATGACCCCGAATCCGTATCGGGACAGATACTTCAAATATGCGGCGCAGGCGGAGCAGATTCTGAAGGAGGCCGGCATCGAAACGAGGACCTGCCTTGCCTTCGATGTGGATAAATCCTTCCGCCTGCCGGAAAATATCAAGCTGCACGATTTGGAATCCGAGCTGAAGGATGCAGACCTGCTGATCTGCTTCGGCGGCGACGGGACGATTTTGCACGCTTCGAAGGCCGCAATGCGGGCCGGAATCCCCATCTTGGGCGTGAACATCGGCACCATGGGCTTCATGGCCGAGCTTGAAAGCGGCGAGATGTCCGAGCTGCGGCGCCTTGCCACGGGCGAATACACCGTCGAGGAGCGTATGATGCTCCACGTCGAGGCGTATGACCGCGACGGCGGCCTTCTCCTGAAGGATGAGGCACTGAATGACGCCGTCATCACAAAGGGGGCGGTGGCCAGAACCATCCAAATGTCCGTTTCATGCGACAAGACGGAGGTTATGTCCTTCGGCGGCGACGGCGTGATCGTCTCCACCCCGACCGGCTCGACCGGCTATGCCATGAGTGCAGGCGGCCCCATCGTGGAGGCGACGGCCCGCAACATCATCATCACACCCATCTGCGCGCATGATATGCAGAGCAAAACCGTCATTACCGCTCCGAGCCGCAGTATTTGCGTCCGCATCGGCGCCATCGGCCGAAAGAACGCCTTTCTGTCGGTGGACGGCGGTCGGGCGATCCGCCTGGGCGCGGAGGATACCGTGACCGTCACGGCCTCGGAGAAAACGACAAAGCTCATCCATTTGAGCCAGAGAAGCTTTTTTGATGTGGTGAAGAATAAATTCAGGTAGGTGAAAGCGTGAAAACGAACCGACAAAAGAGGATCCTTCAACTGATTTCGGAAAAAAGCATTGAGACACAGGAGCAGCTCCTTAAGGAGCTGCAGGACGGGGGATATAAATGCACGCAGGCGACCGTCTCCCGTGACATCAAGGAGCTGCGCATCGTCAAGTCGCTCGACGGGCTGGGCAGCTATCGCTACTGCGTCCCGAAGGAACAGGAGAACGACAAGTTTGATTACCGCTTCCGCGTGATTTTTCGGGAGTGCGTGACGTGCGTCGATTACGCGCAGAATCTGGTCGTCATCAAGACCATGCCGGGGCTGGGAGCGGCGGCCGGCGCCAATATCGACGCGCTGCATATGCCGTCGGTGGTCGGAACGCTTTCGGGCGACGACACGGCGCTTGTCATCATGCGTGACACGCAGGCGGCGATGAATTTCTGCGAAGAAATCGAAAAAATGCTGGAATAAGAAGGGAAGATCGGAATGCTTCGTCTGCTGCACATCGAGAATATTGCCGTCATTGAACGGGCAGAGATCTCGTTCGCAGACGGCTTCCATGTCATGACCGGTGAGACGGGCGCCGGTAAGAGTATTGTCATCGACGCGATCAGCGCGATCATGGGCGAGCGTGCTTACCGTGACATGATCCGAACGGGCTGCAATAAGGCCTCGGTTCGGGCGATCTTCGAGGGGGTGCCGAATTCTACGTGGTTTGAAGAAAACGGCGTTCCCTACGATACGGAGCTGACCCTACAGAGGGAAATCTACCTCGACGGGAGGAACCTGTGTCGGGTGAACACCGTTCCCGTCAGCGTCACCGCCCTGCGGAGGCTCGGCATCCGCCTCATCAACATCCACGGGCAGCACGATTCGGCGGCGCTGTTTGACGAAAATTATCATCTGTCGTTTCTCGACGGCTTTGCGTGCAATGAGCCGCTTTTGGCCGAATACGGCGAAAAGTACCGTGCCGCGGCAGAGCTTCGACGGCAGATCGACCGACTGAAAATGGACGAGAGCGAGAAGCTCCGCCGCATGGAGACGCTCCGTTATCAGATCGATGAAATCTCAAGGGCGGAGCTGAAGGCAGGGGAGGACGACGAGCTGGAAAGCCGCCGCAGGCTCCTGCAAAATGCGGAAAAGCTTGCCGATGGCTTGACTGAGGCGGCCTGCGCACTGGACGGCGACGAGGAGCATGACGGCGCTGCGGCGCTGATCGCCCAAGCACAGAGGGCAATTCAAAGGCTCCTCCGCTTCGACGACGGGCTGAGCGGCCTGAACGAAACGCTGACCGACCTCAGCTATCAGATGCAGGACATCACCGAGCAGGTGCGCGATCGGCAGTATGCGCTGTCCTATTCCGGTGACGAGCTGGAGCGCATCGAAGAACGCCTCGACCTCATCCATCGCTTGCGGCGAAAGTACGGGGCGACCTGCGAGGATATTCTGAACTATTTGGAAAAAATTCGGGCAGAGCTTGACGAGATCGAGTTCGCCGATGAGCATATCGAGAAGCTCGAGCGCAAGAGAAAAGCAGCGGAGGAAGCGGCTTGGGAGGCTGCCTTGCGCCTGAGACAGGCTCGCCGCGAGGCTTCGGCCTCGCTGACCGAGAGAATTCTGTCCGAGCTTGCCGATTTGGATATGAAAAAAGTGCAATTCTCCTGCGAATTTACCGAGACGGAGCTGACGCCGCTCGGTGCCGACGCCGTGGCGTTCTATATGTCCGCCAACGCCGGCGAAGCACTGAAGCCGCTCAATAAGGTCGCCTCCGGCGGCGAGCTGGCGAGGATCATGCTGGCGCTGAAAAACGTGCTGGCCGAGCGTGACCGTGTGCCGACGCTGATCTTCGATGAGGTCGACACCGGCGTTTCGGGGCGTGCGGCGCAGAGAGTCGCAGAAAAGCTTCGGTCGGTTTCGAGGACGAAGCAGGTTCTCTGCGTGACCCATCTGCCCCAGCTTGCGGCGCTGGCCGATACCCACCTTCTCATTGCCAAGGACGAGCATGACGGCAGAACCTACACCACGGTCACGCCGCTCGACTTTGAGGGCCGCAAGGCCGAGCTTGCTCGGATCATCGGCGGCACGACGATCACCGATATGACTCTGCGCACTGCGGAAGAGATGCTGCATCACTCGACGGGATCAAAGGAGGAACGCAAATGAAGCGGATATTGACCTTATGCCTTGCGGCGGCTCTGCTATTGGGCTGCATCCCTCCTGTCAATGCGGTGCATGAGAGCTTTTTCAACACACACGGCGATTGGCACTTCGACCTGACCAAGGAGCCGGATCGCGCGATGACGGTTGAGGAGTTCATCGCCCTGACGACGGCCTATTCCTATTGGTCGGTCGGCTCGGAGGGCGAGCCGCAGCCTGATCGGGACGGCAATTTGCCCTCCGAATGGGCGGCACCCTACATCGTCTGCGAGACGAACAAGCTGGTGATCAATCCGTCCGAGCTGGATTACGACGCGCCGGCGACGCTGGCCTTCGCCATGAAATTTTTCGCCAACAGCAAGGGACTTTACGGCTACGACGCCGTCAATCTGCGTTCCTTTACCGGCACCGAGGGGCTGACGGTCGAGGAAAGGCTCTGCCTCAACACCGCCGTCGACTACGGCATCTTCCCCTATTCCGAAAATATGGACGTTTCCGTCACCCTGCGGCGCCGCGATGTGGAAACGAAATATATGATCCCGGCGGGCAAATTGGAGCCGGCCTGCAAAACGATCGAGCAGGCGGGTGTTTACGGCAACTCCATGATCTTCTTCGAGGATTGCTACAACGACCGTGAGGCATCACAGCGGCAGGTCGATCTTTTGAAGGCAAACGCCGACAATTTCACCTGCGTTTCGCTCGATACGATTTATTTCACCATCCCCAAGGCGCAGGAGAGCGGCAGCGGCGAATTTACCGGCAGCTTCATCGAGCATCCCCTGATCCGCAACGACCCGCAGCTTGAGCTGATTGCCTTCTGCAAGGCAGAGGGGATCACCGTCCTCGGCGGCGTGCAGACGTGGTATAACGACAGCAGCATGGCACTCGTCGCAAACGACGAGGCCGCAATGGATCGCGCGGTCGAGGAGCTGGTCGGCATCGTGCTGAAATACGACCTCGACGGCCTGAACATCGACATCGAGCTTTACGGCAACACCTACCGCGACGCCTACAGCCGCATGGTAACGAAGCTCTCCACCCGTCTGCACGACATGGATAAGCTCCTGATGCTGACGGTCGGCGGCCGCATTTGGAAAAAAGATGAGCTGACGGGCCTGTATGACTACGATGTTGTCGACACAGCCGCCGACCTCATCAATATCATTACCTACGATCTGCACAGCGCCAACAGCTATAGCTCGAACCGCGGCGAATACGGCGAAATGAGCAACTATACCTTCACCTCTCGCTGCCTGCGCTATGCCGTGACGAAGTTCGGCGCAGAGCGTGTCCTGCTGGGGCTCAGCGGATACGCCATCTGCTACAACACGACCGACCATACCGCCAAAAACATCCCTGTCAGTCAAGCCAACGCCTTGCAGCAAAAGTACGGCGCAGCCCTGCAAACGAGCGGCGAACGGGCGGATGACTGCTACTTCACCTATACCGAGGACGGGAAAAATTACATCGTCTATCGGGAATCCGAGGAGGGCACGCTGCGCCGCATCAAGCTGGCAACACGCTATGCCATCGGCGGCGTGTCGGGCTTCCATATCGGCGGCGAGGATCAGTACCTCTTCGACACGATGGGGAAGTATTGCAGCCCGATCCCGTTCACGGATGTCAGCCCCGAGGCGTGGTATTTTGAAAACGTGGAATACGCCTATGAGCACGCGCTGTTCAACGGCATTACCCCCTCGACCTTTGAGCCGGAGACGTGTATGACCCGTGCAATGCTGGTGACGGTGCTCTGGCGTCTGTCCGGCGAGCCGGAGCCCGAGAGCGAGGCCGCTTTCTTAGACGTTGCGCCGAAGGAGTGGTATCAAAAGCCCGTTGCGTGGGCGAACGAGAACAACATCGTCAACGGCATGGGACATAACCTCTTCTGCCCCGAGGAGAATGTAACTCGCGAGCAGCTTGCGGTCATTTTGTTCCGCTATGCAAAGCTCTGCGGCGTCGCCACCGAAGAAGCCGCCGATCTGTCGGCGTTTCCCGATGTGCAGACGGTCAGCCCGTATGCGTGCCGGGCACTGCAATGGGCGGTGGGCGAAGGGCTGATCAACGGCGTCGCCCACGTCGGGAGCCGAGAATCCCTGCTCGAACCGCTCGGCTCCGCGACCCGTGCACAGGTCGCGGCGATTTTGATGCGGTTCATGCAGAGCTGCGAAATCAACAAATCATGATGGGAGAATAATGATGAAACTTTATGACGAACTTGTCGCCCGCGGCCTGATCGCCCAGGTGACCAACGAAGAGGCCATCCGCGAGGTCATTGACAACGGCAAGGCTACCTTTTATATCGGCTTCGACTGCACGGCCGACAGCCTGACGGCGGGACACTTCATGGCCTTGACTCTGATGAAGCGTCTGCAACTGGCCGGCAACAAGCCCATTGCCCTCATCGGCGGCGGCACGACCATGATCGGTGACCCCTCCGGCCGCACGGATATGCGCAAGATGCTGACCAAGGAGGACATCGACC
>CAZKSR010000034.1:0-429 GCA_964555465.1 uncultured Oscillospiraceae bacterium
CTTGGCGATGTTTTCGGCGCTGATCAGCTTGCCGCCGTCGACGGCAGGCGCATGAACGGAGACAAAGTCGGCTCTTGCCAGCAGCTCGTCCATTTCAACATAGGGGATGCCGAGCTGCTCCTCGATGCCGGGGATGTGGAAAATATCGAAGGCGATGACCTCCATGCCGATGGCCTTAGCCATCTTGCCGAGTGCCTGACCGATGCGGCCGAAGCCGACGATGCCGAGGGTCTTGCTGGAAAGCTCGATGCCCTTGCCGTAGGCTTTCTTCTCCCACTTGTCCTCGCGCATGGTGTGACCCGCAATGGAGACAAAGCGGCAGCAGGAGAACATCAGCGCCATGGCAAGCTCCGCCACGGACTGAGAGGAGGCACGGGGGGTTTTCTTCACGGAGTTGCCGTTTTCCTCGGCTTACTTCACGTCGTTGTT
>CAZKSR010000034.1:439-15627 GCA_964555465.1 uncultured Oscillospiraceae bacterium
TTGAGCGTGCCGCCCTGGGCCTCCTCGATATGATTGGCGCGAACCTGGGTCTTGGAGCGGACGACGACTGCGTCAAAATCACGCAGGGCTGCGCCGAGCTGATCGGGCTCATAGAACTGCTCGACGACCTCATGACCCTTGGCCTGAAGCGCGGCAATGGCGGATTTATCCATTCCGTCGGTAACAAGAATACGCATAATATACTCTCCTTTTACAAATATCGATTATTTGTGCTCTGCCTCGTATTTTTTCAGACATTCGACCAGCGCCTCGACGCCCTCCTTGGGCATGGCGTTATAGGTGGAGGCACGCAGACCGCCGACGGACTTGTGACCCTTGAGGTTTTCGAAGCCGGCCGCCTTGGTGTAGGCAACGACCTCGGCGTCGAGATCCTTGTCGCCGGTGATGAAGGGGATATTCATCAGGCTGCGGTCGGCCTTGTCCACGGTGCCGTGGAACAGCTTGGACGCATCCAGAAAATCGTACATGACCTTGGCCTTGTCCTCGTTGATCTTCTGCATGGCTTCCAGACCGCCGAGGCTCTTGAGGTACTTGAAGACCTTGCCGCAGACATAGATCGCCCAGCAGTTCGGCGTGTTATACATGGAGCCGGCATCGGCATGGGTTTTATATTGCAGGTAGACGGGCAGATCCGTCAGATCGTCCCGAATGAGATCCTCGCGGATGATGACGACGACCATGCCCGCAGGGCCGACGTTCTTCTGCACACCGGCGTAGATCAGACCGTAGTCGGCAACATTGCACGGACGGGAGAGGAACATGGACGACTGGTCGGAGACGAGGAGCTTGCCCTTGGTGTTCGGCAGCTTGCTCCATGTCGTACCGTGGATTGTCTCGTTCTCGCAGATGTAGACATAGTCCGCATCCTCGGGAATGTCGAGGTCGGAGCAATCGGGGATATAGGAATAGTTACGATCCTTGGAGGAGGCGGCAACGACGACCTCACCGACCTTTTTCGCCTCGGTGATGGCCTTCTTCGACCATGCACCCGTTTCAATATAGACCGCTTTGCCGTTTTTCATCAGGTTCATGGGGATCATGGAGAACTGGAGGGTTGCGCCGCCTTGAATGAAGAGAACCTTGTAGTTGTCGGGGATGCCCATCAGGTCACGAAGATCCTGCTCCGCTTCATCGATGATCTGCTGATAGACCTTCGAGCGGTGGGACATTTCCATCACGCCCATTCCGGCACCGCGGTAGTTCAGAAGCTCGTCGCGAACCTCCTCGAGAACCGGAACGGGCATGGTCGCAGGACCGGCGGAGAAATTGTATGTACGATCGTATTTCATTCTAATAGCCTCCTGTAAATAATTGGCATAACAGCCGTTGTGTATAGTATACCCCAATTTTTCGAAAGAATCAACCAAAAAAGAAAAAAGTTTTTGCCATACTGACAAATTTTTAGCTATAATGCCGAAAATCGTATAGTTGCACAATTTCGTCCCGATTTTTCTGTGCAACTTGCCGATGCCGCAATGCGGCAATCCGAACCGTGACCGCGAACAATGAATCGTTTGGAATTGACGGCAGCATCCCCCTCCCCTACGACACCTGCCGTTGCAGATCCCTTCTCAGGCGCAGCATGATGCGTTTTTCCAATCTGGAAATGTACGACTGCGAGATGCCCAGCAGGTCGGCTACCTCCTTCTGGGTTTTTTCTCCGTGGCCGCTCAGCCCGAAGCGCAGGGAGATGATATATCGATCCCGTTCCGACAGGCGCAGGAGAGCCTCGTGCAGAAGCTCCCGCTCCACGTCCTCCTCCAGCGGACGCATCACCGTATCACCGTCCGTGCCCAAAATATCCGCCAGCAGCAGCTCATTGCCGTCCCAATCGGTGTTGATCGGCTCATCGAGAGAGATCTCCGTCTTCAGTCCGGAGATTTTGCGAATGTGCATCAGAATTTCGTTCTCGATGCAACGCGAGCAGTAGGTCGCCAGCTTGATATTGCGGTCGGTCTTGAAGGTGCCGACGCCCTTGATCAGGCCGATCGTGCCGATGGAGATCAGATCCTCGATGTTCGTGCCCGTGTTCTCGAAGCGTCGGGCGATGAAAACGACAAGGCGCAGATTCCGTTCGATCAGCTTCTGCTTTGCCGCCTCGTCGCCCTGCGCCGCAAGGGTCAGGTACCGCTGCTCCTCCGGCGGCGAAAGGGGCGGCGGCAGGACATCGCTGCCCCCGATATACATGATCTTCGAGCTCGGAAACAAAAATCGCAAGAGCTTTTCCAGTGCCTTATTCATGGGTCATTCCTCCGGTCAAAATTTCGTAAGCACCGCCGTCCGATACGCCCGTCGGGGAGAAGGCAACCGGCCCGATTCGGGTCTTGCCGTCACATTCGATCTTGCAGGGCAAGGCCAGAAGCAGTCCGCTTTCCACGCCGACGGCACGGTAGGGGATCAGGCGGGGCGAATAGGTTCTCAGACGCAGGGCGAGGGCAGTCGGGCAAAAAAATTCCTCCCGTGAAACGGAGATCGGCAGGAGTCTTTCCGCCACACGCCAATCCGCCGTCAAAACCCGTTCACCGCTGATGGGGTCACAGAGCGTGTTGCCGCTGTCTCGCAGAGCCGTCAGGTGCACGGTTCTTTTGCCGAGCGTCAGCGTCAGCGGCACAATGCTGTCGGGAGCGTGGGTCAGGCGCGGCAGGAGAAGGCGGCAGGCCATGCTCACCGCCAAGGCCGTCAGCAGCAGGCTTGCGAAGGTGACGGGGTAGAGCAGTCCGCTTCGATAGATCGGCGGCCGCCCCAGAACCGTCTGTACACCGTAGACCGCACCGCAGAGCACCAGCGAAAGGGCGCCAAAGATCGCCGCCATGCGGAGCGTTGCGCGTTTTGCGCCGAAGGCCGTCAGGAGCATGGCGGCGGCAACGACGAGCTTGATCGGGAAGGAGCGCAGAGCATAGAACGGCGGAAAATATACCAAAACGGCATATCCCGCGCCGATAGCCGCCGCCGCGAGAATTCGGCTTTTTCGAGCCGCCGCTGCCCCAAGCTGCGCCGTCCCACGCAGGAGCAGAAGGTTGACGCAGAAATTCAGCACAAAGGCCGAATCAAGATAAACCGTGACCATGATGCCCTCCGTGAATGAATGACGGATCGTGGGAATGGCTGTGCCGCCGCTCGGAGCGGTGGCGAACCGTTCTTTTTCCGATCCGCATGGGCAAAGCATACCCGTCCGAGCGCAAAAAACAGGTCGCAATTCCGATTCGGAATCACGGCCTGTTTTCTGTATTTTCTTTTATTTTCGGGGCAAACGGCGGTCAGCTCTCATTTCCCGTCCGAGTTTTTTGCCAAATCACAGGCAGCCCCGTCGAGCGATTTTTTCGGAGATCTTATTCCAGGAAGCCGGAATCACCGTAAATGTAACCCATGAGGCGTTGTGCCAGCTCCTGAATCTCTCCTTGGGTCAGCTCAAAGATCGCAACGACCTCGCCGTCCGGCGTCTCAATGCCCTCGAAGGGGACAATTTCCGCCGTGATGTGAACCGTGGAGGTCGTCTCATAATCGCCGTAGACGTCGTCCTCCGTGATGGAAAGCTCGAAGCTTGCGCCGCTCTTTGCGGCACCGTAGCAGACGGTCAGCACCTCCTCGCCGTCCTCGTCACAGACGGTCAGCTCACGGTCGCCGTCCTTGCAGATCAGCAGAGGGGTCGGCTCGTCCCTGCCGCCGGAGAGAATGAAGCCGTCGTTCGTCTTTTCCAGCCAAAGTGTGTAAATCCGCTCTTCGTTTTCGTAGACCTTGATCTTCTCGAAGAGATTATCCCCGCCGCACAGAACGACGGTGAAGCTTCCGTTCTCTTCGTCTTCGATGAAGAGGTGCACGGCGGCAAGACAGCCGTCGTCATTCACGCCGATTCGGACATTGATCTCGTCATCGTCGTCAAGCCCGCCGAAAAGATCGCCCAGCTCGTCCTCCGAGGGCACAGCTCCCAGCAGTTCGCCGGAAGCATAGTTCAGGTAGGAGGTGTAGACGTCGACAATATCCTCCTTCGTGAAGCTGAGCTCATAGACCGTCATACCCTCGGCGTTCGGGATGCTCTCGTCGACCTCGACAAACTCCAGAGATTCGATAAATTTCACCGCATCGGGATTCTTTTCGGCAAAGTCGTCCCAATCGGTCGGCGCGAAGAGTCGGATGCCAAGCTCTCGCAGCTCGTCCAAATCCTCGGCACCGATCGCAGCGGCAAGTGCGGAATCGGCAAAGGCTTCCCCGAAATGCTCCAACGGCACCATGAAATAGCGCTCGTCAAAATCGGCATAGCGGACAAGAAGCTCCTCTTCGTCGGCGTAAAGCTCCAGCTCAAAATCCTGCATGGCAAGCACGCCGTCCAATTTGCGCCCCTTCCCGTCATAATTGACGGACAGGTCGAGGGTGTCAGCCGTGCCGTCGTAGGAGTCGGCAAGCTCGACGCCGAGGCGGAAGGTGAGCTGCTCGGACTGTGCAATCGTCCGGAGATTCTCGCAGAGGGCTTCGAGGTTTTCGCAATTGCCCAGGGCGTCCTCCAGCTGCGCCATGGTCTTCTCGGCAGCGGCGCTTATCTCGCTCTTCTTTGCCTTTTCCTCCGAAGGCTTGTCGCGGAAGACGAAGAAATACAGAGCGGCGGCGATGGCCAGAACGAGAACAACGGCAAGGACGGTGATCAGAAGCTTGCGCTTCTTTTTCGGCTTTTCGGGCAGGTCATCGGTCTGCGGCGTACCGTAGAGATCGGCTCCCGTTGCCGCGGGAATCTCTTCGGCAGGTCGGAAGGCCGCAGGCGCTTCCTGCGATGCAAGCGGCTCGTCGGAGGTCACGGATGTGCCGCAGTTCGGGCAAAACAAAACATCATCCGCAATCGGAGTTCCGCAATGAGAACAATACTTCATTTCTTTCACCTCGTAGGATTATTTTTTGCGTCTCCGAAAGAGGAGAACGGCAAGGACAATGCCGGCGACGGCAAAAACACCGCCGATGATCAGGACGGCCGTTGTCATGGTTTGCATGGGTTGGCTCATTGACGCAGCCTCCTCATGGAAAAAGGAGGGGACGTTGCGGTACATCTGCCGCGTTGCCGTCCGCGCGAGCAGTGCAAGGCCGCAGGCGGAAATTCCGCAACCGACGGTTGCATACGGTTCATTCGTCGGTGCAAGGTCGGGAAAACGGCTCCGAGGGCTCCTTCAGAACACGGCAGTGGGTGATGCCGTAGTAGGTCAGGGTGCTTTGCGCCGCCGCGTCGATCCTTTCTCCGCAGGCGACAATCGGAACCGCCGGAGGACAGGAAATTTGCGGATCGGCCAGAATTCTTCCCTCGCACCGTTCGATCGGAAGGCGTTCGGAGAGCGCGAAAAGGGCTTGGCGCGGCGTGAGAACGGCGGTGGGCTTGGGGAATGTAGGCGGCTTTTCGGTGATCGGGGCTTTGCTCTGAACGGACAAAAGCGCCGTCTGCACCCGGTGCAGCTCGTTTTGCGTCAGCTCCGGTGTGAACATCATGACGAGATGATCCGGATCGGCAAATTCGCAGAAGATGCCCTGTTCTCTCAAAATGTCGGAAAGCGTCTGCCCCGTATAGCCGAAAGGCTTGGGCAGCAGCGTTACTTTCAACGGCTCGTCCCCCGTCAGGCGGTAGCCCCTTTCCTTCAGGTGCTCACGCAGGACGGCGAGGCGGTCGCACAGCTCCGCAAGTCGTTCCCGATAGCCGTTGGCCAGATAAGCGTTCGCCCGATCGAGCGACTGAAGAATCAAATACGACGGGCTGGTCGAGGCGAAGAGCGACATGGCACGGTCGGCCTGCTCGATAAAAGCCGTCGGCGCGTGCGGCGAAAGATGCAGATATGCTCCGCCCGTGAGGACGGGCAGGGTCTTGTGCGCCGAATCGCAGCACGCATCGGCACCGAGGGCGATGGGATGGCGGCTCTTCGGCAGAAAATTCAGGTATGCACCGTGGGCATTGTCCACAAGGAGGCGGATATCCCTTTCGCGGCAAAGTCGGGCGATCGGCGCAAGGTCGATGAGATTTCCGAGATAGTCCGGGGTCGTGAGATAGAGGGCAGTGGGCGGCTCGGGCAGGGCGGAAAGCTCCGCCTTCAAGCTCTCGGCCGTAATACGGCAGGTGAGCAGCTCCTCGCCTCGGATCCAGCGAATCGGCAGATCCAGCAGGGCACAGGCCGTCAGGAAGGTCTTGTGGGCGTTGCGTCCGGCAAGGATCAGGGGCGTTCTTCCGCGCTCTCGGGCATCGAGAAGCGCAAGGCAGAGCATCGCCCGAATTGCCAGCGACGAGCCCTCGGCGGAATAAACCGTCCGCGCCGTTCCGAAGAGGCGCGCGGCATTTTCCTCACTTCGGCGGATGATGCCCTCGGCATGATAGAGGACGTCGGCGCCGTCGATCTCGGTGATATCGAGCGGCTCGGCGCCCGAAAACGCCACGCCCTTGTGCCCCGGCATATGCAGGCGCAGAGGCTTTTCCTGCGCATAGCGGCGGACAAAGTCGCAGATCGGCGTGTGCATATCACTCACCGAGTGCCTTGGCTGCCTCGAGCATGATCGCACATTCCATGCGCTTGCGGAAAAGCTCGCAGCCGTAGGAATACACGCCCGTGATGTGGCCGGTGGCGTGGTAGGCATTGGCGGCGCAGCCGCCGGAGCAGTAGAGCTTTGCCCAGCAGTCGGCGCACTCGGGTCGGGAATAGACGTTGCAGGCGGCAAATTCCTTCTGTGTTTCGAGGTTCGTTACGCCCTCGAATACGCTGCCGAGGCGGAACGCCTCCTCACCGACGAACTGATGGCAGGGGTAGAGGTCGCCCCACGGGGTAACGGCCATGTACTCCGTGCCGGAGCCGCAGCCCGAGACACGCTTATAGACGCACGGGCCGCCCTTGAGGTCGATCATGTAGTGATAGAAGGTGAAGGGCTTGCCCTCCCGATGGCGGCGGAGCATCAGTTTGGCCAGCTTTTCATACTGCTCGAGGACGATGGGCAGATCCTCCTTCGTCAGCGCCGAGGGCGAATCCGGCGCGCAGACCACCGGCTCCATGCTCAGCTCCGTGAAGCCAAGCTCGAGCATCGTCTCGATATCTTTCAAAAAGTCGGGGTTGGCGTGGGTGAACGTTCCGCGCATATAATAATTCCTGCCGCCGCGTGCCGCCACAAGCTTTTGGAACTTCGGCACGATCTTCTCCCAGCTTCCGTTGCCGGCGTAGTCGACACGGTAGCGGTCGTGGACTTCTTTCCGGCCGTCGAGACTCAGAACGACGTTGCTCATCTCCCGATTGGCAAAGTCGATTACGTCGTCGTCGATCAAAACGCCGTTGGTCGTGAGGGTGAAGCGGAAGTTTTTGCCCTTTTCCTTTTCGATGCTTCGGGCATAGGCGACGAGCTGCTTGACCACGTCAAAATTCATCAGCGGCTCACCGCCGAAGAAGTCGACCTCGAGATTTCTCCGTGTGCCGGAGTGCTCCACGAGGAAGTCGAGCGCGCGCTTGCCGACCTCGAAGCTCATGACGGCACGCTCGCCCTGATACTTTCCCTGACTGGCGAAGCAGTAGGAGCAGTTGAGATTGCAGGTGTGCGCCACGTGCAGACACAGCGCCTTGACAACGCCGGAGGTCTTTTCCTTCAGCGCATTGGCCATGGGCGCAAAGGTGTCGGGCGTGAAGAGCTTGCCGGCCTCCTTCAGCTCACCGATCTGCCCGTAGCCCTCCTCAAGCTCGGCCATGCTCTGACCGTACTTCTCGGCAAGGGCGGCAAGGAGCGTTTCCTTCGGCGTGTTTTCATAGCCGAGGATCATATCGTAGGCGACCTCGTCGACAACATGAACCGAGCCGGAGAAAATATCCAGCACGATGTTCAGTCCGCCGAGTTGATAGCAATGGATCATAGTGTTCTTCCTTTCCGATTACAAAAAATGCCGCCCGACGGCGGCATTTTTTGAAGGTCAATTACTTCTCCTGCGAATTCTCGCACTGCTGGTTGGCAATGCCGCAGCTCGTCTTGCAGGCAGACTGGCAAGAGGTCTGGCACTCGCCGCAGCCGCCGTTCTTCGCGCTCTCGCACAGATTCTTCGTTTCCAGAGTTTGAATGGTCATGATGATACCCTCCAATTTAATGTTTTTCTCATTATAACACGCTTCGAGGCGGATGTCAATGAAGCGTTCGGTTTTTTTCGATCATTCCGGAATTTTCAGGAGCTTTGCCTCCAGCATCTTCTGCACCGACATCAAAATGCCGAGCTTGGCATGATACCACGTCAGGCCGCCCTGAAAATAGACGGCGTAGGGCGGACGGATGGGGCCGTCGGCGGAGAGCTCGATGGAGCTGCCCTGCACGAAGGCTCCGGCGGCCATGATGACCTCGTCCTCGTAGCCCGGCATCGCCCACGGGAGCGGATCGGCATAAGAATCCACAGGCGCCGCAGCCTGAATTCCCTTGCAGAAGGCGATCATTCCCTCTCGGCTGCCCAGCTCGACAGCCTGAATGATGTCGTGGCGGCTCTCTTTCCCGTCGGGGATGACACGGAAGCCCATGCGCTCATAGAGGTTAGCCGCAAAAATCGCGCCCTTCAGCGCAGAGGCAACGACCGTCGGGGCGAGGAAGAAGCCCTGATAGAACGACGGCATCAGTCCGAGGTTCGCGCCGACCTCCTGTCCGAGCCCGGGTGCGGAGAGACGGTAAGCGCAGCGGTTTACATAATCCTTTTTTCCGCAGATATAGCCCCCGATGGGCGCAAGACCGCCGCCGGGGTTTTTGATGAGCGAGCCGACCACAAGATCCGCTCCGACATCGCTCGGCTCGATCCGTTCGACGAATTCGCCGTAGCAGTTATCCACCATGCAGATGATGTCGGGCTTGAGCGATTTCAGGAAGGCGATCAGCTCACCGATCTGTTCGACCGAGAAGGTCGGACGGGTAGCGTAGCCCTTGCTGCGCTGGATGGTGGCCAGCTTGGTTCTTTCGTTGACGCAGGCACGGATGGCATCGTAGTCGAACGTGCCGTCGGGCTTCAGCTCGGCCTGTCGGTAGCTTACGCCGTATTCCTTCAACGAGCAGGTCGACGGGCGGATGCCGATGACCTCCTCCAGCGTGTCATACGGTGCGCCGACGGGTGAGAGAAGCTCATCACCGGGCAGCAGGTTGGCGGACAGCGCGACCGTCAGGGCGTGCGTGCCGCAGGTGATCTGCGGTCGAACCAACGCCGCCTCGGTGTGGAAGGTGTCGGCATAGACACGCTCCAAATTATCTCGCCCCACGTCGTCATAGCCGTAGCCCGTCGTGGCGGCGAAGCACGAGGCACCGACACGGTTCTTTTGCATGGCGGCGATGACCTTCGCCTGATTGAATTCCGCAACGGCATCGACCGCCGCAAACCGTTCGGCCAGCTCCCTGCAAACTCGTTCCCCGAATTCATAGACCTCGGCGCCGATGCCGAGCGTTTGATACATCTCTTTCACGTTTCGTTCTCCTTGTCAAGCTGCGTGAAAATTTCGCACAACACTGTTCCGTTCTCTTGCTGATATGCCGCTATTATAGCCGCGAAAGCACCGCTTGTCAACCGAAAAGCAACCGCTTCCGCTTTTTTCGCGGAAGCCGTTGCTTTTTCTCGGGTCGTTATGAAACGCGCCGCGCATATTCCTTCGAGGGTGCAGCCTGCCGCGTGGCCGCTTAGCGGCTTTGTCGCAATGACGCTCGCTTGGGCGGTAGTGCGGCGCTCCCCATCGATGTCATTTCAGGAAGATGCGCTTGCCGCCTCGGTACGCTTTTACCCGACCGATGCGCTGCGCCGAGGGGACGGCGGTTTTCAGCTCCGCCTCGAGAGCGTCGGCGTCGTCGGGATGGACGGCGATCAGAAGGCCGCCCGAGGTCTGCGGATCGTAGAGCATATCCTGCACGGCCAGCTCAACCGTTCCGGCGTCGACGGATTCCTCGGCAAAGCTCCGATTGCGGTACATTCCGGCAGGCAAAATGCCCATCCGCGCAAATTCCAGAGATGCTTCGATCAGGTCGATGGCCTTCGTGTCGATTTCCAGCTCGGTATCGCTGCCCTGCGCCATCTCCAGCCCGTGGCCGAGCAGACCGAAGCCGGTGACATCGGTGCAGGCGTGGGTGTGATAACGAACCATGCAATCTCTGGCGGATTTGTTCAGCGTTGTCATCATTTTCTTGGCAAATTCCTTCGTTTCTTCGTCCAAAAGATCCGCTTTTTGTGCCGAAGTCAGAATTCCGATACCCAGCGGCTTGGTCAAAAACAGGACGTCACCGACCTGTGCACCGGAATTGGTCAGCAGGCGCTCGGGGTGGACGAAGCCCGTCACGGCCAGACCGTACTTCGGCTCGTCGTCGAAGATGCTGTGGCCGCCCGTGATGATGGCACCGGCCTCATAGACCTTATCGTAGCCGCCGCGCAAAATCGCATGAACCGCCTCCTTGGGCAGATTCTCCGGCACGGCCATGATGTTCAGGGCAAGCTTCGGCTCACCGCCCATGGCATAGACGTCGCTCAGCGCGTTGGTCGCCGCAATCTGCCCGAAGATATACGGGTCGTCATCGATCGGCGGAAAAAAGTCGACGGTCTGCACCAGTGCCAGCTCGTCGGAAACCTTGTAAACCGAGGCATCATCGGATTTGTCAAAGCCGACAAGGAGATTGGGGTCGGTATGCACCCGAATGTCCTCAAGAAGCTTCGCCAGCGTGCCGGCGCCGACCTTTGCGCCGCAGCCGGCGCACTTTGCAAGCTTTGTCAATTTAATGTCTTCCATCTTAAACCTCCGAAAAATGTAAAATTGCCTCCAAAACGCCGCCGCCGATGGCCAAAGCCTTGTCAGAGACAAGGTAGCAGTAGCTTCTGTCTCCGCGCGGATCGACGTCGCCGGACTTCATCCCCTTGAAAACGGGGGTACCGTCGGCCAAAAGCCCACGCAGGACACCGTCAATCGTGCAGCGCATCGGCTCTCCGTCGACCGTCCCTGCCACGTCGCCGGAGCGCACCATGTCACCGATTTTCAAGGCCGAACGGAAAATGCCGTCCGTCGGGGCACGCAGAACCCGTTCTCCGGCAAAGCCGCCGATCAGCCCGGGAATGTTGGTGTTCGGCAGGGGCGAGCCGTCGGTGATGACCCGTCCGAGGGTGTGTCCGCGCATGGTTTCGACGCAAGCGTGGCAATCGACGCCGGCCGTAAACCCGGGGCCGACACCCACGACGCAGGGGGCATCCGTAATGCAGGTGCCGAGGTTGCGCTTGGCAAGGATGGCATCGACCACGGCATCGGGCTTCAGCTCGCAGATGCAATCGGCTTTCGGGTCTGCGAGAACGGCGATGCCGCCCTCTGCGACGATCCTGCGGGCCGCTTCGACCGATTCGGCAAAAACAGCCGTTACATCCTCGACCTGCATTTTCCCATGCTCGATGGCCTGAGAGAAGCAGACCGTGCGGCGGATGGCAGTGGGCTTGGGCAGGTCGGTCATGACGATCTTCATTTTCGCATGGTGCAGGCGCAAGGCGATTCCCGATGCCAGATCGCCTGCCCCACGGATCAGAACGAGCATAGTATTTCTCCTTTTTTCAGCGATGCCAGCCACGCCTCGTGTCCCAGACGGCGCAAAAGCTCCCGTCCGTCCGCTTCGTTGGCATCGGACTGATTGATGAAGTAGCCGTCGGCCAAGGCCTCCTTTTGCAACGCAAGGGCGACGGCCTCGGGCGTTGCGACCGAGGACGCGGTGAGCGCTAGAAACCGCTCGGCACGGTGGACACTGCGCTCGATGGGTCGGGACAGGCCGCTTGCGCCGACGACGCAGATCGTCCGCTTTGCATTGGGCGGAATGACCGGCTCGTGCGGCAAATGTGCCTTCAGGGGCAGATGCTTCGAGCCGTCGGCCTCAACGAGGACAAAATCCGCAAGCCCCTCCAGCTCCCCGAACGACTGCTCGGGTGCGGAAAGCTTGCCGTTTTCGCAGGGCGTTCCGACGCACAAAATTCCCTCAAAGGTCGCCGCTTTTTCGGAAAATGCGATCCCCTCGGGCGGAAAAATATGCGTCGAGGTCGTGACGATGACGCTCCCCTTTTGCGCCAGCTCCTTTGCCAGCCGAAGCAGAAGCGTCGTCTTGCCGCCGCTGCCGATGATCGCCGTCAGGCCGTGGGGAATACGCAGTGCTTCGGAAAAAATCATGGGCGCCTCCTAGCGTGATACTGAAAATAGAATAACATTCTTCTTCGCTTTCGTCAAGCAGAAAGTTGACTTTTGCCGAAAAAGCGTGGTATAATTCCGTCATGGAACAAAAATTCAGACCCGTACTGTCCGTGCGCATCTTCGGAGAGGAAAAGTGCTTCGGCCCCGGGATTGCGGAGATCCTGCGCCGTGTGCAGCAGGAGCACTCGCTCCGTGCCGCCGCAATGTCGATGGGCATGGCCTATTCCAAGGCATGGACGGTCATCAAAAACGCCGAGAGGGAACTCGGCTTCGAGCTGCTGATATCGAGCACGGGCGGCAAGCACGGAGGAGGTGCGATTCTTTCGGACAGGGCTGCCGCTATTCTGACCGCCTATCAAGCATATCGCAGCAAATTGCAGACCTTTGCGGAGGAAGAATTCGCAAAAGGGCTTGCTCCCTTATTATCCGAAGAACACGGTGCCCGATAAGGCATCGTGTTCTTATTCTATACTCCAATCGATCTCTTTTTCGCCGTGCGCTCGGAGGAAAGCATTGACTTGCGAGAACGGGCGGCTGCCGAAAAAGCCACGGTAGGCCGAGAGCGGACTGGGATGCGGCGCGGTCAAAATCAGTCGCGGAGCGTCCGAGCGCACCAATGCGGCCTTCGACTGTGCCTGCGCGCCCCAGAGGACAAAGGCAATGGGCTGCGGCAGCTCGTTTGTCGCGCGCAGGGCGGCATCGGTCAGGCGCTGCCAGCCCCATGCGGCGTGGGAATCGGCCTTTCCCGACTCCACGGTCAGAACGGTGTTGAGCAGGAGGACGCCCTGCCTCGCCCATGCGCTCAGGTCGCCGTGCTTCGGGGTCAGACCGAGGTCGGCGGAAAGCTCCTTGAAAATATTGCGCAGGGAGGGCGGATAGGCCGTGCCCTTCGGGACGGAGAAGGAAAGCCCCATTGCCTGTCCCTCGCCGTGATAGGGATCCTGACCCAGGATCACAACGCGCACCGCCTCCGGCGGCGTGAGCGCAAAGGCGGCAAGCTCCTGCCCCTGTGGGGGATAGACCGTCGTGCATTGTCGGGCCGCAAGCAACCGCCGCTGCAATTGTTCGTAATACGGAGCGGAGAACTCCGTCTGTAAATATTCCGCCCAGCCCATGGCCATACCTCCCCGATGATTTTATACCACTATATCACAATCGAGCAAAAATGGCAATTCCCAAGCGTGGGGATTTGTGATATAATAGGCAGAGGCGTTTTGTCTGCGTCACGGCAGGCAAAGCGCGGAAGGACGCCGAACGGGGGTCGCGAGACAAATGTCCGATTCCTCGCGAAGCAGCAGGCCGGCAATTCATCATTCACCGAAAGGGGCGATGCGGCATGGTCGACGAGATCATCTCCCGTCTGAAGGAACGCTACCCTCAGGCGCTTTGCGCATTACATTATGAAAAGGACTACGAGCTGATGATCGCCGTGCGCCTGTCGGCGCAGTGCACCGACGCACGGGTCAATCAGATCACCCCCGCGCTCTTCGCGCGCTTCCCGACGCTCGACGCCTTTGCCGAGGCGCCGCTTGCGGAGGTCGAGCAATGCATCTACACCTGCGGCTTTTATCGTCAGAAAGCAAGGGACATCGTCTCGGCCTGTCAAATGCTGCGCGACCGTTATGACCGAAGGCTCCCGGACAGCATGGACGAGCTGCTGAAGCTCCCCGGCGTGGGCAGAAAAACGGCGAATCTCCTGCTGGGCGACCTCTACGGTCAGCCTGCCGTCGTGTGCGACACGCACTGCATCCGCATCGCCAACCGTCTCGGCCTTGCCCGGGGAAAAGAGCCGGAAAAGGTCGAGCGGCAGCTTCGGGCGATCCTGCCGCCGGCGGAAAGCTCGGATTTCTGCCACCGCATCGTTCTCTTCGGGCGAGAGATCTGCACCGCGCGCTCCCCAAAATGCGACACCTGCCCCCTCCGCCCATACTGCAAAGAATTTTCTGTGAGAGGAACCGAAAAATGATGAGAAAAATTTCGGCACTGATTTTGCTGATCCTGATCGTCTGCCTCGCCGCCTGCGGTGCGGAGGCCGACACCGAAAGCACGACAGCAGAGCCGACAACCGCAGAAACGACGACTGCGGCGACCCCGGCGCACGATTTCAGCGGTTTGTACGTCTTCACGGCAGACGCGTCCAACGCAGCCGCTCTCGGTGAGGCTTATTCCTGGTTTCCCGAATACGGCGTGGAATTTGCCCTTGCGCTGACACTGGACGAGCAGGGAAACGCCGTGCTCGACCTGCGAATTTCGTCGGTTGAGGAGATCGAGGCCGCCCTGTTGGAAAAGGCCAACCGAGAATCGGCAGAGGCTTACGGCATGAGCTACGAGGATTATTATGCGATGCTGCTGACGGAGATGGGCTCCGAGGAGGCGATTCGAGAGAACTTCCGCCACACCCACACAGGCGCCCTGCCCGACATTCAGTCGAAGCTCATTGACAGCTTTCCTCTGAGCGGCGTCTACCGCGCAGACGGAGAAAGCGTGACCGTGACCCTCGGGGACTACGAAATGACCCTCGTTCTCGACGGAGAAAGCCTCGCGACCGAATTCAACGGCTGCACCGCGACCTTCCTGCGGCAGGGATGATCGCTGCGAGTTTGCGAATGTCCGACCTCGGCGGCGTCGCGGAAGCAGCCCGACCGGTGTCATCGCACCGGCAGTGCGGTGATCCGCATTTCGGCAAACCACAAGCTCGACGCTTCAGTCTCTCCGTTGCTTCGCTCTGCGCAATGACATCGACAAAAAGAAACCCGGTACGGCATTTTCTGCTGTACCGGGTTTTCTGCGAAAATTAAAGCTTGGCAGTATTGACCTTGACGCCGGGGCCCATGGTGGAGGCGACGACGCAGGAACGGATATACTGACCCTTGGCCGCTGCGGGCTTGGCCTTGATCACGGCGCCCATCAGGGTGGCAAAGTTCTCATTGAGCTTCTCTGCGCCGAAGGAAACCTTTCCGATCGGGCAGTGGATGATGTTGGTCTTGTCGAGACGGTACTCGATCTTACCGGCCTTGA
>CAZKSR010000035.1:0-9686 GCA_964555465.1 uncultured Oscillospiraceae bacterium
CGTCTTCGGCAAGGAGGACACCATCGTCACCATTCAGGTCGACCAGCTCTTGGCCGAGCAGTTCGGCATGGAATACACCGATGTCGACGGCAAAAAGCGCCGCCCGTATATCATCCACCGCACCAGTCTCGGCTGCTACGAGCGCACGCTGGCCTACCTCATCGAGCGGTTCGCCGGCGCACTGCCGCTGTGGATGATGCCGACACAGGTCAAGGTTCTGCCCATCACCGACCGTGCGCATGACTATACCAAATCGCTCGTCGAAAAGCTCTCCGCCGTCGGCATCCGCGCCGAGGGGGATTACCGCTCCGAGAAGCTGGGCTATAAGATCCGCGAGGCGCAGATGCAAAAGATTCCGTATATGCTCGTCGTGGGTGATCGGGACATCGAGAACGGCACCGTCTCTGTCCGTACCCGTGGCGGCGAGGATCTCGGCGCCATGACGCCGGACGAATTTACGGCAAAGTGCCTGATGCAGATCGCCGCGAAGGATCGCAGCTTCTGATATAAATAATGTATCATTTCGGGATGACCTCTGTGAACGCAGGGGTCATCCTTTTTCGTGGGAAGTGCTGAAATTATGTAAACAAAGTGAGGAACTTGCCCAAAGCGGAGAAAAATTTTTGAAAAAACCGAAAAAAACACTTGTAATCAACTGCGTATTGTGTTAAAATTTAGGAGAGTATTTATAGGGGGTACTTTCGCTTTTTCCGACTCGGCACATACACAGGGCGCAGAGGGAGCGGGACACAATTCATAACGAGAATGTGATTCCGAATTGCGACTGCCGATGCCCTCTCAGTCGACTTCGTCGACAGCTCTCCCAAAGGGAGAGCCGAGACGGCCTTCCTTGCGGCAAAGGCAACGTCAGAGCTTGCCTCTCCCCGTAGGGAGAGCCGAGAAAACATCGTGCTCCGGGGATCCGAGGGATCCTGTCGAAATAAGTAATTTATAAACATAAGGAGGAAAATGTTTATGAGATTAACAAAACGGCTGATGGCAATGCTGTTGCTGATCTGCATGGTATTTACTATGCTTCCGGCGACGGTATTGACCGCAAGCGCAGCGACCGGCGATTATGAACTGGTCACGGACGCTTCCACATTGAGCGTCGGTGACAAGGTCGTTATCGTCGCGTCCACGTACAACTATGCCTTAAGCACGACGCAAAACAACAATAACCGCGGCCGAGCGAGCGTTACCAAGGGCAGCGGCACCGTTACGATCACCGACAGTGTTCAGGTTTTGACGCTGGAGGCCGGTACGAAGGATAACACTTTTGCGTTCAACACGGGCAGCGGCTACCTCTATGCGGCTTCCAGCTCGAGTAACTATTTGAGGACGGAAACCACGAAGAGTGCAAACAGCTCGTGGTCGATCAGTATTACTTCTGCCGGTGTTGCAACGGTGAAAGCGCAAGGCAGCAATACCCGCAGCTTGCTGAAGTACAACAACAGCAGCTCCATTTTCTCCTGTTATGCTTCCGGGCAGCAGGATATCTCCATCTATAAGCTGAACAGCGGTGGCAGTGATACGCCTGTCACCACCTATTACGATGTCGTTGTGGACACCGTGACGGGCGGCACAATCTCTGCCGACAAGGAAACTGCGGCCGAGGGCGAGACTGTTACCCTGACCTACACCGAGGACGACGGCTATGCGTTCGATAGCTGGACGGTTTATGATGCCGATTGGAACGAGGTCAGTGTTGCCTCCGACGGCACATTCAAGATGCCTGCGTCGGATGTTTTGGTCAGCGCGGTTTTCAATCTGTCCACCCCCGCCGTGACCTACACCCTGACCTACAGCGCCAATACGACGGATACAGTCACGGGGATGCCCGAGGCTGTCACCGGCATTGACGAGGGGACGAACTATACCCTCTCGGATGCAATCCCCGTGCGCGAGGGCTACGATTTCTACGGCTGGGCCACGAGTGCGGCCTCCGAGGACGCAGTTACGAGCGTCACCATGAACAGCAATGTGACGGTCTATGCCATTTGGCTGGAAAAGACGCAATATACCGTCACCTTCCATACCGCAGACGGCAGCACGCCCAAGACGTATTACGAGGGCGACACCATTGCCAAGGACGATGTCCCCACCGTCACTGCGCCCGACGGCTTCAAATTCCTCGGCTGGTATACGGCTGAGTACGAAGCCACGACTGCGCCGACCTATGTGACCCCGGAGAACACGACCGTCAATAAGAGCATTACCTATTACGCTGTCTACGGCGAAATCGGTGAGAGCGGCAGCGGCGACCCCTCCTCGTTCAAGCTGGTCACGGAGAGAAAGGCCGACTGGTCGGGCACCTATGTGATTGCCGACAAGAACAGCGGTTATGTTTTGGACTATGCGACCTCCACCACTGCCGGGAATGCCTCGACGATTGCCGCCGCCGGCATTACGCTGACGGACGACATTATGACCGATGTTGCAGAGAAGTATACTGTAACGCTGGGCAAGGTCGAGGGCAGCGACTATTACTACGTCAAGCTCAACGGAGGAACACGGTATCTGTCGCTGAGCAGTGATACCAATACAGTCGGCAACGCAAGCGATTACAGCACAAAGGCCGCACAGTGGACGGTCAGTTGGGACACCGACGGCGTGCACCTTTTCAGCGCAAACTACACGAATCGTGAGCTCCAGAAGAACAATAGCAGTGCTTTTTTCCGTTGCTATAAAAGCTCACAGACCGACATCGTCCTTTACGGACAGGATGGCACGTCCTATGTTGCCTACACCACGACGCCGATCGTGGCCGAAAGCCATACCGTAACGTGGTACAACGCCGACGGCTCGGTCTTTAAGACTACGACCGTCAAGGAGTCCGCCTCCGTGATTGCGCCGACCGAGCAGCCGACAAAGAACGATGAGGGCGAGAACTATTTTGCCTTCGAGGGCTGGGCAAAAACTGCCGACGCAACGCAGGCGCTGACCGACCTGGGCAAGATGGGCACGGCGGATCTTGCATTCTATCCCGTCTTTACCTCCCATGCTTATGAATTCACCGCCTCCGTCAGCGGCAAGGACAGCGTTCGCGCGGAGCGTAGCATCACGCTGACTGCCACCCTGACCGTCGCCCCCGAAAAGGATCTGTCCGCCTACACCGCCGAGTGGTCGAGCGACACGACAAGTGTTGCCACCGTCGACGCGACCGGCAAGATCACCGGTATTGCGGCAGGTACGGCAACCATCACCGTGACTTACAAGAACGCCGAAGGCGATACGGTTGCCACGGCGGAAAAGCTGATTACCGTCACCGAGAACACCAGCGTGGGCGGCTATACCCTCATTACGGCCGATAATGCCCCCGATGACTGGTCGGGCGACTATATCATCATGGGCAAGCCTGCCGGTGATATTACTTATCAAAACACGTGGATGATCCTTACGCCGGACTATGACACCGGTGAGGCGGTCATCGCCACCGACCGTGCCGATGCTGCGACGATTACGATCGATGCCGAAGGAAACGGCACGATCAACGACGAGGGCAACAGCACCTCCGGCGTTGACACAACCATCGTAATGGAAGACACCGGCCTCGTCACAGACACTGCCGGCAACGACATCGATGTGTTCGACACCATCACCTCGATTGACTCCGCCTATGCCTTCACCATTGAGTGTATCGATGACGTCAATCAGATCTATACCATCCGCGTTAAGGACACCAGCCTCTATATCGCCTGTTCCGCCAATACGTCGACCGGCAATAACTCCCTGAATTTCTCCGCAACGGCTACGGAATATGCGCAGTGGCAGTTCTCTGTTCAGCGCGTGACCAAGGGTGGATATAACAACGACATTCTGATTGCACAGAACGTCGGCAACCCCACTCGTCGCCTCTACTACAATTCGAATAACTACGGCGGGACGGGCGGCCAGTTCCGTGACTACAACATCGGTGCTTATCAAAGCTATATCGGCGGCAATGATAGAGCAGAGGGTCAGTGCTACTCCCTCTACCTCTTCGGCAACCCCAACCCGTTCGTTGCCCGTATCTACTATCAGGGCGATCAAATCACCCTCGTTAACACCGCACAGATCCCGGAGGGTAAGGAAACCGTCGATTTGACGAGCGGACTGTACCCCGATATCAACGAATATCCCAACTGGACGCAGGTCGGTGAGCCGACGTGGAGCATTATGGAGCAGTCCTCCGGCGCCTCCATGACCATCAATGCCGATACCGGCGTTCTGAGCCCCAACGGTGCCACCGAGGGCAGCTATGTCCTCGTGACCGTCACCTATCAGGTCAAGAACGAGCAGACGGGTGCGATCAGCAACGTTTCCACCACTGCCAAGATCGAGATCAAGGGCGAAGATCCCACCTACTCCACCATCATCTATGAAACTGCCTCCGGCGCGGACACCGAGGCGGAGTACACCGTCTATAAGACGAACGCCTCTACCGACTGCATCCTGCCGCTCAGTGCCTACGTTGTCAACGACAAGACCGGTGACAACAGCAAGACCGGCATAGTCGTGGCAGACGGCACGAACGCCGTTTGGTCGGTCGTCAACAACACCGATGCAAGCCAGACGGTCACCGTCGACGCAAGCGGCAACCTTGACTACACCAACGTCACCAAGGATTCCATCCTGACCGTCACCCTCTCGGGCATGACGGGCGACGGCGTCGCCGCCTCCGATGCGACCTATAAGGTTTACGTCAAGCTCGTGTCCTACACCGCGCAGATCACGCACGACGGCGGCGCAACGGGCGACTTCACCGTCCCCTACGGCACGTCCGCCTATCCGCTGGACTTCATCGTGAATGACAAGGACGGCGCAACTGACACCTTTACCCTCAATCTGGGCAACCAGCAGTGGGCAACCTCGAATGGCGCGGCGCAGATCGTCAAGAATGCCGACGGCACGGCCACGCTGGATGTCTCCGCCTGCGAAGCCGGTACGACCTTCACCGTCTACCTGCTCGGCATGAGTGCCACGGACAACGACAGCGGCGTGAGCGCGACCGTTCCCCGTACATCCGTTAAGGTTACGGTAGGCGAGAAGACCACCACCGTCACGATGAAGGACGATGTCGTCGTGATTGACTTTGACCGCGCTGTCACGATTGATGTTTTGGCAAACGACAGTCTGAACGGCCTGACGGTCACCGCTCTGACGGTGAATCCGTCCGACGGCTTCGCGGTCAACAGCGATTTCACCCTCACCTACAAGCCCGAGGGCATGATCAGTGCCGACGTTATCGTGACCTACACCGTCACCCTCTCCGACGGCTCCACCGCCGAAGCCAAGCTGACGATCAAGCCTGCCTCCGCCGTGTATTATGAAGACGACAACACCTCCGCTTTCCAATATGTCAACGGCAAGCGAGGCGAGTGGACGATTCTGACGGACGGCGACCCCATTTCTCAGCAGACCTCCAGCCTGACCTCCGAGGATATTGTCGGCTATGACGAAAACTACGATGTTGCGTCCTATGCGAAGTATTCCGCAGGCTCCATCCATATGGTGAACGTCACCAAGGAGGAAAAGTATCCCTCCAACGCAGCGAAGAACCCCAGCGTCAGCTTCGCCTTTGCCGGCACCGGCTTCGACGTTGTCTCCGTTACCTCCGATAACACCGGCGCCTTCAAGGTCACGGTTACCAAGGAAGACGGCACGAAGGTCTATAATAAGGTCATCACCGGCTATCGTGGCTATGAGTACGTCGCTGAAGGTCGCGAAGTGACCAAGTATGTCGAGGTCGAACGCTGCGACAAGGACGGCAATCTGTCCGCAAGCGGCGAATACTCTCGCGTCTATACCTCTGCTACTACATGGGATGTCCACTATGAAGCGGACGGCTTCTTCGATGCCGACGGAACGCCCAACGAAAACGGTACCTACGCCAAGCGTACGGAAACCCGTAACTGGATCCCCGTTGACGACGCCGAGGCAACCGGCAGCAACTACTATCAGATCCCCGTGATCAAGGTTGACGGCCTGGAATACGGCACCTACAATGTCGAGATCACCCCGACCTATTCCGTCGCTTTCGACATGAAGCTCGACGGCGAGTATGACTTCTATTTCGATGCAGTTCGCGTCTATGACCCCATTGAGAATGCATCTCGTTTGAACTACATCTCTCTGCGCGATGCCATCATCGCTGCCGGCAACTTCGGCTCTGCCGTGGCGACCCCCTGCGGTCACAGCGGCACAACCCATTGGGAGCTTGGCACGAAGGCATCCTACAGCACCAGCTCCACCACCAACGGCCGCGGCACGCTGGTTGAGAAGTGCGACCTTTGCGGCAACACCATCAGCACGGTTGCCTTCTATGTCACCGCTTCTCCTGCCTCCGCCACGCTGGACACCGATTCCGCCGTTGATTCCACTGCGCTGACCTATGAAATCTCCTTCGAAACAGGCGCACCTGCTGAGGCAAAGAGCTTTATCAGCAGTCAGACCTTTGCCGAATTCTGGAAGAGCGGCGATACCAATGTTGTGAGCTGCTATTCCAACGGCAACAAGGCATATGCGCAGGGCGCAGGCACGGCCTACGTCACCCTCCAGCTTACTGCTGCCGACGGTACGGTCTTTGCCTCCGCGATCCATACGCCCAATATCACCGTCTCCGGCCATACCCATGCTTGGGATAGCGGCAAGATCACGACTCCCGCCACCTGCACCGAAACCGGTATTCGCACCTATACCTGCACCGTTTCCGGCTGCGGCAGAACCAAGACCGAGAACGTCGCTGCTACCGGCCACGAGCTCGGCGTATGGCTGTATGATGCAAATGACCACTGGCACATCTGCGGTAGCTGCTCGGAGAAGTTCGATCAGGCAAAGCACAGCTTCACCTATGATGAGCAGAAGGATATTTCCGTCTGTTCCGTCTGCGGCTATCAGGTTACGGGCGACCAGCACGTTCACAGCTATACCTCGACTGTCACCACTCCTGCAACCTGCGGCGCAGCAGGCGTAATGACTTACACCTGCTCCTGCGGCGATTCTTACACCGAGCCGATCTCCGCAACCGGCGCGCATAACTACTCTGTCTACACGCAGAAGGACGCAACGCATCACACCGTGAGCTGCTCCGGCTGCACCGCAAGCTATGACGAAGAGCATACCTTCGGCGAGGGTGTGACGGAGGGTTACACGACCACCTACACCTGTGCGTACTGCGACTACTACTACACCGATACCGTCGATGTCTACACCGCAAGCTTTATGGTTCCCGAGGGCGCAACGGCTCCCACCGCTCAGACCGGCGAAATCGTAACGATGCCTGCCGCCGTGAGCGCACCTGCGGCCTTCAATGCCCACAGCTACACCTTTGTCGGTTGGGTGGACGGCACGGTTGTGGATGATTCTACCAAGCCTACCACCGTCTATGCGGCAGGCGACGAGGTCACGCTGACTGACGACACCACCTTCTTTGCCCTGTACACCTACAGTGCTGGCGGCAGCGCCGGTGGTACAGCGACTCCCTTCGGTAAGGAATCCTCCGGTGAATATGTCATCGCCGCAAAGGTTGGCGAAACGTATTACGCACTGCCCAACAGCTTCACCCTTTCCAGCGGCAAGGCTGCCGGCGAACAAATCACGGTCGAAAACGGCGTTGTTACGGATAAGAATGCCTCGGCTTACGTTGTGACACTGAGCTACGCTGATGGAAAGCACACGATCTATAACGGCACATCGTACCTGAGATATGCTTCAGGCACGAATCTCGGCACTTCGACTACCGCCTACAATTGGACCATCAGTGCAAGCACCAGCGGCCACGGCACCTGGCGTGTTCTTTCCGAGACAAGCGGACGCGCACTGCTCTACAGAGCGGGAAGCACGAGTAAGTTCGGCGGTTATGCTACCTCCAATATCACCGCTACCTCTGAATACTACGATGTGGAAATCCTTCCGGTTGGCGGCAGCTCTGCAAGCTATTGGACGACCGAGCTGAGCTACGCGCAGGCGGAGACGAGCTATGTGGCTACCGTGACGGCAGACAACACGTCCCTGCTGATCACCGCTGCCGGCAAGGAATCGGCTTATGCCTCTGCTACGCTGAAGGTCAATGACGTTGTCAACACTGCGTACGACAATTGTGTCACATGGACGACCTCCAATGCCAATGTCGTTGCGATTGATGAGACTGCGGATAATGTCTGCACGCTCAAGGCGGTTTCCGCCGGCACTGCCGTCATCACCGCAACCTTCGACATCGACGGCAAGAAGGCAGTCGGTACCACCACCATCACCGTTACGGATGAGACAGTCACTGCAGACCAGCCCACGTCTTACTCCAAGACCTCCAATTCCGGAACCCGTGGCGTGATCTGCACCTCGCTGGCCGGCACCTATGCTGATGAATATTATACCGGTGCCTATACCTACGCAACGCTCTCTGCGCAGACCGGCAGCAACCTGCTGAGCACCCTGCGTACGCTGACGACGAGCAAGCACACCTCGAACACCTCCTACAATGATTGCAGATCCTATGCTTACAAAACCGATTGCCAAAATGGGGATGGCACCGTTACCCTACTCTACACCGGCTATCAGGCAAGCCAGAGCGACTTCAGCGGCTCCGCACCCGGCTGGAACCGTGAGCACGTCTGGCCGAAGAGCCTCGGCAACGGTTCCGAGAGCGGCCCGGGCTCCGATCTGCACCATGTTCGCCCGGACGATGTGACGACCAATGGTCTGCGCGGCAGCAAAAAGTTCGGCAATGTCAGTAACGGCACGGCAGCCAAGGGCTCGACGCTTGTCAACGGCGCCATCGGCGGCTACTACAGCTCTACCTATTTCGAGCCGCTTGACGAGGTCAAGGGCGATGTTGCCAGAATCATCCTTTACCTCTACGTCTGCTACGGCGGCACGACCAGCCAGTATTCCGATGTTACCCGTGTCTTCCAGAGCACCACTGTCCTCCTTGACTGGATGGAGTGCGATCCCGTTGATACATGGGAAATGGGCAGAAATGTTGTAGTGGAGAACATCCAGGGCAACCGCAACCCGTTCATCGATTACCCCGAGCTGGCATGGAGCCTCTTTAACGAAACGGTTCCCACCGGCTATGTGACCCCCTCCGCTTCTGCGGCAACGGCAACTGTCGCCGTTGCAAGCATTGAGGAAGAGGAAGCTCCTGCGACCCGTGGCGAGACTTCCGTGGAAGATATCGTCAACGGCGTGACCGGCTCTGCCATCATTGACGGCATGGGCACGAACTTCAGCATGGACGACTTCGAGCAGCACGGCCCGAAAAACGAGGTCTACCTTGCGAAGAATCAGGCTGTGATCTTCTACCTCGAAGGCGGCGCACTCGGTGCTGACATTCAGGTCGGTGCGAAGGCCGTCAATGGCACGCCCGCAGAGCTTACGATTATCACCCTCAAGGGCGCAAATGACGGCGGCGCGGTGAAGACCCTTTCCAAGCCGCTTGTCACGGCAACCGAAATGTACTATGAGATCGGCGCTGACCTTGTCTGGACGGACGGCACCTCCTGCGCCATTGTTGTCGCGAACACGGGCGAGGGTGTCCTGTCGCTGACGAATGTCCGCAGCAGCCAAGTCCTCAACCTCCAGATCAACTCTGCTACCGCAGAGGCCGGTACCGAGGTCATGAACCGTGTTGCAAATAACACCATGGTCTATGGCATGGACGACTTCCAGACGGTTATCTCCAGCGAACCGGTTGATCCCGTCGATCC
>CAZKSR010000035.1:9786-15205 GCA_964555465.1 uncultured Oscillospiraceae bacterium
GCATGGACGACTTCCAGACGGTTATCTCCAGCGAACCGGTTGATCCCGTCGATCCCGTCGATCCTGTTGATCCCGTTGATCCCGTTGATCCCGTTGATCCCGTCGATCCTGTCGATCCCGTCGATCCCGTCGATCCTGTTGATCCCGTCGATCCCGTCGATCCCGTCGATCCCGTCGATCCCGTTGATCCCGTCGATCCCGTTGATCCCGTTGATCCGACGGATCCGGTGGAGGACGATATGCCGAAGGCCGAGGACTTTACCGATCTGGACGCCAACGCTTGGTACTACGACGCTGTCTCCTATGCTCTTGAGAACGGCCTGATGAACGGCATGGGCAATGACCGCTTCTGCCCGGATGAGACGCTCACCCGTGCGATGCTTGTCACCATCGTCTATCGTCTGGCCGGCGAGCCGGAGGTCACCGTAGAAGAGAACGTCTTCACCGACGTTGCCGAGGATCAGTGGTACTATACCGCTGTCTACTGGGCACTGCAGAACGGAATCACCACCGGTGCGACTGCGACCACCTTCCTGCCGGAGGAGCCCGTCACCCGTGAGCAGATGGTTACCATTCTCTGGCGTTATGCCGGCGAGCCGACTGCACAGACGAAGCTCGACGAATTCCCCGATGCCGCTCTTGTTTCCGATTACGCCGTCGATGCCTTTGCTTGGGCTGTCGAAAACGGCATTGTCGAAGGCAACCGCATCAGCGGCAAGGTATATCTCGATCCGCAGTCGACCGCTACCAGAGCACAGATTGCAACAATTTTCATGCGCAGCGAAAAAGTGCTTGAAAATTGTGACGAAATGTGATAAGCTATCATCAAGAAAGTAGGTGTGTCTTATGAAAAAAGTTTATAAAAGACCCGAACTCTTCTATGAAAACTTCTCCATTATGGAAGCAATCGCGGCCTGTCCGGCGATCGCCAACCACGGCGACCCTGCATCCTGTGTATACTATGACGTAGATTTCGAAATCAGCTTCTTTGCAGCGGACGTAAACGGCGACTGCGAAGAAAATATGAATTACTACGAAGTAGCGGCCGACAATATTTTCACGTCCTGATATTTACAATGTGGAACCCCTTCGGGGGTTCCACATTCCGTAAAATCGGCGTTCTTGCGTTTTTCGCAACGAATCGACATGGCCACCCCCGTTAAGCGGCATCGCGAGAGATGCGTTGTAATCCGTATCTCCGAAGTGCACACAACAGGAGACGGCGCAGCTCGCCTCTTCCAAAGAGAGACACGTTGCACCGCACCCGTAGGGCACGCCGACCTCGGCGTGCCGCCATACACGAACCGATACAACGCGCCGCGTCCCTCGGCGCTCCCCTTGGGAGAGCTGTCGGCGTAGCCGACTGAGAAGGCAAGCGCAATCAAATTACGGCACATGGGTGGAAATACATGATTGTATGCCCTCTCCGTCAAGGCCTTTGGCATTGCCGCCCGGTACCCAAGGCGATCAATGAACCAAGTGGCGTTTTTCACAGCCCCAATCATATTGAAAACGGAAGGGAGCTTCTCTCAATCTCCGATTCGGAAGCCCTGCGGCTTCTTTTTTTGTTGCTTTCCGTAAATAATTTTCCCATCCGAAGACCGAAAGGATGCACGAAATGAAACATCCCAACCACAGAAAAAACGACAAACAAAAATCCTCCCGTCGCGAAACCGTCATCGTTCTGTTCTTTGCGGCGATCCTGCTTCTTCTCCTTGCAGCCATCTTCTTTTGGCTCAATCAAGGCGCCAAGCCCGAAGCAGGAGCGACCGTGACCACCGCCGCAGATACGGTGCCCTCCGCTTCCTCCGACGCCGGCACGACCGAGCAGCCGACCGAATCACAGGAAGCGCTTCATCCAAGCTATGCCATTGACGGCTTTACCGTCTTTGCTTCCGTCCCCGAGGGCGAAATCTGCGACGGCCTACGCCTTCTCTGCGCGGGGCTGTATTCGGGTGAATATGTCGAGGACGGAACCGATGAGGAGGTCACGGATGTCCTTGCGCTGATCGTCGAAAATTGCGGCGACGACATCATCGAGCTTGCCTCCATTCAAATTCCCTGCGGAGACAGAACCGTCACCTTCGAGGTCACCGGACTGCCTGTTACAGGCAAGTGCTTCGTCCTTGCCCAAGCTCGCGCCACCTGTGACGATGAAGCCGCCCTCGGCACACCGACTGCTACCGTTACTTATTTGGCCGACCGTACCGTGCTGGATTTCGGCAGCGATTTCGAGCTGCACGGCGAAACCGACCGCATCCTCACGCTGAGAAATATTTCCGGTCAAAGCGCCGCCAACGTCTGCCTGTATTATAAAAACTTCCGCGATGGCCTCTTCCGGGGCGGCATTACCTACCGAGTTAGCTTCGGTACCATCGAAGACGATATGCCCCTGCAGAAGTATTCGGCACATTATACAGCCGATGCGTCTGTCATTCTCTATATGTCTTATGATCTGCCGTGACGTTACGATTCGCTTGGGGGATGTTTTCCTGCGTCTGACGGGCGAGGTACCGATCATCCCCGAGGATTCCTATCTTGCTCGCTTCCGTACGGAGGAAACGAGGATCGATGTTTTGTGCCGCATCGAGCAAAAAGACGAGCTGAAACCGCCCGAAGGGGAGTGCGTTTTTCGCTCGCCCATGCGACAGGTCGTGCGGACGGAGGATGCCCTCTGCGTCGCGCATTTCTCCGTTTCATCGGAAAGCCCCTCTGCGATCCTGACCGTATTCGACAAGGAGCCGGATGTCCTCGAGCTTGCCCTGCGAGGCGGTGACAGTGAGTGCCTCCATCAACGCATACTGAACTCTATCGCTATGGAGCATTTACTCTTGCGGCATGGCCACGCGATTTTTCACGCCGCGTGGTTCGAGCGGCAGGGGAGTGCCGTCCTTTTTTCCGGTGATTCCGGCGCAGGGAAGAGTACCCACACGAATCTATGGGCCCGTGAACGGAGCGTTTATGCCGTCAACGGCGACAGGGCGTTGTTTTTGCGGCGAAATGAGACGATTTTTGCCGCCGGCTTGCCCTATGCAGGCTCCTCCGGTATCTGTGAAAACCGCATCTTGCCTGTCCGAACGGTGGTCTTCCTGTCGCATGGGAAGGAGAATGATCTGCGTCGCTTGCCGCCCGGAGAAGCGGTGAGGGCACTGGTGTCGCAAATGCCCGTGCAAAAATGGTGCGCCGACGACCTTTCCTCGGCCATGCAGATGGCCTTGACGGTTGCCGAACGTGTGCCGATCTATGCCTATGCCTGTCTGCCGAATTCCTCGTCCGTGGACTTTTTGGAGCAAGCACTCTTTTCAAAGGAGAAACCCTGATGGAAACGAGAATGTCGAAATATCTGCATACCAAGGGGCGCGAACGGAAGCTCCCCATCGGCGGCACCTTTGAGCTGACTCCTCGGTGCAACTTCAACTGCAAGATGTGCTATGTCCATCTGACGGCGCAGGAGCAAAGGGCAAGAGGCGAAGAGCTGACGGCTCGACAATGGCTCGATCTTGCGCAGAGCGTTCGGGATGCTGGGACGGTTTTCCTCCTGCTCACCGGCGGCGAGGCAACCATCCGACCGGATTTTCCCGAAATCTATCGGGAAATTCAGAAGATGGGCTTCATCCTCTCGCTCAATTCCAACGGCTTCCTTCTGGACGGAGAGCTGCGCCGACTGCTGATCGATGCGCCGCCGACTCGGGTCAATGTCTCGCTCTATGGTATGAGCAACGAGGTCTATGAACGCCTTTGCGGTGTTGCGGCCTATGACCGCGTGATCGATAACGTCCGTGCACTTCGTCGGGCCGGTGTGGATGTCCGCGTTACGATGTCCGTCACGCCCGATAACGCCTCGGATATGGAACAGGTGATGCAGGAGGCTAAGGCCATCGGCGCAAAGGTCACGGCCAGCCCCTATATGTTCCCACCGCTGCGTGCGCACCCCGAACGTGTGGGCGAGAATTTCCGCTTTTCGCCGGAGGAAGCCGGACATTTTTCGGCAAAATTCGACAGCTTACGCTTTGCACCGGAAATTTTGACACGACGTCTCGAAGCTCTTCGGAGCGGCGTCGCCGTGGATGCCGAGGACGATGCCTCCTGCGATCTGACTGCAGCGGGGGAAAAGCTGAACTGCCGCGCGGGAATTACAACCTTCTGGGCAAGCTGGGACGGCGCGCTCCTGCCCTGCGGACAAATGCCCGAACCGTCGGTCAAGCTTGAAAACGGCAATTTTGCGGCGGCATGGGAAACACTGCGTGAAAAAACGCAGGAGCTTCGACTGCCGAGAGAGTGCTCTGTCTGCCGCATGAAACACGCTTGCCAAAACTGCGCCGCAAAGAGCCTTTGCGAAACGGGACGCACCGACCGAAAGCCCGAGTACCTCTGCCGCATGACGAGAGCGTATCTGGCCGAAATGCTCGGAGAAAAGGAGAACAACATATGACCATCAAAAAAGAATTTGTTCTGCGAGAGGTCGCCGGGGATATCCTGCTCATTCCGACGGGAAAGACTGCGCTCGACCTCAACGGCATGATGACCCTTAACGAGGTCGGTGCCGAAATTTGGAGGCTCCTGCCCGAGGTTCATGACGAGGAGGAGCTGGTACGGCGCCTGCTCGAGGAATACGAGGTGGGCGAAAATGAGCTGCGAAAAGACGTCGACGACTTCCTGAAGAAGCTGAGAGAACTCGATATTCTTTAATTCTGCAATTTTCTCAAATATGATGAGGAAAATTGATATTTTTTAATCGAAAATAACAGTTGTCAGATTGACATTTTTCGTATATAATATGTACGATAAAAAATTAATTTGTCGACCTCGGTCGACGATAAATTGGAGGAAATCATTATGTCCGTTAAAGTTGCAATCAATGGCTTTGGCCGTATCGGTCGTCTGGCGTTCCGTCAGATGTTCGGTGCTGAGGGCTTCGAGATCGTTGCCATCAACGACCTGACCTCTCCGAAGATGCTGGCTCACCTGCTGAAGTACGACTCCACGCAGGGCAATTATGCCGCACAGGGTCACGTTGTCGAGGCCGGCGAGGACAACATCGTTGTCGACGGTAAGACCATCACCATCTACGCCAAGGCCAATGCTGCCGAGCTGCCCTGGGGCGAGCTGGGTGTTGACGTCGTGCTCGAGTGCACCGGCTTCTATACCAGCAAGGCCAAGGCACAGGCTCATATCGACGCCGGTGCGAAGAACGTCGTCATCTCGGCTCCTGCCGGAAACGACCTGCCCACCATCGTCTACAATGTCAACCATGACACTCTGACCAAGGACGACCACATCATCTCTGCAGCTTCCTGCACCACCAACTGCCTGGCTCCCATGGCCAAGGCTCTGAATGATCTGGCTCCCATCGAGTCCGGTATCATGTGCACCATCCACGCCTACACCGGCGATCAGATGCCGCTCGACGGCCCGCAGA
>CAZKSR010000036.1:0-15152 GCA_964555465.1 uncultured Oscillospiraceae bacterium
CAAAAATCGGGGATTTTTGACAGCTCCCCTTACACAGGGGAGCCGATGGGTGCGGAGTGCGGTGCGGAGTGCGGCAACCCCTCAGTCAAAAATCGGAGATTTTTGACAGCTCCCCTTACAGAGAGGAGCCGATGGAGCGCGAGGATTGGAGTACAGGTGCGCAGGGGAGCCGACGGGGTGCGGTGCGGACGGGAGTGCCAACGGCGGCACGCCGGGGTCGGCGTGCCCTACGGGGGACGAAGGAGTGCGACAACCCCTCAGTCAAAAGTCGGGGATTTTTGACAGCTCCCCTTACACAGGGGAGCCGATGGGTGCGGAGTGCGGTGCGGAGTGCGGCAACCCCTCAGTCAAAAATCGGAGATTTTTGACAGCTCCCCTTACAGAGAGGAGCCGATGGAGCGCGAGGATTGGAGTACAGCTGCGCAGGGGAGCCGATGGAGTGCGAGGAAGGGAGTACAGATGCGAAGGGGAGCCGACGGCGTGCCATACGGGGGCGCACCGGACACCTATCTCAAAGGGAGAAGCAGTATGAACGAAAGAACAAGATTAACAGGAGGAGAAACATGGCAAACAAAAATTATTTAGATGCAAGCGAGGTGCCGAAGCTGACAGGAAACGCAGAGACGGACATCAAGCGGCTGCACAGCTATCTGTGCAACATGGCCGGTCAGACAGGATATGAGATCTCAAATCTCAAAGGGACGGTCACGACAATTCAAACCGAGGAGGCGAGTTCGGGTGAGTTACCTTCCTAAGATGCCGAGGAGCAGCGGGATCCGAAAAACCGTTCAAATGAAATTCGGCGGCTACGACCGTTCCCCGGGGAGCGGCAACGGGACACTTTGCGACACGGAAAATCTTTCGACGGAACGATATCCGGCGATCTCAAGCAGGCAGCCGAGAAGGTTTCGACGATTCGAAAGAATTGCGGCAATGCTCGACGCCGACGGAACGGTGCTGCGGATTATGGAGGACGGAAGGGTTTACTACGGCGACCGACTTCTGCTCCGGTTGGAGCAGCGGCAGGAGCGGACGCTTGCTTCGTTTGGGCGGAACGTGGTCGTCTTTCCGGACAAGATCATCCTGAATCTTTTTTATCCGCTCATCGGAGAGTATGCAACGGCGGAGGTCTTGAGCGAGGCGGTGACGGAGCCAAGTGCGGGAGCTGCTTATTTGGTCGGCGAGGGTGATGCGTGGGAAAAGGTGATCTACGCCTATGTCGACGGACAATGGCAGGAAAACGGGAAGCTGCTCCAACGAATGGAGGTCAATACGCCGGAGCTTTATGTGACCTTCGGCGACGGGTCACTCTACGACGAGGCAGCGACAGACAACACGATCACCTGTGAAGGCATCAACTGGGCGGATTACTTCGAGATCGGAGATGCCGTACAGATCAGTGGATGCGAGGAAGTGAAGAGCAATAATAAAATCGCAATCATTCGGGAGATCGACGGGCATGAGCTGAGATTCTACGAAAACTGTTTCACGAGAAAGGCTTACCCGGCGGTGTATGGTCTGCTGGAATACCAGACGAGCGTGGAGCGGCCTGACGACACGACGATCATTTATGCCTTTTTGCACAACGGAGTTTATCATACCTTCACGCTGGAGCAGGCAGTGCTGGAAACGGATTGTCTCGTGATGGAGGACAGCAGCGGTCAGGTGCTCGAATGGTACCGTAACGGAAAAAGGTTTTCGTGGATCGGCACACAGGAATGCGAACAGGGCGTAACACCCATTTATCACAGAGAAATCTTCTTCGAGGACAGCTTTGAGACGGGAGCCTCGGAAAAGCGTGTGAGGTTGGCGAGAACGGTGCCGGAAATGGACTTCTGCTTCGGAGACGAAAATCGTCTCTGGGGCGTGAAGGGGAACACGATCTACGCCTCGAAACTGGGCGACCCGAAAAATTTCTACACCTTCGAGGGCTTGAGCACCGATAGCTGGAGCGTGACGGTGCAGACACCGGGAGAATTTACGGCGGCTTTCTGCTACGCAGGATATCCGACCTTCTTCAAAGAGGATCGAATTATCAAACTCTATGGATCGTCGCCGCAGAATTATCAGCTCTCGGAAATCTCGGCGATGGGCGTGAAGCGGGGGTGCGAGAAGAGTCTTGCGGTTGTCGCGGATATGCTTTTCTATGTTTCGCCTTCCGGGGTGATGGCATACTCCGGCAGCTATACCGACATCGCAAGTGCACCATTGGGGAAGGAAAACTTTTCAAATGCCGTGGCAGGGAGCGACGGAGTGCGCTATTACTGCTGCATGGACGACGGCGACGGGACGACGTTATATCTGCTCGACACGAGACATTGGGTCTGGATCAAGGAACGCAAGTGTGAGGCGATTACCTTCGTAAAGCTGGACGGCGGACTATACCTGATCGAGCGGACGGAGGATGAGAACCTATGCTGGGAGCTTGGCACGGAGAAGGCGGCGGATGGGTTGAGCGAGGAGGAAACCGCCGTGAAAAGCATGGCGGAATTCGGAGATATCGAGATGCAGCAGCCGAACCGAAAGAGCGTTCACCGCTTACAACTGAGAATGGAAGCGGAGGATGCACAGGTGCGAATCTTAATCCAATATGATTCCTCGGGGCAATGGATACCGATCCAAGAGCTGACGGTTTCCCAAAAGCAATCGTTTTATCTGCCGATTCTGCCCCGACGCTGTGACCATTTCCGACTGAGAATCGAGGGCGCGGGAAAATATGAGATCAGCTCCCTTGCACTGGAAGTGCGGACGGGGAGCGAAGTGTTTTAAGGAGGAGACGATGAACTACACGTACGACAACAACGTGGATTATTCCGAGCTGATGCAGGCTGCGGTCGCAGCGGGGAATCCACAGCTTGCGGCAATCTATGAGCAGCAGCGCAACGCAAAAATTCGAGGCGAGAGCTTACAGGATCAGTACCCGACCACGGAGAATTATGCGCAATATCTGCCATCTGCACAGACGGACGGAGCGTTCGGCGGCATGGAAAATTCGCAGAAGGCGATCAGCGAGATCGGGAAGGAGACATTTTCCTACGACCCGACGCAGGACAGCGCATTTCAGGCATACCGCAAGCAATATCTCCGAGAGGCGGATCGTGGAAGCCGCGACGTGATGGGCAGCTATGCCGCAATGACGCAGGGTGTGCCTTCCACGGCGGCGGTCACGGCAGCGGCACAGGCCGGGGATTATTACCGCGCGCAGCTTGCAGACAAGGTGCCGGAATTGCAGAGCAACGCATACAGTCAATGGTTGAACAATCAAAGTCTGAAGCTGTCTCAGCAGGAGCTGCTGCGAAACGGGTACAATCAGATGCTCGATGCGCAGTACAATCAGTCATACCTGCAATATCTGAAGGACAATGCGGCCAATGAGCAATCCTACAACCGAGACTATTTACAGTACCTAAGGGACAATGCCGCGAGCAATTCACAAAAGACGGACATCGATTATGCCTTGTCGCTGCTGTCCATGGGAATCCTGCCCTCGGAAGAACTACTGACTTCCACCGGACTGACGGCGGATCAGGCGCAGGGGTATCTGGATTCCTTGAAAAGCTCTGCTTATTATTCCGGCGGCTCCTCCGGCTCGGGGAGCAAGAGTGGAGAAACTTCGGGCGGTAAGCCGGTCGACTGGGACACGAGAAGGCAACTGGGTGAGCTCTATCAAAGCGGCGGAATGTCGGCAATCGCTGCGAATGTGGACTACCTCGCAGAGAGCGGTTACGACGTCGATACGCTCTGGAACTGGATATTTACCTATTATCCACATTCGCCGAGCGGCGGATATACGGGCGGCACGGCTCAGAATTCGTTCGAAGAGTATTTGAAAAAAATAGGTCAAGGGGTGAAAGATTCACTCGAGAGACTTGGGGATTGGTGGCCTTAATCAAGAGCTTGACCAAAGGAGGACACAAAACAATGCTTCAATATGGGGAAAAACCGTTCAAGCGATTGGAGGAAGAGAGCGAGAACGAGGTCGAAAAAAACGCCTCTGCGCAAACAGCGCCACAGACGAAAGGGACGGACGAGGAGCGGAAAAGGCCGCAAACTTGGCAGGAGGCGAAGCAAGCGGCACTGGCGAGCGGAGAACTCAGGACTTCGACGCAGACTCCGATGACGTGGGCGGAGGCGAAACAGAACCGATACAGCCGCTCGGCGGAAATCTACTCCGCATCCGGCATTGAGCTTTTGCAAAAAGACATTACCTCTGCCCTTATGCAGAGCGGAAATTATATCACGGGCAATTACGGTTCGGTGCTGACAGACGAGGGAGAAGATTATCTTGCAAAGATCGGAAACCTCCGAAAAGCGGTGGAACAGGAGAAGCAATTCTTTCAAAAGAATGCGTGGTACTTCACACAGGAAGAACTCGACGCCTACGACACGGCATTAGACGAATGGGGTACTGCATTGGAAATGTATGAAAGCGCAATGTACTCCGGAAGAGACATTGCGCAGGGCATCGCCGACGGAAGAGCCGCTATGGCACCTGCTACCGGCAGAGATGCGGCGTTGCTCGGACTGAATCTGTCGGGTGTCAACACCAGCTTTGAGCAGATCTATTCCTACGCAAGAACTCTCTCCGCCGGTGGAAGTCTCGCCATTTCCAACGACGAGCTGGAACAGACCGCCCGTGCGAGCCGAAGCACGCTGGGCTACGCAAAGAAATATTTCGAAGCCAACGCCAAGCATTTCTCACAGGAGGAGCAGACGTCAATTCGGGAATATTTCACGCAAGCGGAGCAAGTTCTCGACTACACCGTTTATACAGCAAAGTCACAGCGTTTCGAGGCAATGACCGATGAAGAGCTGGGCGAGCTGTATTGGGGCGGAGCCGGGGCGTCGACACCGCAATTCATCGACAATCTCTGGGAGGCTCTTTCGTCCTTCGAAATGCAACTGCGGAACGGGACATATAAGGAAGGCATCGATGGACTTCGGGGGCTGATTTCACAAGTTCCCGACGAGATGCAACGTAGTTTACTCTATCTGGGTCTGAGAGAAACGGAGCTTCTTGCCGGGCGGACGGAGGAAAATGCGGAGCAGGTCGATGACGAGATACGGCAGATCGAAGAGCAGATGGACACCGTGATGCAGAGCAGTGATTATTATCTCTCGGACACCTATCTGCTGCGAGCGGAATGGGCACGGAGAGAAAATGCAGCGGCACTCGAAGACCTGAAGGGCGGAAAGCTGCCGGAGCTTGGGAGCAGTGCGTGGTCGATTGCCGTCCGCGCGATCGTGCAGGAGGATGAATTTCAAAAGTATTCGACGGCGGATGGCATTGCGACCGATCCGAACAAGCGCATGGAAAAAATCGAAGGGATGACAGAAACCGAACGGATCGCCTATTCTTCGAATCCCGATGGGTACTTCGAGGACAAGAATCTGACACAGTCGGAAAAACGGTGGCGATTTGTGAACGGGGATCTCGACTACGCAGGAAGCGTTCGGGGGTACGATAACGGGTACGACTTGCTGCAGGATTCGGAAAAGGCCGTCTACAATTATCTCTATCAAAACCCCGAATACGGAGCAGAGGTCGCAGATGCTTTTCTGGACGAAGTGCTCGGCGAATACGGCCAATACCGGATGCAACAAAATCAAACGGCAAGAGAACGGAGAGAAGCGGAGAACCTGGCAGACTATGTTGACTATCCCGTTCTGCGAGAGCTGGCACAATTCGCCACAGGTGTGACCGGTGCTGTGACGGGTGTTATCAACTGGTTTGACCCGGATTTTGACTTTTGGGGTGCAACGACGGCAGCGAAGAATACCTCGGCGGTGCTCTATGAGCGCAATCCGGAATGGTATGCAAAATATCCGATGATGGCGTCTCAATCCTTCGGAGGAATGCTTCCGTCATTGGCAACGGGTGACTTGCTCGGTGCTACGGCAGGCAGTATTACGACATTGGTCACAGCCGGCGGTCAAGCTGTTCAAGAGGGCGTACAGGAGTACGGGATGACACCGTGGCAAGGCAGAGTGTACGGCCTCTTCGTCGGCGCATCCGAGGCGGCACTGCAAAACCTGATCGGCGGCATCGATGCGCTGAAGGGGGGAGAGAACTTTATCGACAAGGGCGCAAACTATATCGCAAGTAAGGTCTCTTCCATCGGAGGCAAGGTTGCAATCAAGATGGGCGGAGACGTTCTCGGAGAGCTGATCGAGGAAAACTTACAAAACTATCTCGAACCGGCTTTCCGAATGCTGGTCGGGGCGACGGACGATTACGACTCTCCAACGTGGCAGGACTTCGTTGACACGACGCTTTCAACGATTCTCCTAACGGTTGCTATGGATGGAAGCCATTTGAAGGCGAACTATGATCTCGAACGCTTTACGCAGGAAGAGGTTGCGCCGTGGGCGGAGGAGCTGCAAAAAGCCTCGAAAGAAGGTAGCCAAATGGAAAAAGAGGCGGAAAGGCTGCAAGAGCGCATCGCCAAGGGCGAGACGATCACACCGCAGGAGGTCATGGAGATCATCGAAAGGCTGGATGCAGCGGCGAAGCGGGAGATTCCTGCCGAGTCGGATTCTTCTGCGGAGTCGGATGCTTCCGAGGGGGCTTCGAGAGATTCGGCAGAAGAAACGCCCGACCCGAATACACAGGCGGCCGAGCTGATCGAGAATGCAGCGGGAACGGCGTACGGCGTTCGGTCGGAGAGCTTTACGCCGGAGAACGCGCAGCAGGAAACGGAGGCGGTCTATCAGGCCTTCGAGCAAATGAGCCGAGGTGAATATGATTCCGGGTCGGAGATGTACGACGCGGCGCAGATCGCAAAGATGGCACAAGCTCAGATGCAGCAGCTTGAGGCGGCGTGGCAGCAGGGCAGCATCAGTCAGGTACAGTACGAGAACTATCTGCAGACGATGCAGAGCGTTTACGACCGATGCGCACGGATCGTCGCACAGTCGATTACCGGGAACGAGACGGTCGGAGCGAAGAAAGCAGAGGAAACCGCAAGCCACGCGCAGTCGTCGCCGAAGCTTGCACAGCGGCAGACGACCGCAGCGGTCAATGAAAGCGAATCAGGAGGAAACGAAAATGCAGAAGTATCTTATGACGGCGACAAACGGAATGCAGGTATGGGTGCCGGAGAATCGGTTGGAATCGTGGCAGAAAGCACAGAAGGATCGATCACAGGAAGCGAAAACCGCGAACAAGCAATTGGCGTCCGCAATCTTGAAGAAAATGCAAGAGATCAAAGCGCAAGGGAGATAGGCGTCTCAAACGGCAGCGAAAACAAGACGCTCCACGTCCTGAACGAAAGCCAAGTCGAAGCCTCCGAACAGCTCAGGCAGATCCGCAGGGATGCTTCCGAGCAGGGGGCGAAGGTCATCTTCTTCCAAGGCGACCTTGAAGTCGTTAATCCGCAGACCGGAAAGGCCGCGAAGGTCGAGGGACTTTTGCAGACGAATGAGGACGGGAGCATGACCTATTACGTCAGAGCCGGCAAGATCACCCGTTCCGCAGAAAAAATTTATCGGCACGAAAGGTTCCATGCGCTGGCTCAAAACAAGGAAGGATTGATGGCCGATCTTGTGAGGCTGCTGGAATCGAAGTACGGAACGCAGGAGCTGGCGGCTTTGGTCAACCGCTATACCGAGGCGTATGACGGCATCTACGGCCGCTTCGACGAGAGCATGACGGCGGACGAGCAGGACGAGCTGATTATGCTCTACATGGAGGAGGTCTTCGCCGACGCCTATGCCGGGATCAAACGAGGCAGCCGGAGCATAAGAAGCGCAGAGAACGTCTTACAGAGCCGGATGAGCGAGGCGGAAACGGCACAGGGGAACCTCTGGGGATTGCAAAACCGGAACGCGCCGCCGAGACAGAAATACTCTAACGATAAAGAAAATACTGGACAAGTGAGTGACGACGGTGGTATACTGGAAAAAGAACGAAGAGACGCATTGATCTACGGCTTCAGCGGAGAGATTCACACACATGGCATAAGGCTCAGCCAACGGGAGTGCGCGATGCTCCGCTCGGCGGTCAAAAGCGGAAACGGTCTGCTTTCGGTAGAAATGTATTACGGAACGGCCTATGCCGAGAATTATCGATATTTGTTTGCCTTCGAAGAGAACGGCGGCATCACGGTGATTGCAAAGCAGCGCTTTGAGGATTACAACATACATGAACACACTTACAGGGAGGAGCATAATGAATATTCGAGATTACTACACCGCAGAACAGGAAGAAGAAATTCGAGTATTGCTCAGGCTGCTGATCAAAGCGGACATGGAAGAAAAAACAGCGATTATGACATCAGCAATGATGGACGCAACAGGGAAACGTCCTCAACTGATCGCTTTTCTGGAGCAGAATCCGAACGTTTCTCCGGCAGAGATCGAACGGGAAGTGATTCGGATCGTGAAAGCAGAGGGCTAGAGCCGTCACACAATCAGGCGAGGCAGAAATATTCCTTCGCGGGCGAGAACGCCCGCACCGCAGACCGGGCAGCCCTGCAGCAAGCGAAGGAAATGCAGCGACAGGGTGAGGAAATGGAAACCATCCGGCGAAAGACCGGATGGCACCAAGGACGCGACGGGAAATGGCGATTTGAAATCGATGACAGCACGGCGGAGTATCGCAGGGACGGAGATGCACGACTGTTGGAGGAAGAAGGATACCAACGTCTGGAGTCTCTGACAGACAAGTGGCAAAAGAGCTTTGAAGGCGGCGCAGAGCTGTCGAAAGCGGAAGAAGCCGAGATGGAACGCCTCCAGAATGAATACTCTGACCGGATCTGGGAAGAAAAGTATATGCTCAGAGATTTCCTGAAGCATGACGCATTGTTTGAGGCATATCCTCGCCTAAAATCAGTCGGCCTTGTTTTTGACAGCCTTGGCGCAGGCGAGAAAGGATATTTCAGCAAACGGGATAATACCATTGTGCTGTCAGATCAGCTCATGGGCGAAAAGAAGGCAACGCTCCTGCATGAAATCCAGCATGTGCTGCAAAGGTACGAAGGCTTTTCATCAGGCTCCAGCCCGTTCTATTGGGCGACAAAGGACAACGAGAGCGGCGAGAAGCTTACACAAAAGCTGGAAACCAGACGCAGCGAAATTCTGAAAGGCCTGAATTTGATCGAGGAAAATCAATATCTGCGCTATATGGATCTGGAAGATGCACTGATGGATGAGGGCAACGAGCGCTATGACGAGCTGGAAGCGGAGCAGGACGCGCTTTATAAAGAGCTTTGGCACAATGACTGGTTCCGTGAGCTTGTAGATATTGAACGCCAGCTCAAAAACCCCGGAGAAGTATATAACAGGCTCTACCGCAATACGGCAGGGGAGATCGAGGCCAGAGACACTGCAGCACGGCGAGATCTGACCGCGCAAGAACGCCGAGAGCAAGCCGTTGACTACGGTGACGAGAACACCGTGTTTGCGGAGAACGGCGCCGATGCGTTCAGTATTGCAAGGACAAAGGAACTGTCTTGGGAGAAACAGATAGAAGGATATTTCCGAGGCGACGGTACGATCGGAAGAAGTGATTATTTGTATATTGGTGAGTGCGAAGTAGGTGGAAGAAATTCGGCTCCGCTAGTTATTCCGACAAGTGTTATAACGAAGGCGATACGCACAGAAAAAGGAAGCAGAAGTGGCCATAGCATGACGAAAACGGATATCATGAGGCTGAAAAACGGCATACAAAATGCAGTAGCAGTAGTAGATAATCCGAGCAGAAATGCACTTGTTTTTATCACAAACAATCAAGATGCGGAAGGAAATTATATCATTGCCGCATTTGATAAGAACAATACTGTCGACAATAAAACCGCTCATAGAGCTACGACGATTCATGGGAGAAAAAATATTGCAGCACTGCTTCAAAAGCTTGGTTCGGATGCAACCATTTTCTTAGAAAATGAAAATAGGCTCAACCGAATATTGCCCAGAAGTCAGATATTAAAGTCTCTGACGCTGACAGCAAAGGTTGAGCCTATGAGCAACATTATAAGCTCCGACATGGTAAATGTCAAGCAAAAATTTTCGGTCGAGGAAGAGACGGCCGAGAGGGATGAGGCGGCAAGCCGCATCGCACAGGAGGATCCGATTCGGAAGGAGGCGAGAGCCGAAGCCGATCCTGCAGCGGCAGAGAAAAAACGGCAGAAGGCCGAGGCAAAATCGATCCCCCAGCTTAAAAACGGGATCAAGGCCGCACAGCAGGCCATCGCAACGCAGACGGCGGCGAAGGTCGCTCTCCGAAATGCCGGTCAACTGACGGCGGACGTGAAGACGGTGATCGACAACAAGATCGAGGATATCCGTCAGACGCTTCGCATCGAGCAAGCCGCCCTGAAGGAAAAGCAGGCGGCGCAGGAGAAGGCAGAAAAGGAAAAGAAACAGGCGGAATTCGAAAGGCAGACCGCAGAGCAGAAGGCGAGAACGGCGCAGAAGGAGCTGCGGCAGGATATTCTGAACCTTTTCTCCGTGAAGGAGGGCAGGCGTTCGGAGACGGCGCAGACAATTGATGCGATCTCCGACGAGCTTCTGCGCAGCGGAAAGATCACCCACGAAAGCCGCAAGGCACTTCTGGAGGCGTTATACGAAAACGGAGAGGGCTTGGCCGAACCTACGGGATACTATTCCGACATCCGTGCGCATCTGAACAAGGGGAGAATCTATGTCCCGGACAGCGTCAGAGCAGAGTTCGGTGACGACTGGAACGCTACAAGGAAGAAAGCATTCAGTAATAAAATCTATCTGACGAAGAACATCACCGACCTCGGGATCGACAGTTGGACACAGGAGCTGGCGGAGGCTTACGGCGGACGATTCAATGCAAGTGCCGACCTGAAGACACAGCTTGAGACGATACTGGAGCTTGCGGAGGAAGGACGGACGGAGAAACTGACCATTCCCGAGATGATGCGCCGGAACGAAGAAGACTCGGGCTTCACCGTGGACGAGCAGGTCGAAAAGCTGAACCAAAAGGTGGACACGATGCTTGACACATTTGCACAAAAGGCCGATTTGGAGATCCGCCTGCGCAAGCAATCCGTCAAAGAGATTCTTGCCGAGCATGAGTATTACCGCAACAAGCTCCAGCGGCAACGAGAGGAACGTGCGGAGCGCGAAGAGCGAGCGAATGTGATGAAGAACATTCGTAAGCTGGCTAAGATGCGCAGAAAGACGACACCGGAATACAAACGACAAATCAACGAAGTCCTAAAGGGAATTGATGAAGTCGCAAGGAGAGTCTCGGACAGAGGATTGGAAGATCTTCAGGAGCTGCAAAGGCTTTATTACGAAGCCCGTGATGCAGAGGGCGAAAATTTCCTGAAAAACGATTATGTCGAGGCTCGCATTGAGAAGCTGAACAAGATACAGCTTGATGATTTGGATATTTCAAAGGTACGTGAGCTGGGAAATGTCGTCAGCAGCATTGTCAACAGTATTCAGAATTCGAAGAAGCTCTTGGCGGATCAGAAAAACCGGATGATCGACGAGGCCGCTCGGGAAGTCAATCGGGAGATTGCGGAATCCGACGGGTCGAAGGACGGAACGTGGCATCAGTATTTTCTGAATCATCTCGACGGCAAGCGTGTGTTCGGTAAGCTCTCCGGCTGGGTCGACGGCACCTTCGAGCAGCTCGGCAAGAACCTCTCGGCCGGTCAGGAACGGGAAATGCACTTCCAGCTCAACGCCAGCCGTATTTTTGATGTTTTCCTTGCAAAGAAAGCAAATCGCAAATGGATCGAAAAGGCACACGGGAAAAATGCGGAATGGATCAAGTTGGAGGTCCCCGACGCCGTGGAGATTCGAAGAGGTCACATCGACGCGAAGGCGAAGACGATCGAGATCACGCCGATGATGCGGCTGGCTCTCCTGATGCACAGCAAGAACGAGGATAACCTCCGCCATATCCGAACGGGTGGTATCAAGATCCCCGACAAGACGCTCTACTCAAAAGGGAAAATCCGTCAGGCCTACGACAAGGGCGAGATCGTCAAAATGGAGCCGTCGACTGTTCGGACGATTGTGAAGGGGTGCTCTCAGCAGGAGACCGCTTTTGCTGCGCTGCTGGAAAAGTATTTCGGCGGTTTATCGAAGAACGCGATCAACGAAGTCAGTATGCAGCTTGACGGGTTTGAGAGAGCCGGCGAAAGATCCTATTATCCGATTGAATCGGTCAAGGATTTTTTAGCCAACATCGACGCATCACAGAGCAGAGATATGTCCGTACAAGCAATCGGGTCGATTGCAAACGAGCGTGTCCACGCAGGAAACCCTATCGTGCTGGAGGACGCGACCTCATCACTGATGCGACAGATCGGCAACACGGCAAAATACTACGGCTATGCCATTCCTGTCCGAGATCTGAACGCCGTTCTGAGCGCCACCTTCCACGAGACGGAAAACGCTTTCTCCGGCAGCGTGAAGGACACATTAAGCAAAAAGTGGGGCAGCAGTGCCATCGATTACCTGAACAAGCTGATGGCCGATTTGCAGATTCCAAAGCAGAGCACGGATATTGTTTCCCAATTTGCCGAAAAGCTGAGAGGAAAATATGCACGGGCGGTCATTAGCTTCAATCTGTCGTCCTTATTGAAGCAAATGACGAGTTACCCCGTGGCATTGCCGTACCTGAAGGCGGATGCATTGTCCCACGGCTTCCGAAAAATTCAAAAGTCGGAGCTTACGGCGTTGGAAAAATACAGTGCGGTTTACTGGTACCGCAACCTCGGCAACTCGACAACGGAGCTGGCCGACGTAACAGCGAATAAAGGGATTGAGGAAAGGCTCCCCCTTGTATACGGACTGACACAGAAGATGGACAGCTTCACCACGAGACGGCTCCTGGCGGCCTCGGAATACCGGGTGCAGAAGGACATGAAGCTCCGCCCCGGAACGCAGGAGGAGATCGACGCCGGAACGGATCGATACTGGACGGAGGTCGCGAAGCTGTTCAATGATGTCACGCTGAAAACGCAGTCGAACTCTTCACAGATGGAACGGCCGCAGATCACCAGAGCAAACAACAGCAATATCTCAAGGTGGTTCACGATGTTCAAGACGGATGCATTCCAGCAGTACGGTATGCTCGTCGAGGCATCCGGACGCCTGAAGGCCGCGAAGAAGGCTTATGACAAAGACGCTTCTGCGGAAAACAAGGCAAAGCTGAAGGAATCTAAGAAGTTTATGGCACGGACGGTGGTCGGCACCCTGACGGGACAGCTCTCCTGCGGACTCATTACGTCGCTCCTGAAAATCGTACGCCTTGACGACGACGAGTTCCGGGACAATGATGGCGAGTTCGATGTGGGAAAGCTGGCGGAATATCTGGGTTGGGCAACCGTGGAGGGCTATAGCGGATTTTTTGTCGGCGGAGAGATTCTCTACTCGGCACTTGAAGCGTCCATCGACGAACTGACGGGCGAGGGCGGACGCTGGTGGGACATCGAAGCAACCGGCTTGAGCACGATTAATGACATTGCCGAAAGCGTTATCGACCTTGCCGGAAAATTGAAAGACGGAAGCCTCTGGGAAGGACGAGGCTGGATCCGGGAGTTGGCAATCGGCGTCTCGAAGGGCTTTGGTGTCCCGACGGAAAATGTCGAAAAATACCTCTTAATGATTGTGCGTTGGATATCGCCGGAATGGGCAGAGGTGTACGAGAACGTCTGGGACGAGATCACCAAATCGAATCTGAGCAAGGAATCGCATCAGACGATCGATGCGGCAATCTCCGTTATGATGGACAATCGTACGACCGGAATGTCCGACAAGAATAAAGAGGAGATCGCAAGGCTGTATGCTGCCGGCGGTACCGGTGCGGTGCCGACGGGGATCCCGACGAGCGTCACATATACCAAGTCCGACGGCGACGAAGTGACGGTGGATCTCAGCGTATCCGAACGAAGAAAGTACCGAAAGGTGTGGAACAAGACGGTATCCGGCGCAATCGATGATCTGATGAACTCAGAAGAGTTTGCAAACACCGACGACGATGGAAAGACGGAACAGCTGAACAAGCTGTATCAGTACGCAAATCAGATCGCGAAGAATTCGGTCGTGCCGGATAAAGAGGTCGACAAGTGGGTTGCACAGGGACAAGCCGCCGTTGCCGACGGAATTCCCCTTGACGAGTACATCTGCTTCCGCATCGGACTAAGTGACATCAACGGCAAGGACGCTTCCGGCAAGACGATAGACGGCTTGCGCGGACAGCGTTGCATGGAGTATCTGGAATCCATGGGCTGGTCGGATCAGCAGGAACGGAACATCTACATGAACATCCTTGCAAGCGAATCGCAATCCGAAAGGACTGACCAATTGCTTCAGGCCGGCTTGAGCTGGGAACAGGTCAATGACATCGTCGGCATGGCGTGCGGAAAGAAATGGGAGCACATGGATGCGATCATTCAGACGAATGCCGGCGAAGGGGTGAAGGTCAAGGCACTTGCGGCATATGCAAGTGAGAAAGAGCTGCCGCTGATTCAGACCGGCTACCGCTTCGGCGTGAAATTGTCGTGGTATGCGGAGGTCAGAAACAATGCCGACGCGGACGGAAGCGGATCAATCTCGCAGGACGAGGCTGCTGCCTACATCGACACGATGGGGCTGGACTTGCAGGATGCAGCATATCTGTGGCAAATGGTCACGGACGGGAAGGAAGGAAAGAACAATCCCTTCAGCTCGACGCTCGGTGCCGAGTTTTATGATGCGGTACACGACGGTGACACCTCGGAGGAAAAGAACGCAGAAGAGAAAGACGACAAGAACAGCGGCGGAATCTTCGGTGGAGGCGGCTCAATTTTCGACTCATCGGAGGAAGAGGACGAAGATGATGACGGTGGAGTCTTCGGTGGAGGAAAGTCGATGTTCGATTGAGACAGTTATAGCCTATTGGAGTACGGCGGTGCGGACGGCGAGCTGGGAGCATCGCTGCGATACCTGTCGCAACGCTACTCCATGCCGTACCCCGAGCTGAAGGGCCTTTTGACCGATATCGGGACAGAGGAGCTGAGCCATTTGGAGATGGTCGGGACGATTGTCCATCAGCTCACGAGGTCACTGACGGAGGAACAGCGCAGGGAGAGCGGCTTCAGCGCGTATTTTGTCGACCACACGCAGAGCATCTATCCTCAATCCGCCGCCGGGACGCCGTGGTCAGCCGCAACGATGGCCGT
>CAZKSR010000037.1:0-3667 GCA_964555465.1 uncultured Oscillospiraceae bacterium
GCATAGCGAAAGCACTCGGCGTTGATTCATTCGTTCGTGTTCAGTTTTCAGGGTACATCCCAATTTCATAGTTGGTGTTGATTGCGGTGAGGGTCCACCTGTTCCCATCCCGAACACAGAAGTTAAGCTCACCTGCGCCGACGATAGTTGCCGGGCGACTGGCCGTGAAAATAGGTAACGCCAACATTAACCTCCACAGAAATGTGGAGGTTTTTTCTGTCTATTTGGCGTTTCGTTCTGCTCCTAGCGGCGCTTCAAAGGGGCAGATACGGTTTGTGACGTGTTGCTTTGGGCACAATGGCTTTGGCTTGGCGGTGAGCCATGCGGCACGCCGAGTCGGCGTGCCCTACGGCTTCCGAGGGCCGACAGTCGCAAAGGGATCTGCAATAGGGAGGGCTGACGTGCCATGGGGTGTTTGAAGCAACGAGCGGTGCAAATCGGGAGATGCAATGAGGGAGTATTGCCGCGTCCTGCCCCGAATGACGTTATACGGGACTTTCTGTGCGATACCTCCTATGATCTTGATTCACTTATTTCGAAAAATTTTCCGCTTTTGAGGCGGAAAATTGCGAATGACTTGTTTTAGGCGAAGCAATGTGCTACAATATCTCCGTGATATGACCATACCCGTGCTTTTGCACCATAATCGGACTTTTCCGACTTGCAAGGATCGCCGCCCCTTACATACATTTTCTTTTCTTGGAGGAAAAACCATGAAACGCAGAATTCTCGTTATTCTTTTTGCCTTATGCATGACCCTATCCATGCTGCCGACCGTCGTTGCTGCTTCGGCGGAAACCGCACGCGTAACCGACTCGGCCGCAGTAAGGATCGGAAAAAACGATAGTGATGTTGCCTATCCTGCCCAAGGCGGCAACATCTATTTTGATGAAGCGACCGGCACGATCACCGCCTGCGATAAGTCCGTCACGGCCGCCGTCATCCCATCCGAGATCAAGGGCACCGCTGTGACGACGATCGGCGGGATTGCGTTTGTAAACTGCTCTGTCTTGTCAAGTGTGACGATCCCTGACAGCGTAACGAGCATCGAAGCTCAAGCGTTCGCCGATTGTTCAAGCTTGACAACGGTTGCAATCGGCAACAGCGTGACATATATCGGTGTTATGGCGTTCAGAGATTGCGTAAGCTTGACAACCATTACGATCGGTGATCGCGTGGAAAGCATCGGCTCATCTGCGTTTGAAAACTGCTCTGCTCTGAAGAGCGCTTCGATCCCCGACTCTGTGGCGGTGATCGGCGATGATGCATTTCGGTATTGCTCGAGTCTGACGAGTGTGACGATCGGCAAAAGCGTGACGATCATCGGCAATTATGCATTTGAAGGCTGCGAGGGCTTGGCAAGTGTGACGATCCCCGACAGCGTGGCCCACATCGGCAAGGCTGCTTTCCGAGACTGCACGCGCATGACAAGTGTTTCAATCGGAAACGGCGTGACGACGATCGGCGCATCCGCGTTCGCCTCGTGCCTGTGTCTGACGAGCGTGACAATTCCCGACAGTGTGACGAGCATCGGCGATTCTGCTTTTGAGGACTGCGTCGGCTTGACGAGGGTGACGATGGGAAACGGCGTAACGGCCATCGGAGAGAATGTTTTTTACGCCTGTGAAAGTCTTAAGAGTGTGGCCATCGGCAGCAACGTGACAAGCATCGGCTTTCATGCCTTCTATGGCTGTGTGAGCTTAACGACTGTGACCATCCCCGACAGTGTGATGAGCGTTGATGAGGGCGCGTTTTACGGCTGCGAGGGGCTGACAAGTGTGACCATCGGCAAGAGCGTGGAGCGGATCGGAGAATTTGCATTCTATCACTGCACGGGGTTGACGACCGTCACCATCCCCGAAAGCGTCACGATGCTCGAGCAGGGAGCCTTCTATGAATGTGCAAACCTGAAGAGCGTATATTTCCTTGGCGAATCTCCGGAGATCGACGGCTTGGTCTTCAAAACTTGGGCTTCGGGCGACTATGTCAATATTCCCGGATTGACTCTGTACTACATCGAGGGCAAGAGCGGCTGGACGACGCCGACGTGGAACGGCTATTCGACCGCCACATGGGACGGAGCGAGTACCCCGGAAGGTATCGTTTCCTATGCGGTCGAGGGCGGCAATATCTATTTCGACCCCGACACCGGCGCAGTCACGGACTGCGATGAATCCGTCACGGCCGCTGTCATCCCATCCGAGATCAACGGCGTTGCGGTGATCGGCATCGGCTACTATGCGTTTGCCGACGGCACGAGCCTGACAACCGTGACGATTCCCGACAGTGTAACGAGCGTTGATGAGGGCGCGTTTTACGGCTGCGAGGGGCTGACAAGTGTGACCATCGGCAAGAGCGTGGAGCGGATCGGAGAATTTGCATTCTATCACTGCACGGGGTTGACGACCGTCACCATCCCCGAAAGCGTCACGATGCTCGAGCAGGGAGCCTTCTATGAATGTGCAAACCTGAAGAGCGTATATTTCCTTGGGGACGCACCGAAAATCGGCAGTTGGGTGTTTCAGGTTTTTGTTGCCGACACGGTCGGAGACATCAACATCCCCGGCCTGATGCTGTATTACATCGAGGGCAAGAGCGGCTGGACGAGCCCGATGTGGAACGGATACCCGACGGCCACATGGAGCAATGCTCCGCAGACGTCGAGCTTCACAGATGTTCCGCAGGGCGCGTGGTATGTTGATTCGGTGAATTACGTCGTCGAAAACGGCCTGATGAACGGCATGGGCAAGAACGAGTTTCGGCCGGAAGAGGCGATGACGAGGGCGATGCTGGTCACGGTTCTGTGGAGATATGCAGGTTCTCCGAGCGAGGGGACGAACGCGTTTTACGATCTGACGCAGGACTGGTATGTTCAGGCGGTCGCGTGGGCGTCATCGAACGGCATTGTGACCGGCTACCCCGACGGCACCTTTCAGCCGGATGGCAAGGTCACGAGAGAGCAGCTTGCGACGATCCTCTACCGCTACTGCAACACTGTCGGCATCGATACGAGCGCAAGAGGGGATTTGACCATCTTCCCCGATGCAAGGAATGCCAACAGCTATGCAAGCGATGCCGTCTCGTGGGCGGTTTCCGTCGGCCTGATCACGGGCATCACCCACGGCGGCAATCCGACCGCCTATCTGGAGCCGCAGACGGGCGCCACCCGTGCGCAGGTCGCCACGATTCTGATGAGATTTATCGAGAAGGTGGAGAAATAATTCACGGATTTCCGCCGATTTTCATCCGAGAAGGCTTCCGCTTGCTCTTGAAATTTGCGGACGATTTTCGAGTTTTTTGCCAAACGACCCTCGGACACTTGCCTGAGGGTCGTTTTGGTATTCATGGGCGGTACTGCTTGCGTGGGTTGGCGGCGCGCCGAGTCGGCGTGCCCTACGGTAGGGGGGAGAGCTGTCGGAGAGGCCGAGTGAGGGAGGAAGCGGTGGCAAAGCCATCCGCCGCCGCTCTTGGCGGCACGCCGAGTCGGCGTGCCCTACGGTAGGGGGGAGAGCTGTCGGAGAGGCCGAGTGAGGGAGAAAACGGCGGCAAAACCATCCGCCGCACCCCGTCGGCACGGCGGTGAAAACCGATGGAAATGAATCGCTTCGTTGACTTTCGGGATTACATGAAATTTTGCATTTCTGCAAATCCTACCTTGACAAGAGAA
>CAZKSR010000037.1:3767-15105 GCA_964555465.1 uncultured Oscillospiraceae bacterium
CTTTCGGGATTACATGAAATTTTGCATTTCTGCAAATCCTACCTTGACAAGAGAATTTGACAGCGGTACAATATAAATACCCCCTTGGGGTATTTGCTTGAAAAGGGGCGGATCATTTGACAAAATACAAAATCACGGGGATGTCCTGCGCTGCCTGCTCTGCACGGGTGGAGAGGGCCGTCTCCGCATTGCCGCAGGTCGACGCCTGCTCGGTGAATCTGCTGACGAACTCCATGACGGTCGAGGGCAGTGCGTCGGCGGAAACGATCATTGCGGCGGTCGAGGCGGCCGGCTACGGGGCGTCGAGCGAGGAAAAATCCCCCTCGGCAAAGAAGGCGAGCGGCACGGAACAGGCCGAGCATACGCTCATTGCACGCCTTGTTTCCTCCGTTGCCGTCCTTATGGTGCTGATGTATCTGTCGATGGGACACACGATGTGGGGCTGGCCGCTCCCCGAGGTCATGAGCCGCAATCCGCTGATTTTGGCTCTTTCGCAGATGCTGTCGGCTGCCGTCGTGATGATCATCAACCAAAAATTTTTCATCAGCGGCGTTCGCGGTGTCCTGCACCGCGCGCCGAACATGGACACGCTGGTCGCTCTCGGCTCGGGCGCATCCTTCGTTTACAGCACGTTTTCCGTTTTTTCGATGGCCAACGAGATGTATCTGGGCAATCTCGAGGCCGCGCACGCCCTCCTGCATGATCTCTATTTTGAGTCGGCGGCCATGATCCTTGCGCTCATCACCGTCGGCAAGATGCTCGAAGCGCGCGCCAAGGGCAAGACGACCGATGCGCTCGAATCGCTGATGAAGCTGTCACCGAAGTCTGCGAGAGTTTTGCGCAACGGCGAAGAGCTGACGATTCCGATTGAAAAGGTGCAAAAGGGCGATGTTTTTCTCGTCCGACCGTCAGAGCAGATCCCCGTCGACGGGACGGTTCTGGACGGCCACAGTGCGATCGACGAATCGGCACTGACCGGAGAAAGTCTGCCGGTCGACAAGGCCAAGGGGGACACCGTCTCCTCCGGTACGATGAATAAGTCGGGTGTGCTGACTTGCGAGGCAACACGGGTCGGTGAGGATACGACGCTTTCGCAGATCATCCGAATGGTCAGCGACGCCTCAGCGACCAAGGCACCCATCGCAAAAATCGCGGACAAGGTTTCGGGTATTTTCGTCCCCGTGGTCATCGCCATTGCCGCCGTTGCGACGGTTGTCTGGCTCCTCGTCGGCAGGACGGTCGGCTTTGCGCTTGCGCGGGGCATCTCCGTTCTGGTCATCAGTTGCCCCTGCGCGCTGGGGCTTGCTACGCCGGTCGCCATCATGGTAGGCACGGGAATGGGAGCAAAACACGGCATTTTGTTCAAAACGGCGACCTCCTTGGAGGAAACGGGACGGGTCAAAACCGTTGCGCTGGACAAGACCGGCACGATCACGAGCGGCCACCCGTCCGTGACCGACCTCCTGCCGACGCAGGGCGTGACGGAGGAAGAGCTGCTCCTCCTTGCCGCGTCGCTGGAGCGAAACAGCGAGCATCCGCTGGCCGAGGCCGTTCTTTCGGAGGCGCGACGGCGGCAGCTTTCCCTCCAAACGGCGGAGAAGTTTGAAATTTTCCCCGGGAACGGCTTGGTCGGAACGGTAGATGGAAAACAAATCCTCGGCGGCAATCTGCGCTTCCTCGCGGCGCGCTGCGAGATCCCCGAGGCTGCCGAAAAAACCGCCGAAAGCCTTGCGGATCAAGGGAAAACACCGCTCTTTTTTGCCTGCGGCGGAAGCTTCCTCGGCATCATCGCCGTGGCCGACACCGTTAAGGACGACAGTGCCGAGGCCATTCGGGAGCTGCACGAGATGGGCATCCGCACGGTCATGCTCACGGGCGACAACGAGCGCACCGCCAAGGCCATCGGTGCACAGGTCGGTGTGGACGAGGTCATCTCGGGCGTCCTCCCCGACGGGAAGGAGGCCGTGATCTGCCGTCTGCAGGAGGGCGGCAAGGTCGCCATGGTCGGTGACGGCATCAACGATGCGCCTGCCCTGACCCGCGCCGACATCGGCATCGCCATCGGCGCCGGCACGGACATCGCCATCGATGCGGCGGATGTCGTTTTGATGAAAAGCAGCCTTTCGGACGTTCCTGCGGCCATCCGTCTGAGCCGAAAAACGCTGAAAAATATCCACGAAAATCTGTTCTGGGCATTTTTCTACAACGCCATCGGCATCCCTCTGGCGGCCGGTGCGCTGATCCCCCTGCTCGGAATCAAGCTGACCCCGATGTTCGGCGCGGCGGCGATGAGCCTGTCGAGCTTTTGCGTGGTGACCAACGCCCTGCGCCTGAATTTTGCAAAAATCAAATCAACAAAGGAGACGAAAACAATGGAAAAGATCATGAAGGTCAACGGGATGATGTGCGGCCACTGCGAGATGCACGTCAAAAAGGCTCTGGAGGCCGTTGCGGGCGTTGCAGAGGCCGCCGCCGATCACAACAGCGGCACGGTCAGACTGACGCTCACGGCCGAGGTCGCAAACGAGAAGCTGAAAAAGGCTGTCGAGGACGCCGGCTACGAGGTTGTCGATTGACATTTGCGCAAAAACGGACTATAATCAAGGCATCAAAACAAAGGAGTGATCAACCATGCAGGTTTTTTATCATCACGAACATTCCCATTCCCATGAGCATACGCACGAGGGCGAGCATACACACAGCCACGACTGCGAGCACGACTGCGGCTCCTGCGCCGGCTGCGATCCGATGACCGAGACGGTGGCTCTGATGGACTATATGGTCAAGCACAATACCGCCCATGCCAATGAGCTGGCGCAATTGGCGAAAAAGCTCGAGGAATTGGGCAACACCGCCGCCGCCGAACAGGTTCTCGCCGCCGTGAGCGAGTTCGAGAAGGGCAACCTGCGCCTGTCGGTGGTGCTGGCCTCGCTGAAATAAGGGGGGAGCGGTATGTGCCTTTCCACCGTGTATCGCAATGAGGTCAAGGCGGAGAATATCGCCATGCAGAACGTCATGCGCATTGAGTGCAGTGACGATATGGTCATCCTGACCGACCTTCTGGATCGTCAGGTCGCCGTTTGCGGCAAGCTGGTCATGGCGAATCTGGTCGACGGTCTTGCCGTGGTACAGGAGACGAACGCCTGAGGCGAATACGAAAGGGCTTCTCGACGTCATCGCAAACCGCTGCGGCAGAACGCAGGAACGAAGCGCGGAGCTTCAATGCTCGGATTCGCGCCGTCGAGACGCGCAGTACAGACAAACCTCACCGCCGCATGGTCAAACCATGCGACGGTGAGGTTTTATTCTCCACGGTATTTTTTCCTGGTGGCAAGACCGCCGCGGATGTGCCGTTCGGCCTTATTTTGCTCCAGCACGGCCTTGACCTGCACATACAGCGCATGGTTATAATGCGGCAGACGCTCGGACAAGTCCTTATGTACGGTCGATTTGCTCACGCCGAAGGCTTTTGCGGCGGCGCGAACCGTCGACCGGTTGTCAATGATGTACACAGCCAGATCACAGGCTCGCTGCTCGATATTCTCCCTCATGTCAATGACCCCCTTAGCTGTGTGTCCGAAACAGCTTATGCGAGGCCGAGGGGAAATATTCAGATCACATCGTCGGCACGGGGGAGATTCCAGCGGTAATGTGCCGCCAAAATGCGGATTAGGAGGACAAGCGCCATACCGATGAGCATTGCGGCGGAAAGCGGCAGAATTCTGCGCAGCAGGACACAGCACAGCGCGCCGCCGAGCGAGGCACAGGCGTAAATGTGCTTGACGAGGATGTAAGGCATATTGCCGGCGAGCAGGTCACGCAGGACACCGCCGCCGACGCCGGTCAGCACGCCGACGAAGACGAGGAGGAAGGTGCTGCGCTCGGGCGAGGCGTCGAGGGCGTTGAAGATGCCCATGACGGTAAAGACGCCGAGGCCGACGGAATCCATCAGAAAGAGTGTGCGGTCAAAGAGGACTTCCCGACGGAAAAGGCGGTGGCGCGCCCACGGAATGAAGAGAATGACGGAGGTGAGCAGCGCGATGAGGACGTTTGTCGGGTTACGGAAGGCCAGCGGCGGCGTGATGCCGAGGATGAGGTCACGCAAAATGCCGCCGCCGACGGCGGTGACGATGCCGAGAACGATGACGCCGAGAAGATCCATGTGTTTTTTCATCGCCGTCAGCGCGCCCGAGGCGGCGAAGGCCACGGTGCCGAGCAGCTCCAAAACGGAAACAAAACGATCCATATCGTGCTCCTGAGAATGCCTCACCGAACCCGGTGAGGCAGTTGATTTTGTGTTGGAAAGCAGGTCACCGCGCGCGTGATATCACGCTGTTTTCCCCGATGTACCCGTCGGACGAGGCGCCCTTCGGTCGCGGCGCGGTCTGCCGGATCAGCCGACGGAGGCAGCCGGATCCCGATCGGGGCGGTCGAGCCGCTTGATGTCGGCACCGAGGCCGACCAGCTTGCCGATGATATTTTCATATCCACGCTCGATGAACTCGACCTTCTCCACGACGGTCGTCCCCTCGGCGGCAAGGCCGGCGATCACCATCGCCGCACCTGCACGGAGGTCGCAGGCCTGCAGCGTGCAGCCGTGCAGCTTCTCCACGCCGGAGATGACGGCGAGCTTCGTGTCGACCTTGATCAGCGCGCCCATGCGATTGAGCTCCGCACAGTAGCGGAAGCGTGTGTCGTAAATGCTCTCCGTGATGATGCTCACGCCGTTGGCCAGTGCCATGCACACGGCGATCTGCGGCTGCATATCGGTGGGGAAGCCGGGATACGGCAGGGTCTTTACGTTCGCGCGGCGCAGACGGTTGGTTCTCTGCACCCGAATGGCGTCGTCATATTCAACCACACGGACACCCATCTCACGCAGCTTTGCACTGATGCAGTCCATGTGCTTGGGAATGACATTTTGAATCAAAACATCACCGCCGGCGGCAGCGACGGCAGCCATATAGGTGCCGGCCTCAATCTGGTCGGGGATGATGGAATAGAAGCCGCCGTGCAGCGAGCGGACGCCTCGGATCTTGATGATGTCGGTACCGGCACCGGAGATTTTTGCGCCCATGGCATTGAGGAAGTTGGCAAGGTCGACGATGTGCGGCTCCTTGGCGGCGTTTTCGATGACGGTGGTGCCGACGGCCAGAACGGAGCCGATGATGATATTCATCGTGGCACCGACGGAAACCATGTCGAGGTTGACACGGTTGCCGATCAAACCGTCGGACGAGGCGGTGGCGCAGACGTAGCCGTTTTGCACCTCGACCGTGGCACCGATGGCCTCAAAGCCCTTGATGTGCTGGTCGATGGGACGCGGGCCGAAGTTGCAGCCGCCGGGCAGGGCAACGCGAGCGTGACCGAAGCGGCCGAGCTGCGCGCCGATGAAATAATAAGAGGCACGAATACTGCGCACGAGCGAATCACACGCCTCGGTATCACGGGCGTGGGTGCAGTCGATCTCGAGCGTGTTGGGGCTGAGGCGGCGGATGGACGCGCCCATGCTGCCGAGGATCTCAAGCAGGAGACGGACATCGGAAATATCGGGGACATTTTCGATGCGACAGACACCCTCGACCAAAAGGGTCGCAGGCAGGATGGCAACGGCGGCATTCTTCGCGCCGCTGATGGTAACTGTGCCGGAGAGCGGCTTGCCGCCCCGTATCACATATTGCTTCATAAAATGAAACCTCTCAAAATCAGAGTGGGGTTCTGTCTGTAAATCGGTTGACCATAATAAGGTGATGATAAGTATATCACAGAAATCTCAAATTGTAAAGGGAAAACTGCAAATCGGATACAATTCTATCATTTTGGGGGACAAATTCCGAGCTCCGGAGCGAAGCGGAGCCGCCCACCGTTTTCGCCGCCGTGCGGCTTGCTTTATTTCAGCCTTCGCAGACCCTTCGGATAGTGGTTTTTCAGCACACCGTCGCTGCCCTTTGCCCAGCCGAGGGAATAGCCCTCCACACAGATCAGCACCCAGCCGGTCAGACTGCTTTGCAGGGTTTCTCCGCGCAAATATGCGGCAATTTCGTCGGAGTCATGAGAAAACGAGACTTTTTGCGGAAAATCCTTCAGCCACGCAGCCAGTGCATGGGCAGGGACGAAGCGACCCTTGCGCACCTCGCCCAGCTCCAGACCGACACGGACGACCTTCAGGCCGCGCAGCTCGGGCAGACCGTCGGGCGCAAGGAAGAAGGTTTCCCCGAAGGAAACCGTGCCGCCCGAAACGGGCACATTCCCCTCTCGAAGGAATTCCTCGACGGGCTGCGGCATGGGCAGGAGCCTCTGCGCCTCGATGCGGCGGCGATCCGCCTCTCCCGAACGGCGCAAAACGGCGGCAAAATGCCCCTCTCCGCGCAGCTTATGCGGAAAGAGACGGAAGGTGTGCGAAAGTGCTGCGTTTTCGCTGCCGATCCACTCCGGCCGACCGCCGTCGAAATACGGCGCATCGACGATTTCGACCGAAAAATCCGAATGTTCTCGCAAAAAACGGTCGATCACGCCCTCATTTTCCTCCGGAGAAAAGGTGCAGGTGGAATAGACCAGACGGCCGCCGGCACGGAGCATCTCGGCGGCGGAATTCAAAATTTCCGTCTGCCGGGCGGCACAGCTTTTGACGGCCTCCTCGCTCCAGTCGGTGACGGCGTCCGCCTCCTTGCGGAACATCCCCTCGCCGGAGCAGGGGGCGTCGACCAGAATACGGTCGAAGCAGGCGGAAAACCGCGCGGCAAGCTGCGTCGGGTGCTCGTTCAGAACCAGCGCATTGGCCACGCCCATTCGCTCGATGTTCGAGGCGAGAACCTTCGCTCGCTTCGGATGGAGCTCGTTGCACACGAGAAGACCGCGCCCCTGCATGGCTGCGGCAATCTGCGTGGTCTTTCCGCCCGGCGCGGCGCACAGATCGAGCACCCATTCGCCGGGCTGCGGCGCAAGCAATCCGACGGGAGCCATCGCGCTCGGCTCCTGAAGGTAGTATACCCCTGCGTCATGGCAGGGATTCAGCGCAGGGCGAGCGCCCTCCGTCAGATAAAAGCCGTTCTTCTCCCACGGGATCGGCTCGGCGCAAAAGGGAAACGTCCGCGGCTCCCCCTTGAGCGGATTGAGGCGCAGACCGGTGTTGCGGGGCCGTTCGTAGGAGGCCAGAAAATCGTCGAATTCCGCACCGAGCAGGCGGTGCATCCGTTCCGAAAAAGCGGTGGGAAGCATAGGCACCTCCGAATGATATTTTGGGATATTTTATCACATTTTTGCAGAAGCTACAACAAAAAACATTGCCGCCGAAAAAAACACCGACTGCCGCTCGGAAATATATTTTGCGGAACGGTTGCGAAATTTGCCGAAATCGTCTATAATATAGGACGATATCAAAGAGGGGAACGATGAAAGATGAATTTATACGGCGTGAAGCTCGGCAAGATCGTCACCGACTTTAACCTGACGGTTGTCCATACGGCTTCGGATTATGACAGAATTCAGCTCACGGTGGAGGAGGTGTCCCGTCCGGGGCTTCCGCTGGCCGGCTTTTTCGACCATTTTGAGCCGCTGCGCCTCCAGATCATCGGCAATGTCGAGGCAAATTACCTCAAGACCCTGTCGCATGAGGAGAGCGTGGAGCGGTTTGACCGCCTGTTTTCCTATAAAATTCCGGCGCTGGTCTTCGCGCGCGGCATCGACCCGAGCGAGGAATGTATGGAGATGGCGCGCAAGCACGACATCACCATCCTGCGCTGTGTGGAGGCGACGACCTACCTCGTCTCAAACCTCGGAACCTATCTGAAAAATCAGCTTGCGCCCCGTATCACCCGTCACGGCGTCCTCGTCGAGGTCTACGGTGAGGGTCTGCTGCTTATGGGCGAGAGCGGCATCGGCAAGAGCGAGACGGCGGCGGAGCTGCTCAAGCGCGGCCATCGCCTGATCGCAGACGACGCGGTGGAGATCCGCAAGGTTGCCGACAATTCCCTCTTCGGCACCTCGCCGGAGCTGATCCGCAACTATATCGAGATTCGGGGCATCGGCGTGATCAACGTCGCAAAGCTCTTCGGCATGGCGGCGATCAAGGAGGAGACGGCAATCAATCTGGTCGTCAACATTGTCCCGTGGAGCAATGAGCAGGTCTTTGACCGACTGGGACTGGAGGATCAGTATATGGATATGCTGGGCGCAAAGGTACCCGCTATCACCATCCCCGTCAAGCCCGGCAGAAACCTCGCCATCATTCTGGAAATCGCGGCAATGAATAACCGCCAGAAGAAGATGGGCTACAACGCCGCCGTCGAATTCACGGAGCAGATCAACCGCCATTTCGACGAACAGAACGGACAGCATTTCTGAGCTGCCCGAGCGCAGACTCGACAGCGTCATTCCGTGTGTGGGATGACGCTGTTTCGGCGCATATGCACCTCGCCCCGTTCCGTATCAAAGGGCGGCGAATAGTTTTTCTTGCGAACGGAGGCCGCTTATGATATACTATATCATTATTACGACGAAAGTGAGAGGAAGTCATGGCAAACCGTATTTCGGAGCTGACCGCATCCATCCGCCGATGCCTGCCTGCGTTTTCCGTCCGTGAGAACGAGCCGCTGGCGAAGCACACCTCTTTTCGCATCGGCGGACCGGCACGTCTCATGGTTTTTCCGCAAAATGCCGAAGAGCTTGCCGAGGTTCTGCGCAGTGCGACAAATTGTGGGGTCACGCCGTGGATTTTGGGCGCAGGCACGAATCTTCTTGCCCCCGATGAGGGCATCGACGGCCTCGTAATCTGCCTGAAGGACACCTTCATGGGGCTGCGCCTGTTGGATGCGACGACGGTCGAGGCGATGAGCGGCATGAGCCTTGCGCAGACGGCGATGTTTGCGGCGAGGAACCGTCTGTCCGGCATGGAGGCGCTGCACGGGATTCCCGGCTCGGTCGGCGGCGGTGTCTTCATGAACGCAGGAGCCTACGGCACGGAGCTTAAGGATGTCGCAGTGCGGACGGAATTTATGCACCCGAACGGCGAAACGCAGTGGTTTGAGGGCGATGCGCAGGGCTTTGCCTACCGCACGAGTGCCTTTCAGCAGATGCCGGGCGTGATCGTGCGGACGCAGTTTTCCCTGCAAGGCAGTGACGAGTCGGAAATCCGCAAAAAAATTCGGGAGCTGAACGACCGTCGCAGAGCGTCACAGCCCTTGGAAAAGCCCAGCGCGGGCAGTGTATTCCGCCGACCGGAGGGACATTTCGCCGGCGCACTGATCGAGCAGGCAGGGCTGAAGGGACTGCGCATCGGAGATGCGCAGGTTTCGGAAAAGCACGCCGGCTTCATCGTCAACCTCGGCCATGCGACGGCACGGGAGGTTCTGGAGCTGATCGCCTCGGTGCAGGAGAAGGTCTATGCACATTCGGGCGTCCGCTTGGAGCCGGAAGTGCGGCTTTGGGGACAAAAATGAAGTTGTATTTGACTTCCTTCGGGCGAAAATACGGAGCTCCGGAGGCGGACTGCATCCTCGATGTACGATGCCTGAGAAATCCCTTTTGGGTGCCGGAGCTGCGAAATTTCAGCGGATTGGACGCCGAGGTTCGGGATTATATTTTCTCCGACGCGGAGAGCGTTGCCTATGCAAACCGACTGGCGGAGCTGCTGAAAATGCAGTTGAAATTGGCAAACGACCGCGGCTTTGATGCCCTGTCGGTCGCTGTCGGCTGCACCGGAGGTCGGCACCGTTCCGTCGCCGTGGTCGAATTTTTGGCCGATGCGTTGAAAAATTATGAGGTCGGAATCACACATCGGGATATCGGAAAGGACTAGAATAATGTCATTTTCTGCAAATGTAAAACGGGAGCTGTGCAAGGGAGAGGTCGAAAAGGGCTGCTGTGCCCTGGCCGAGGCCTTGGGCGTCCTCCTCTTTGCCAACACCTTCAGCGGCGAGTCGGTGCGCATCGTCACGGAGAGTCGGGAATTTGCCCACCGTCTGCCGCAGCTCTTCCGCAAGGCACTGGGCGTCCGCTTCGACGAGCTTCCCGAGGCGGGGGCGACGGGGAAGCTGACGCTTTGTGTCACCGATGCGGAAAAAATCCGCACGATCTTCACGCTCTGCGGCTTTTCGGCGGAGACGAGCGTAGCCCTTCACGTCAATTTTGCACTGCTGGAAAAGGAATGCTGCCAACGGGCATTTCTTCGGGGCGCGTTTTTGGCAGGCGGCAGTGTGACCGACCCCGAAAAACGCTACCATTTGGAGCTTTCCACGACCCATCAGAAGGTCGGACGGGAGACGGAGACGCTCCTGCGAGAGATGCAGATCGAGGCAAAGCGCACCGAGCGGAAGGGAAACTGTGTCCTCTATTATAAGCAGAGCGAGACGATCGAGAATTTTTTGGCTCTCATCGGCGCCGGCGTGAGCGCCATGGCGGTGATGTCGGCCAAGATCGAGAAGGATTGGCGCAACGATGCCAATCGCAAGACGAACTGCGATTCGGCCAATGTCGAAAAGGCGGTCGCTGCGGCGTGGGAGCAGCTCGCCGCCCTGCAAAGGCTCGAAGAGGCCGGAGCGCTGCAGACGCTTCCGAAAAAGCTGGCGGAAACGGCGGCGCTGCGCAGACAGCACCCGGAGGCAACGCTTACGGAGCTGGCCGAGCTGCACGAGCCGCCGCTGACCAAATCGGCCGTCAATCACCGCCTGAGAAAGCTCATGTCCCTTGCGGCGGAAGCCGAAATACCCCGATAAGGCCGCTGCGCGCCCTTGGGTGTGTGCGTGATCGCGGCACGCCGGGGTCGGCGTGCCCTACGGGGGAATTCCGCACGACGCAGCGAACGTGGCGGAGGGAAGGACGCGGCTTCCCGCGCCTTGCGCGGCGGTGCGCTTGGGTGCGCGGCGCGTTTCTCCGCGTCTGTTTTTCCGCATTAAAAAACCTCACCGAAGAAATCGGTGAGGTTTTTGCTTCGTATGGGCGGCGGTCGATCTGCGCGGCGCGGATCCTTAATTCTTCGGCTCCTTGACGGTTTCCACCAGTCCGGTGGCCAGACCTGCCAGACCTTGCAGCTCGGAGGGGATGATGATCTTCGTTGCCTTGCCGTCTGCGACCTTCTGCATGGCCTCGAGTGCCTTGAGCTTGATGACCTGATCGTTCGGGCAGGCCTCGTTGAGCAGACGCATGGCCTCGGCGGTCGCCTTCTGCACGGCCAGAATCGCCTGCGCCTGACCCTCGGCCTTGAGGATGGCGGCCTGCTTTTCGGCATCGGCGCGGAGAATGGCAGCCTCCTTCTCGCCCTCGGCCACGAGGATCTGAGAATGCTTCGTGCCCTCGGCCTGCAAGATGGCCTGACGGCGGTCACGCTCGGCCTTCATCTGCT
>CAZKSR010000038.1:0-14292 GCA_964555465.1 uncultured Oscillospiraceae bacterium
TCGGTCGCCTCGTCCAGAATGGCGCGCATTTTCGTGTTGATGACGTCACGGCTGGTGAGCGTCTGGTCAAGTTCCAGATCACCGATGATATTTCGCAGGGTGGTTGCCGTCAGCGTTTCCATGGCGAGCATCGGACGCTCGACGCCGTAGGTATAGAGCTTCGGGTCGGTGATGGAGAAATACACGACCGTGTCGATCTGCATGGTGACATTATCCTTCGTAATGACAGGCTGGGGCGGATAGTCCAAAACCTGCTCCTTCAGGCTCATTTGCTTGGCGATGCGGTCGATGAACGGGATCTTGAAGTGGATGCCGACGCTCCAGACCTCGGAAAATGCACCGAGCCGCTCGATGACATAGGCTCTGGACTGCTGGACGACGCTGATGTTCGAAATGATGACGATAAAAATAATCGCAACGATGATGCCGATGATAAGATAAACTGTCATAAAATCTCCTCCTTTTTATTCGTCAGCAAGCTCGACGATGAGCTTGACACCCTCAATGCGCGCGACACGGACGACGCTGCCGACCGCAACGGGCGTATCTGCGACGCTGCGAGCCGTCCAAACGAGGCCGGAGAGCTTCACGGCTCCCTGCGCATGGAGATTGTCGATGCGCTCCGTGACGACGGCGAGCTTACCGATGTTCGACGGCGCGTTGGTTTGAATTTTTTTCGGGGTGTAGTATTTGCGAAGCAAGGGCCTCAGACTGAGCAGCAGTCCCACGGAAACGGTCAAAAACAGAACACACTGAAGCCAGAGTGATGCGCCCAGAAGCGTTGCGATCAGGGCGACCAGACTGCCGATGACAAACCAGACGGACACCAGCAGGATGCTCGAGGCCTCCATGATGAGAAAGACGACCATTGCCGCCAGCCAGACCCACTCCATGTAAGGCATAGACTCAACCTCCTCTCTTTTTTCTTGCTCCCATTATAGCATAGGCGGCGGAAAAAAACATCGGAAAATTCCGACGAACGAGAGGAAAATAAGCGGAATATTCCGACGATTTCGGGATTTTTGCGTTGCACTCGGCCATGCTCGGCGGCGTCGGGGCGCAGGCGAGGCGCGCCGAGCTGCCTTCGGCCGCAGCCTCGTCGACGGCGGCATTTTGCTTCTTGCAATTTCGGTATTTTGATGATAAAATAAAGTGTTAAAATCTATCATCATGGAGGAAACGATCCATGCAGACCGAAACGACCGTCATTTCGCCCGAAAAGCTCCGTCTTCAGCAGAGCTTCTGCGGCGAGATTCGAGATTATTGGCAGGCGCAGGGCATTACCCCCGTCGCCTTTGTCGACACCTACGGCTGCCAGCAGAACGAGGCCGATTCCGAGCGGATTCGGGGGATGCTCGCCGCTGCCGGCTACGGCATGACCGACACCGAGGAGGGTGCCGATGTCATCGTCCTGAACACCTGCGCCATCCGTGAGCACGCCGAGCAGCGCGTCTTCGGCAACGTCGGCGCCCTGACGCACACGAAACGCCGCCATCCCCGTCAGAAGATATTCCTCTGCGGCTGTATGATGGGGCAAAAACAGGTTTCCGAGCGCATCAAACATTCCTATCCGCACGTCGACGGCGTCTTTTCCACGCATCATCTTTGGCAGTTCCCGGAGCTTTTGCTGCGTGTTCTGCGCACGGGCAAGCGGGTTTTCGCCGTCGAGGATGAAGCAGGCTCGATCAGCGAGGGCATCCCCGTTTTGCGGACGAATTCGCTGAAGGCGTGGGTGTCGGTGATGTACGGCTGCAACAATTTCTGCTCCTACTGCATCGTACCCTATGTTCGCGGAAGGGAGCGCAGCCGCAAGCCGGAGGATATTCTGGCCGAATGTCGGGAACTGATTGCTTCGGGCTACAAGGAAATCACCCTTCTGGGACAAAATGTCAATTCTTACGGCAAGGATCTCGGCCTCGGCGTCGATTTTTCCGACCTGATGGCGCAGGTGGCGCAGCTCGACGGCGACTTCCGCTTGCGCTTTATGACCTCGCACCCGAAGGACGCCGGCCGCAAGCTCTTCGACACCATCGCAAAATATCCGAAAATCTGCAAGCAGTTTCATCTCCCGTTCCAGTCCGGCAACGACCGTGTGCTGAAGGAAATGAACCGCCGCTATACCTCGGCGCAGTACCTCGAGCTTGTCGACTACGGGCGGAGCCTGATGCCCGAGCTGGTTTTGACGAGCGACGTCATCGTCGGCTTCCCCGGCGAGACGGAGGAGGAGTTCGAGGATACCCTGCGCCTGATCGAACGGGTGCGCTATGACGCCCTCTTCACCTTCATTTTCTCGCCCAGAGAGGGGACGCCGGCCGCTAAAATGGACGACCCGACGCCGAAAGCCGAAAAAAACCGCCGCTTCGACCGCCTTGTCGCCCTGCAAAACCGCATTTCCGAGGAGAAGCACCGCGCGTATATCGGCACAACGCAGCGCGTTTTGGTCGACGGGAGGGACGGCGACCTGCTCACCGCCCGTACCGACGGAGGACGGCTGGTTCGCTTCGAGGGCACCGATGAGCTTATCGGGAGCTTTACGGACGTCAGGATTACGGACTGCACCACCTGGAGCCTCGTCGGGCAGAGAGCCTGATCCGCCGAAGCGCACGCCGACGGCACCGATGCGGACGGCGCGAACCGAACGCGCTGCGGCGCGGAATGAGCTGTCGCGGCACGGGATGCAAGACACGGATCGCCGTGCTCCGCTCAAAATGACGCTTTTCAATGCTCTCATGCCCCTTGCCATTCACCCGAAACGGAGGAAACATCATGTCAGAACTGACGCCGATGATGCGGCAATACCTCGACATCAAGGAAAAGCACCCGGACTGCGTGCTCTTTTTCCGCCTCGGAGATTTTTACGAAATGTTCTCCGAGGATGCTCGCCTTGCCTCAAAGGAGCTGGATCTCACCCTGACCACCCGTGACAGAGGAAAGGAAAAGGAGGATCAGACCCCGATGTGCGGCGTGCCGTATCACTCCGCCGAAAGCTATATCGCCCGTCTCGTCCAGCGCGGCTACAAGGTCGCCATCTGCGAGCAGATGGAGGATCCCACCGCGGCCAAGGGACTTGTCCGCCGTGACATCACGCGCATCGTCACGCCCGGCACCGTTGTCGAAAGCTCCATGCTGGACGAGAGCCGCAACAATTATTTTGCCTGTGTCTTCGGGGAGGGTGGGAAATTCGGCCTGTCCTTCTGCGACATTTCGACAGGGGCGTTCTATGCCACCGTCGCCGCCGATATCGACCGCGTGATCTCCGAGCTCGGCCGCTTCGCCCCTGCGGAGGTTCTGCGCGGCGGCACGGCGGCGGACGACCCTGCCCTCACCGACGCTCTTCGGGAAAAGCTTTCGTGCTGCTCCGGCGTCGGGGCGAAGGAGCTGTTTGACGAGGAGCAGACCCGTCTTCTGACCGAGAAGCAATTCGCCGCAACCGCGCAGGAGCTTGGAATTCAAAGCGTCATCTGGCGCAGCAGCGGTGCCCTCCTGCGGACGCTCAAGGAGGTACAAAAGGTCAGCCTGACGCACGTGCGCCACATGGATTATTATGTCAGCGGACGGTTTTTGGAGCTGGATCTCGCCGCGCGGCGGAATCTGGAGCTGACGGAGACGCTCCGCACGAACGAAAAACGGGGGAGTCTGCTGTGGGTGCTCGACAAGACTCGCTCCTCCATGGGCAGCCGCATGATGCGCTCATGGCTGGAAAAGCCGCTGCTGAACCCGAAGCGCATCGCCCAACGGCAGAATGCCGTCGAGGAGCTGACGAAAAAGACCGAGCTTCGGGAACGCCTGACGGAAGATCTGCACGGGCTGACCGATCTGGAGCGCACCATGGCTCGCATCGCCACGGGCGCCGCCAACGCACGGGATATTTTGTCGCTGGCCGTCGGCGCCGAGCCGCTCGGCAGAATCAAGGCCGCCGTCGGCGCGCTGGAAAGTCCGCTGTTCGGAAAAATCCATGCGCAGCTCGATGACCTTTCCGACCTGCGGCGGCGCATTTTGGCGACGCTTGTCGACGAACCGCCGTTCTCCGTCCGAGAGGGCGGCATGATCCGCACGGGATTCTCTGCGGAGCTTGACACCCTTCGGGATATCGTCAGCGGCGGTAAAAATACGCTGGCGAAGATCGAGACGGACGAAAAGGAAAAAACCGGCATCAAAAATCTGCGTGTCGGCTACAACCGTGTATTCGGATATTACATTGAGGTCGCAAAGGGACAGGTACATCTTGTCCCCGAGACATATATTCGCAAGCAAACCCTGGTCAACGGCGAACGCTACATCACGCCGGAGCTTAAGGAGCTGGAGGCAACCATCCTGACGGCGAGGGAGCGTGTGGCCTCAATGGAGTATGAAATTTTCTGCACGCTCCGTGACGAAATCATCGCACAGGCCGAGCCGGTGCAGCGGACGGCAGCCGCCGTCGCGACGGTGGACGTGCTGACGGCGCTGGCACAGCTCGCCGTTAAGAATTGTTACTGCAAGCCGGAGGTCGATCTCTCGGGCGAAATTCACATCCGCGACGGGCGGCATCCGGTCGTCGAGCAGGTGCTGAAAAATTCCGTTTTTGTTCCGAATGATACCGATTTGGATCGCAATAACGCCACCTGTGCCATCATCACGGGGCCGAACATGGCGGGAAAATCAACCTATATGCGGCAGGTCGCGCTCATCGTCCTGATGGCGCAGATCGGCTCGTTCGTCCCGGCCGGAAGCGCGAGGATCGGCGTAGTCGACCGCATTTTCACCCGTGTCGGCGCGTCGGACGACCTCGCCTCGGGCAAATCCACCTTCATGGTCGAGATGTCGGAGGTCGCAGATATCCTCAAAAATGCGACCAAGGACAGCCTGCTCATCCTCGATGAGATCGGGCGCGGCACCTCGACCTTCGACGGCATGGCCATCGCCCGTGCGGTGCTGGAATTTGCCGCCGACAAAAAACGACTCGGCGCAAAGACGCTCTTCGCCACGCATTATCACGAGCTGACCGATTTGGAGCGCGAGCTGCACGGGGTGCGGAATTACAACATTGCCGTGCGCAAAAGGGGCGGCGAGATCGTTTTTCTGCGCAAGATCGTGCCCGGCGCCGCCGACGATTCCTACGGCGTGGAGGTGGCAAAGCTGGCAGGTCTGCCGGATCGGGTGATCGCCCGTGCCCGTGAGCTGCTGAAGGATTTGGAGGAGGGTGCGCCGGTGCGCACGGTCACGGTTGCCGCCGACGACCAAATCTCCATGACGGCCATGGCCAACGACGCTCTGCGGCAAAGGCTGGAAAAGATCGCCGTCGAAACCATGACCCCCATCGAGGCCATGAATGTGCTGTATGAGCTGAAAAAGATGCTCTGATTTTGCACAGACCCGACCGCACATCGGGCGGCCGAGCATCATGATGCGCCTCGCGAATTGGCACATCAACGATTCACGAATTTCGACCGATATCTCAAGGAGCTTTTTATGTGGAAAACCTTCAGCGAAAAAAATCTGACCGTGCCGTCGAAGAGGGAGCTTTGGCTCGGTCTGCCCTGCTGGATCATGTTCGAGCTGGGTATTCCGCTCCTGCTTTTGCCCCTCTTTGATCTGAGCAGCGACTTTCAATATGCGCAGTACCAGATTGCCGTTTTTTGCCTGTCGTTTTTGATGACGGCGGCCTGCTTCTGGCGCTTTTTGCGGCAGTCCATGCAGGATATTCGCTTCGGTGAGCTTCTGCGCAGGGTCGTCGAGGGCTATGCCCTGTATTGGGCTCTGTCCTATATCGTCTCCCTGCTGATCGTTCTGATCGAGAGCCGTGCTCCGACGGAGCAGATCAATGTCAATCAGGAGACGGTGACGTCTCTTTTGGACACCCTGCCGCTTCCTATGGGGCTTTGCGTGTGCCTCCTTGCGCCCGTGACGGAGGAATGTCTGGTGCGCGGCGTGGTCTTTGCGCCCCTGTGCCGAAAGCGTCCGTGGCTTGCCTATCTGCTTTCCACGCTTCTGTTCGCCGGAATTCACGTCGTGGCCTCCATCGGGGAGGTAACGCTGCTCAACGCGGTGGAGGATTTCCTCTCCTATGTCCCGGCGTGTATCGTGCTGGGCTGGATGTACCAGCGTACGCGGACGATTGCAGGCCCTATTGCGCTGCATTGCGTGATCAATTTCGCGGCAGTCGCCGTCCTCAGCACGTTTTGAGAAAGGGGAAGCCCCCCTTCGACCGACGGCGCACAACGGCTGCAAACCAATCTTATCATCATGGAGCGAGCGTTCAACGATTCTCTCCACTCTACTATCTCAACCCGAGGTGATCCTATGCCCATCATTCAACAGCTTCCGCCCGTGCTGGCCAACCAGATCGCCGCCGGCGAGGTCGTCGAGCGGCCGGCCTCCGCTGCCAAGGAACTGCTCGAAAACGCCATCGACGCAGGCGCAAAGCATATCACGCTGGAGCTGCAAAACGGCGGCATGACCTTCCTTCGAGTGACCGACGACGGCTGCGGCATGGCCTCCGAGGACGCCGAGAGAGCTTTTCTGCCTCACGCGACGAGCAAGCTGCGCACCGAGCGCGATCTTGAGGCCATCAAGACCCTCGGCTTCCGCGGTGAGGCTTTGGCGGCCATCAGCTCGGTATCCAGAATTGATCTTTTGACCAAAACGGAGCAGAACAGCCTCGGCTACAGCCTGCATCTGGAGGCAGGGGAAATTACCGAACGCGGCGAGGCCGGATGCCCGAACGGGACGACCATGCTGGTGCGTGATCTCTTTTTCAACACTCCTGCCCGTATGAAATTTATGAAATCCGACAGCGTCGAGGGCTCGGCGGTCGTGGCGGCGGCGGCGAGGATCGCGCTCGCCCATCCCGAGATCTCCCTCCGCGTCATCCGCGACGGAAAGGAGGAGCTCCACACCGCAGGCGACGGCGAGCTGTCCTCCGCCGTCCGCAGCGTGATGGGGAAACAGTTCTTTCAGGATATGCTCGAGGTGGACAGCCACTATGAGGCGTATCGGCTGACGGGCTTCGTCTCCAAGCCGACGGCCACACGCGGCACCCGAACCAACCAATTCTTCTTTGTCAACGGCCGCCACGTCGTCTCAAAGACCATGATGGCCGCCCTGGAGGATGCCTACCGCAACTGCATGATGGTCGGGCGGCATCCCTTCTGCGTCCTGCATTTGCAGTTGCCCGAGCATTTGGTGGATGTCAATGTCCATCCTGCCAAGATTGAGGTCAAGTTCGTCAACGAGCGTGACCTGTTTTCCTGCATCCGCTACGGCGTGCAGGGAGCATTGGAGCGAGCAAGCGGACGGGTTGAGCTGCACCTTCCGAGGGCGGCGGCCACCCAACCGACGCCCGTCGGCGGCGCAAGGACGGGCGCATCGGGACAGGCAACGTTCCGCTCCATGCGAGCGGAGGATTTCCGAACGATGCAGCAGCTTCTGAAGGACGCACCGAGAGTGCAGCCGCCGAAGGAGCTTCTCGACCGCCTCGACCGCCCGACGGCATCGGCGCGGACGGAAACCGCACCCCTGCGTCCGAACGAAGCGGAGGAGCGCGCGCCGTTGCGCCAAAATGAGGCAGAGGAGCCTGCCCCGTTGACGTATTTTGAGAAGCAAAGCGACGCGGAAGGATGCCCCGAGACAGAACGGAAAAACAAAGCTGCGGCGCCCCTCGCGCACAGCCTCGAGCGTAAGGACGAAGCTGCGGCACCCATCGTTCACAGCCTTGAGCGGAGGGACGAAGAGAGGGACGAGCGCCCCGATCGCCCGACCGAGGAGGAGAACAGTATTCCTGACCTCCCGACCGAGGCGGCACCGAGTGCAGCGGAGCAGCAGGAAATCCCCCTGCCGACCGTGCCGTGGCGGTTTGTCGGGGAGGTGCTGGACACCTACCTGATCGTCGAGCAGGGAAACAAGATGCTCCTGATCGACAAGCACGCCGCCCACGAACGCCTCCTTTTCGAAAAATTCCGCAAGCAGACGGAGCCGATCATGCCGCAATACCTGCTGACGCCGATTTTATGCAGACCGGAGCGGGAGGCGGCGGCTGTCCTGCTGGCCAACGAGGAGCTTTTGACGGCCTACGGCTTTGCCCTGACGGATTACGGCGACGGAACCCTTGCGGTTCAGCAGATTCCGACCGACCTGTCGCCGGACGAGGCGGAGGATACCCTCTGCACCATCGCCGCCGACCTGAAAACCGGCCGCCGGCTTGCGCCGGAGGCGTTGCGGGACACGCTCCTGCACACGATCTCCTGCAAGGCGGCGATCAAGGGCGGCCGACGCAGCGAAGCCATCGAGTGCGAGGCCATCGTTCGGGAGGTGCTCAGCCGTGAGGATTTGAAATACTGTCCGCACGGACGACCCATCTGTCTGGAGCTGACCGCCGCGCAAATCGAAAAGCAATTCAAACGCTGAAGGAAACGCCGCCGAAGCCGCCCGACGACGCCTCGGGGAGGGGCTGACTCCGCGCTTCACACAGATTTCGACCCTTTGGAGGAAGCCATGGAACAAATTCTTTGCATCGTCGGACCGACGGCTGTGGGGAAAACCCGTTTGTCCGTTGCGCTGGCGCAGTCCTGCGGCGCGGAGATCGTCTCGTTCGACTCCATGCAGGTCTACCGCGGCATGGACATCGGCACGGCGAAGCCCACCTCGGCCGAGCGCGGCGGCGTGCGGCACCATATGCTTGATGTTGCCGACCCGACCGAGCCGTTCTCCGTCAGCCGCTATGTCGAGCTGGCCGATGTCTGCGTTCGGGATATTCTGCGCCGCGGCAGGCCGGTGATTCTGGTCGGCGGCACGGGACTTTATATCGATTCGCTGATTGCAGGCCGTGACTTTGCGCCCCTTCCCTCGACCGGATGTCGGGAGGCACTGGAGGAACGGGTCGAAAGGGAGGGCATCGAGCCGATTTATCGGGAGCTGGCCGCCGTCGACCCCGAGGCCGCCGAGCGCATCCATCCGGCCAATCACAAGAGGGTCATTCGTGCGCTGGAGGTCTATTTGGAGAGCGGCGTGACCATCTCCGAGCACAATCGCCGCACGCAGGCCATGCCTCCGAAATATTCTCCCGTGTGGATCGGACTGGATTATGTAAACCGAGACGCGCTTTACCGTCGCATCGACCGCCGCGTCGAGGAGATGTTCGAGCAGGGATTGGTCGACGAGGTTCGCCGTCTGCTCGAGGACGGCGTTCCCCCACAGGCGACGAGCCTACAGGCCATCGGCTACAAGGAGCTGGTCGATCACCTGAGCGGTCGCGGCACGAAGGAGGAGGCCATGGAGCGAATTCAGCTCGCCTCCCGACGCTATGCCAAGCGGCAGCGTACATGGTTCCGCCGCAACGAGGCCGTGTCATGGGTGGAGCTGCCCGACGAGCCGAATTTTGAGGAGATTTATTCCGCCTGTCGACCGCTTGCGCCAAATTTCGCGCGATAAATTCGATACAATATAAGTACCCCGTTCGACGGGAAATACAAAAAGGCGGTTCGATCCGCCGGAAAGTCAAGAGGTACTTATATGGCAAACACAGAAAATTTGCAGGATCTGGTTCTCAACGAGGTTCGCAAGGAGCACACCCCCGTGACGCTGTTTTTGATGAACGGCTTCCAGATGAAGGGGATTGTAACGGGCTTTGACAGCTTCATTGTCGTGCTCAGCTCCGAGGGCAAGCAGCAGATGATTTACAAGCACGCCATTTCGACGCTTGTGCCGCTGCAGCCGGTGCGCTTCCCCTCCTAAAAGAGCCGTGTCCTGCACAGGAGACAACGCATGAAAAAGCAGGGCAGTTTTTATCTGAAATTCATTTCCATAGCTTTGGCCGTGTTTTTGGTGGGCTATGTGGTGCTGTCGATGATCGTTTCCGACGGCGTGCCGCATACACTGGAGACGGCGGTGTACTGCGAAGTCGGCGACGGGGAGACCGTTTCCGGCTTTGTGGTGCGTCAGGAGGAGGTCTTGGTCAGTACCGAGCCGATTGTCGTGTGCGAGCTGACGGAGGGACAACGGGTCGGCAGCGGTCAGCGTGTGGCCACGGGCTACCGCAGTGACGACGCCCGTCAGGAGCGGCAAAACCTCTTCTCTTTACAGAATCAACGCGAGCAGCTCGTTTTAGCGGCGCAGGAGACGGACGGACGCAATGCGGACGCGCTGGATGCGCAGATCGGTGGACTGATCATCTCCGTGGCATCGCAGGCGGCGGATCAGCGCATCGACGCCATGCGAACCTACGTTACGGAGCTGGAACCGTTGGTTCTGCGCCGCTGCGTCACGGGCGATGACAGCGACAAAATTCGCTCACGGATCAACCGCATCGACGAGCGCATCGCCCTGCTGACGACGCAAAGTGCCGGCGAAAGCACCGCCATTACGGTTGACCGAGCCGGATACTTTTCACAGGTCGCAGACGGCTACGAGACGCTGCTTACGCCGACCTCGGTTGCAACCATGAGTCTTGCGGACTATGAACGCATCGCAGGTCAAGCCGCCTCTGCTCCGGACGATGCCATCGGCCGCCTGATCATAGGGCAGAAGTGGTACTTTGTCACGCAGATTCCGTCCGAGCGGGCAAGCCAATGCCGCATCGGCGGAAGCTTGACGGTGAGCTTTGCCGGCGAGGGCCTGCAGGAGCTGAAAATGACCATCGAGCGGATGGAAAGCGGCGAGACGTCCTGCCTGCTGCTTCTGAGCAGCGGTGAGCATCTGCAGCGTGTTACGAGCCTGCGCAAGCAGACAGTGAAGATCGTTTTCGAGACGTTCGAAGGACTGCGCGTCCCCAAGGAGGCACTCTATGTGGTCGACGGCAAAACGGGAGTCTATGTCCTCGAGGCCGGCCGTGCCGAGTGGAAACGGGTGGACGAGCTGCTGCAATACGGTGAATATTATCTGGTCGAATGGGACTCGTCGACGACGAACGGCCTCTGGCCGAATGATGAAATCATCATCACGGATGTCAAAATGTGGGATGGGAAGGTGATCTCGAAATGATACGGGAGAATATCGCTTCGATTCGGGAGCGGATGAAGGCCGCCGCCGAGCGTGTCGGCCGTGACGCGGGAGAGATCTCCCTCTGCGCCGCCACGAAGATGAACGGGGCGGAAAAGGTTCGCGAGGCGATCGCCTGCGGCGTGGATTGCTGCGGCGAAAACCGAGTGCAGGAGCTGACGCAAAAGCTGTCGGAAAACGCCTATGAGGGGGCGCCTGTGCACTTCATCGGCCATCTGCAAACCAACAAGGTGCGGCAGGTCGTCGGAAGGGTCGCGCTCATTCAGTCGGTCGACCGAGCGGAGCTGCTGGAGTGCATCCAGAGGGAGGCGCAAAAGCAGGGCATTGTGCAGGATATTCTCTTCGAGATCAATATCGGCATGGAGGCGAGTAAATCCGGCTTCGCCCCCGACGAGGTGACGGCGTGGGCGGAAAAAATGGAGAATTATCCCAACTGCCGTCTGCGTGGCTTGATGGCGATTCCGCCGATTTCGAGGAAATCGGGAGACAATTGCGAATTTTTCAAGAAAATTCACAGAATTTCTGTTGACATAACAGCAAAAAAATCGCATAATATTAGCATGGATATTTTGTCGATGGGGATGACGGACGATTTTGAGGACGCCATCGCCTGCGGCAGTACCATGATCCGCGTCGGGACTGCGATCTTCGGCGCGCGAAATTATGATAACAAATGATATATGACATACGGAGGTATTCCCCATGGGACTGATGGATGAACTGAGAAAACTGACAAACCCCTATTCCGACAAGGACGAGGATTACGACGATTACGATGACGAGCCGCTGGAGGAGGCAACCGAGCCTGCCCCTGCCGCGCCCCGACGCACCTTCCCCCGTTCGACGTCCGATGCGCCCAAGACGGGCAGTCGTGTCGTCAACATCAATGCAACGACACAGCTTCAGGTCGTTCTGGTCAAGCCGGATCGCTTCGATGTCGTTTCCGAGATTGCCGACCATCTGCGCGACAAGCAGGCATTGGTTCTGAACCTCGAATCGACCAACAAGGATGTTGCCCGTCGCCTGGTGGATTTCCTGTCCGGCTGCGCCTATGCCCTTGACGGCAAGATCAAAAAGGTCGCGATTTCGACCTACCTCATCACGCCCTACCACGTCGACGTCGTCGGAGATCTGACCGAGGAGCTGGAAAACGCCGGAATGTACTTCTAACCACGGCATACAGAAAGACAGGAGCTGAAAACGATGTTTACACCGCAACAGATTCAGGAGATCAGCTTTGAGAAGGCACTCTTCAACGGCTACGATATGGACTCCGTTGACGACGTGCTCGAGCCGCTGACGCAGGATTACCTGACCCTTTACAAGGAAAATTCTGTCCTGAAGAGCAAGCTGCGTATTTTGGTCGAGAAGCTCGAAGAATACCGCCGACAGGAGGCGTCCATGCAAAATGCCATCCTCACGGCGCAGAAGACGGCCGAGCAGATGGTCGCAGACGCCGAGAAGCGCTGCGCCAAGCTGCTGCATGAGGCCGAGCTGACCGCAGCAAACAAGGCGAACGATTGCAGCGAAGAGGCACAGATCGAGGTCGCCCGTCTTGCGGCGGCGAAGGAAGCCTGCGGAACGTTCTTCGACTCGATGGAGAAGCGGCTGAAGCGTCAGCTTGAGATGCTCGAGGAGCTGCGCAAGGCCGAGCTGAAGCCCGATCCGAAGCCTGTCGACCAAGACCGCCGAGCCTTTGATTTTGACAGCGTCCCGAATCCTCCGACCGAGGAGGAGCGAGAGGATGCCCTCATCGCAGAGATCGGCCAGAATATTCAGGTCAAGCTGAACGGCGGCACCCTCGGTGAGCAGGCACAGGCAGAGGAGAAAAAGGATTTCTCCCGTACGCGCCGCTTCGAGGATCTCCAATTCGGCCGTAACTATCGCCCGAACGAAAAGGGCTGACCGTAAAGACCGCGCCGCCTTCGAGGGGCGTCGCCGCAGAATCGAATCATAATGCGAAGAAGGGGACAAGACCGCCTGTCCGCTGTGTTCAGAGAGCTGCCGTTCGGTGCGAGGCAGACGCAAGACAGACCCTCATCACCCCGGAGCATCTCCCCGAAGGAGGACGTAGCTCCTCTGCGTAGGCGGAGACGGCTGTGCCCGTTATCGCACAAATGAGTGCCCCGCCGTCCTTCGACGGGGAACAAGAGTGGTACCGCAGGAAGCACCCCTGTCTCTTGATGAGGCAGAGGTGTTTTTGCTTGCCGAGACGCGCGGCATCGGCGGCGTCACGGCACCGAAAGCCGCATACGGACGGAGCACAGGCGCGAGGATGCACGTCGCCTGCCCACCGCCGATCACCGACCGCCCAATACTGTTTACGATACAAAGGAGGTTCATAAATGGACTACAAAAACACCATCATCACGCCGAAAACCGATTTTCCGATGCGAGCCGGACTGCCGCAGCGGGAGCCGGGGATGCTCGAAAACTGGAACAAGATCGATGTCTATTCCCTGCTTCGGGAGAAAAACGCCGGAAAGCCGAAATTCGTCCTGCATGACGGCCCTCCCTTCTCCAACGGCGACATCCACATGGGACACGCGCTGAATAAGACCCTCAAGGACTTCATCGTCCGCTCCTACGCCATGCGCGGCTACGACACGCCCTACACCCCCGGCTGGGACAACCACGGTATGCCCATCGAGTCCGCCATCATCAAGAAAAACAAGCTCAACCACAAGACCATGCCCGTGACCGAATTCCGCACCGCCTGTGAGTCCTTCGCAGAGGATTTCATTCAGCGGCAGATGAACGGCTTCCGCCGCCTCGGTGTGCTGGGCGATTGGGCAAAGCCCTACCGCACCATGGACAGACGCTTTGAGGCCGAGGAGGTCAAGGTTTTCGGAGAAATGTTCCGTAAGGGCTATATTTACAAGGGCTTAAAGCCCGTCTACTGGTGCCCGAAGGACGAGACGGCTCTGGCCGAGGCCGAGATCGAATATCAGGACGACCCCTGCACGACCGTCTACGTCAAGTTCCCCATGCACGACGACCTCGGCAAGCTGCCGCACCTCGATCACGGCAAGCTCTTCTTTGTCATCTGGACGACGACCATTTGGACGCTGCCCGGCAATATGGGCATCTCCCTGCACCCGAGAGAGAGCTACGCCGTCGTCAAGCCCGACGATTCCGACGAGATGTATATTGTTGCCGAGGCGCTGGCCGAGAAGGTCATGGGCGTTGCCGGCTTTACGAGCTATGAGATTTTGGAGACGCATCCGGGCAGCTTCTTTGAAAATATGCTGGCCAATCACCCCTTCCTCCACAAGACCTCGCGTCTGCTCAAAGCCGAATAAGTCACGAAGTACTCCG
>CAZKSR010000039.1:0-14118 GCA_964555465.1 uncultured Oscillospiraceae bacterium
AAAAAATCGGCTGCATTCTTCAAAAATCGACAAAAACAGTAAAAAGGAGCGAGAAAAATGACGTATTATGACAAAAGTGAGATTCCAACAGCGCAAAAATCCGAGAGCTCATCGAATCCACCGGCACGAAAGGTATGTCCCGGATGCGGGGGATTGGTCTTTCCGGCGGAAAAGTGCTCCCTCTGCGGTGCTCCGCTCGACCGGGAAGAAACCGACCTCTCGCGCTCGATGCGCCAAAGCGCCTATGTACAAAACCAAGTCTCTAGAAAAAAGAACGCCCATGAACAATACCAAATCCAGAAAAAGAGACTCATCAAAGACGGAATCGGGCTGCTCGTTTATGCCGTTGTGCATTATTGCGGTATTCTGTGGAGCGTGCTCTGCTGGCTGTTTTCAACCGCTATGGACAGCCCGACAGACCACCCCTTTGACTTTGGCTGGAGGATGGTTCACGATTTCAATTCCGTGCTGACGGTCATCGAAATGCTGGTAACACTGACGTTGATCATTATGGCGATCGTGTGCTTCGTTGCCGCGCAAAATCCGAGACGAAGCATAACCATGTTCTATAAAGGCCTTCCGAACACACTCATCAGCGTATATGCCTCCTACGCAGGTGCTCTTTTCATGTTTTACCTTTTCGGGAAAGGAGTATTATTTGCTTCGGAGGGTTTTGTTGCGAGCGTGATTCTTTGCAATACCCTGCTTGCAGCCGGCATTTCAATCATTGGAATCAAAGAACGGAAAAACCGCAAGAAACAAAACAAAGCAAAGGCTGCAAGGTGATTGCAAGACACCTTGCGATTTGAAAGCTGCCGAGCTCCACGCACCCGCAGGGCACGCCGACTCGGCGTGCCGTACATCCGCTGCCGCGATGAAGACGGCAACCGGGGAAGCAGGTCTGTGTTCGCAGCCGTGGCCTTTGCTTCTCGCCGCAGCGGGATCAACGCTTGCGGAAGCGGCGGTGTAGTGCAAACAGAAAAATGAGGTCGTCCGTTGAGAGATCGGGGACGGCCTCATTTTTTCACAGGCAGGAGCAACGGCGCGCCGAGGCACGCGAAAAGTCGTCTGCGGAACAAGCGAGGAAAAAAGGAACGCAGTGAAAGCTTCTGCGCCTTCCTGCCGCCCGCTCACTCGGCGGCATTTTCGACAAGCCATTGCATCGCCGCGCGATAGCCCTCGAAGCCCTGCCCCATGATGGTTTTTCGACAGGCAAGGCGAATATAGGACACCTGCCGAAAATCCTCCCGTTTGCCGACATCGGACAGATGCACCTCCACCGTCGGCAGCCCGACAGCCTTGACTGCATCCAAAATCGCAACGGAGGTGTGCGTATAGGCCGCCGGGTTGATGACGATGCCGTCGAACGTCCCGTAGGCCGACTGGATCCAATCGACCAGAACGCCCTCGTGATTCGTCTGGCGAACCTCGACCTCGCAGCCGAGGGCCCGCGCCGCCTCAAAAATCGTCGCTTCGAGGGCGGCATAGTCCTGTTTTCCGTAAATTTCCGGCTCGCGAAGCCCCAAAAGGTTCAGATTCGGCCCGTTCAAAACCAAAATTCTCATCATTTTTCTCCCATCCCCGTCACGCGCATGATGCGTAAGGCGGTCGTGCCGAAGCTCCTGTCGTTCTCGACGCAGCGGTCGGCAAATTGTTCATACAGCGGTCGGCGCAGTTGATAGAGCGTCGCAAGATCGGTGCTTTGGCTGACGGGTCTGCCCTTCGTCGACAGGTGGGATAGGCCGCGGCGCACCCAGATAATTGTCCCGTTTTGGTGCAAAAGGTCGTAATTTTCCGCTCTTGTAACGCAACCTCCGCCCGTTGCGATCACACAGGCGGAGCGTTTGCCCAGCTCGGAAAGCACCTGCGTCTCCACCGCGCGGAACGCAGACTCCCCCCGTGTTGCGAAAAATTCGGGGATGGAGCAGCCGATTTTTTTTACAATCTCACGGTCGGCGTCAAAAAAAGGCCGCTTCAGCCGCTTGGCCAAAATTCGTCCCACGGTGCTCTTGCCGCAGCCGGGCATCCCGATGAGAATGATGTTTTTCATCTCGCCGTCAAGTTTACATAATATTTCATTATTGCAACTCTCCGGAATTTTTTTCCCCGAAAACAGCTCGGCGGCGGCCTTGGCCTGTGCCACGAGCATCGGCAGACCGCCCTCGCAGGCGATACCGAGCCTCTGCGCATCGAGCAAAAGCCGTGTGCGCGACGGGTTATAGATCAGGTCGAGGACGCAGCGCAGCTTCGGCAGCTTCTCGAGGTCGACAAGGCGTTCGCCGTTGTTCGGGTACATCCCGACGGGCGTGGCGTTGACGAGAAGGACGGCGTCGGCGTGGCGGTCGAGCGTTGCGTAGCTGCTCTCTCCCCTCCGCGACAGCGTGACGACCTCGGCGCCGTGTGCGAGCAAAACGGTCTGCACGGTCAGCGACGCGCCGCCCGTGCCCAAGACGATGGCCTTCTCGCCCTCCCCGATTCCGCCGTTTCGCCGCAAAAGCCACGAAAATCCGTCATAATCCGTGTTGTGGCCGAACAGCGTCCCGTCGGGACGACGGACGACGGTGTTGACGCTCCCGATCCGCGTGGCCGTCTCGGAGAGGTCGGCGCAATAGGGAATAACCGCCTTTTTGTATGGAATTGTGACATTGATTCCGTCGAATTCGCCCTTTTGCAGGAATTCCTCCAAGGCATTGGGGGCGACCTCGAAGAGCTGATAGCTCGGATTTCCGAGCATGGCATGGATCCTCGGTGAATAGCTGTGGCCGAGGTGCTCTCCCAGCAGACCGCACCGCATCAGACGACCTCCGAATAGCTGCCCAGATACTTGAATTCCTCGCAGATGCCGCCCAGCTCGCTCATAAGCTGTGCGAACTCCGTCGAATAGACCGAGGTTTCCAGATCCAGATAGAACATGAATTCGAAATCACGCTCGGGCAGAGGGCGGCTTTCGAGCTTGAGGAGGTTGATGCCGAGGGCGTAGAGGCGCGCGAGCACCTTGTAAAGTGCGCCGGGCTTGTGCGGTAGAATCATCATCACGCTGGTCTTGTCCGCGCCGGGGTAAATCTCGGGCTGCTTGCCGATGCACAGGAAGCGCGTGTGGTTGTTACCGGCGTCCTGCACGCCGCTCCTGACGAGCTTCAGGCCGTAGAGCTCGGCGCAGAGCCTCGAGGAGAGGGCGGCGATGTCCGTCCGCTCGGAATCGGCAACGGCTTTCGCGGCGATGGCGGTGTTCTCGCAGACGGTGACCTTCACGCTGCCGAGGCTTTTCAGGAAATCGGCGCACTGCGCGATGGCTTGCTCATGGGAAAAGATTTCCCGAATTTCGCCGTGATCGGGCTTAGCCAGAAGGCAGTGGTCGACCTTGATGCGCGTGGAGCGGACGATACTGAAATCATGCTCGACCATCAGGTCATAGACGCGCTTGACGGAGCCGGCGGTCGAATTTTCGATCGGCAGGATACCATAGCGGCAAAAACCGGACTCGATAGCGGAAAAAACGCCGTCAAAATTCCGAAAATATTGAATATGCGGATTTTTGAAAAGCTTTTCGCAGGCGAGCTGCGAAAAAGCACCCTCCACGCCCTGACAGGCGACGTCGGCCGACTGCGGAAAGAGACGGGGCGTGTGCTCGATGGCGTGCTCGATGCGTGCGAAAAGCTCCGAGCGGCAGTCGCGCGACTGATAGGTGCGGCTCAGCTCAAAGAGGAGCGAGTAGAGCACCCGAAGGTACGAGCGCAGATCCTCTCTGCACTGCGCGGTGACGGCGTCGAGCTTTTCTCGCTCACGGGCAGGCTGAAGGACGGGCAGACCGTGGGCCTTTTTGTACTGCGCAATGTCGGCGGCGATGTCCATGCGCTGTCGGAACAGGCGGACGAGCTCGTCATCTACGGCGTCGATTTGTTTGCGATATTCCTCTAAATTCATAATTCTGCCTCCAAAATGGCATCTAAAATTGCGATTGCGGCGGCTGCTTCCGCTACGGGGACGGCACGGGGGACAATGCAGGGATCATGGCGACCCTTGATCTCGAGAACACCGCCGCCGCCGGAGAAGAAGATGCTCTCCTGCTTCTTGGCGATGGACGGGGTCGGCTTGACGGCAATGCGGAAGATCAGCGGCATGGCCGTCGACAGTCCGCCGAGAATACCGCCGGCGTGGTTGGTTCGGGTACGGACAATGCCGTCTTGGTTAACATAATACGGGTCGTTGTGCTCGCTTCCGCGCATCTCGGCGCAGGCAAAGCCGCTACCGAATTCCACGCCCTTGACGGCAGGAATTCCGAAGAGAATCTGCGCCAGACGGTTTTCCAGACCGCCGAACATCGGCTCACCGATGCCGACGGGAAGCCCCGTGACGGCGCACTCGATCACGCCGCCGACGCTGTCGCCGTCCGCCTTTGCGCGGGAGATCTCTTCGAGCATTTCCTCCGTCGGTTCGGCAAATTTCGAGGGGATTTCGGGGGAAATCGGGTCGAAGCCTTCGATTTTTATCTGCCCGATGCGAACGATGCGAGCACCGATTTCGATGCCGAGCGTTTGCAGATATTGCAGACACAGGCCGCCTGCGATGCACATGGGGGCGGTCATCCGTCCGGAGAAGGCGCCGCCGCCGCGCAGGTCGAGCGACTGCCCGTAGCGGATGCGCGCAGGATAGTCGGCGTGGGAGGGACGGGGCATCTCCGCGAGGTTAACATAATCTTTTGACTGCACATTGGTGTTTCGGATCACCGCGCGGATCGTCTCGCCGTTCGTCACGCCGTTTACAAGGCCGCTTTCAAAAATCGGCACGTCCGGCTCTTTGCGCGCGGTCGTGTGCGCTCCTTGCCCGGGTGCCCTGCGATCCATCAGCCTTTGCAGCAGCTTGAGGCTCGGCGCAAAGCCCTTGGGGAAATTTTCGAGCGTCATGCCGATTTCCTCGGCGTGAGAGGCACCGAAAATCTCCAGCCGAAGAACGCTGCCGAAGGAATTATTCATCCGTGCTCACCAGCCTTTCAAAGTCCTCCCAGAATCGGGGGTAGGATTTTTTCACGGCCTGCGCGCCGCGAAGCGTGACGGCTCCGTCGCAAACGGTCGAAGCAATCGCGGCCATCATAGCAATTCTGTGGTCATTTTGGCTGTCGATTTGACCGCCGTGCAGCGCACCTCCGACGATCTCGAGGCCGTCGGTCAGAACGGAGATTTCTCCGCCGAGCGCTGAAATTGCCTCAAAAACCGAGCGCAAGCGGTCGCTTTCCTTGATTTTCAATCGTTGCGCGCCGAAAATTCGGGTTTTTCCCTCCGCACAGGCCGCAACCAGCGCCAACGGGGGCACGAGGTCGGGAATCTGGCTTGCGTCGATTTCGATGCCGTGCAGGGGCGCGGGTCGGACGGTGAGGCGGTCGTTTTCGATGTCGATTTTTGCGCCGAATTGTCGCAGAAGGTCTAATATTTTCCGATCTCCCTGCGAAGAGCGGAGGGAAAGCCCCGTGACGGTCATCGGGCGGCAGATCGCCCCTGCGCAGAGCCAGAAGGCGGCGTTCGACCAATCGCCCTCCACCGCGACCTTGTCAGGAGAGCGGTAGGCCGTTTTTCGGGAGAAGTGCCAGCCGTGCTCCGTCGCCTCCGGCACAAGGCCGAAGCGCCGCAGGGCATCGAGCGTCAGGTCGATATAACCGGCGGATTCCAAATCTGAGGTTAACATAATATCGGATTCGCCATCCAAAAGCGGCAGGACGAAGAGAAGTCCCGTAATGAACTGAGAGGAGACGTTTCCGTCGATCGGGAAGGCTCCGGCGCGGAGCTTGCCCTGCACGCGGAGGGTATTTTCCGACGGCTTTGTGATCAGGATCCCTTTTTCCTCCAAAAGCTCACGCAGGGGCGACAGGGGGCGTTCGGGGAGTCTGCCGTGCAGGACGAAGGTCGTGTCCGTCCCGATTGCCGCCGCAATCGGCAGCAAAAAGCGCAGGGTAGAGCCGCTTTCGCCGCAGTCCAAGGTCGCCTCCGCCTTTGCCTGCGAGATGGGACGGACGAGGAAGCCGTCGGGCAACGGGTCGATTTTTGCGCCGAGGGCGGACAGGCAGCGGACGGTGGCGTCGATATCCTCCGAGCGGTCGGAGCAGACGATCGCGGTCGGCTTGTCGGCCAGAGCCGCGCAGATCAGAAGACGGTGCGCCACCGATTTTGATGAAACGGCGGCAATTTGTCCGCCGATGGGTCTGTTTTTCAGTGTAATATCCATATCAAAGTCCGGAACGAAGGACGTCCGCCAGCTTCTCCACGGGGAGGGCAGACAGCTCGCAGTGCCCGATGTCGAGCGGCACGACGAGGGTGATGGTCTGTCCCTGCCGCTTTTTGTCGGAAAGAGCGGCATCGGCAAGGCTTTCGGCGGAAAAGGTCGTGTGGGTAGGCAGGCCGAATTTCTCGAAAATGCCCACGATTTTTTCGGGAGACCTTGCAAAGGCACGGGCAAAGACCGCACAGCCGACCGAGACGGCCTGCCCGTGGAGCAGCTCGAAATTTGTCAGCTTTTCGAGGGCGTGGCCGACGGTGTGCCCGAGATTCAAGAGCTGCCGCAGACCGAGATCAAGCTCATCGGCGCAGACAACGTCACGCTTGCACTCGACGCACCGCCGAATGACGGTCGGGCGGTCGAAGTCCAAGCCCCGTTCCTCCAGATGGCGAAACAGGTCGGCATCGAACAAGATTGCCGTCTTGATGACCTCGCCGCAGCCGCAGCGGAACGTCTCGAGGGGGAGGGTGTCGAGGAGCGACGGGTCGCAGAGCACCAGCGAGGGCTGGTGAAAGGCACCGACCAGATTTTTGCCGTCGGGCAGATTGACCGCCGTCTTTCCGCCGACCGAGGAGTCGACCATGGCAAGGAGGGTCGTCGGCACCTGAACGAAGCGGATGCCGCGCAGATAGGTCGCGGCGGCGAAGCCCGAAAGGTCACCGACTACGCCGCCGCCGAGGGCGACGACGGTATCACTGCGGCTCAGACCGTGTGCAGCCAATGCCTCCAATAGGTTTACATAATATTTTATGTCCTTCGAGGACTCTCCTGCCGGCACGATGCACGAAAAGACGGAAAAGCCGGCCTCGCGCAAGCTTCTGCAGGCGCGCTCGAGGTAGAGCGGTGCGACGTTTTCGTCCGTCACGACGAGAACCTTTCCTGCGGCGAGGGCGCGCAGCTCCTCCCCCAGGGCGTCCAGAAGTCCCGTGCCGATCTTGACCTCATAGGCACGGGAGGTGTCCACCTTGACCGAGATCATCCGACCTCCTCCTTTCGTCGCTTTCCGTCCTCCAAGAGACGGCAGAGCGTCTCGGCGTCCTGCGCTTGCAGGGCGTCGCGGTATTCCCGAAGGGCGCGGATCAGGCAATCGATCTCGCCCGTGAGATAGTCCCGATTCTCCAAAAACAGCTCCGTCCACATCGGCGCATTGAGCCATGCCACACGGGTCAAATCGCGGTAGCTGCCGGCGGAGAAGCCCTTGTGCAGCGTGGCCGTCGGGCTTTTGACATAGGCGTTCGAGACGACGTGCGCAAGCTGCGAGGTGAACGCGATCATGCGGTCGTGCTCCTGTGCGGTGGTGACGGAGAAGCGGCCGAATTCACAGGGCGCAAGGAGGCTTGTGACTCGTTCGATGAGCTGCATATCGTCCCTTTGCGGCGGAACGAGCACCATCGGCGCACCCTTGAAGAGGGTCGCGCGGCTGTATTTGAAGCCCGAAAAGTGCGTTCCCGCCATCGGGTGGCCGCCGACGAAGAGCCAGCCGAAGCGTCGGGCGAGGGGGAAGCACGCCTCGCAAATCTGCCGCTTTGTGCCGCAAGCGTCGATGACGACGGCGGTTTTGGGGATGAATTGTCCCATTTTTTCCAAGTATTCGACGCTCGCCTCGGGGTAGAGCGTCAGGATGACGAGGTCGCAGGAGGCAATGCTCTCCTGCGTCAGCTCCCCGTCAACGGCACCTGCCATCATCGCAAACTGCGTGACGGAGGCGGTGCGGTTCGATGCCAGCACACGGTGCCCGGAGGCGTGATAGCATTTGGCAAACGAGCCGCCGATCAGTCCGAGGCCGACGATGCCGACCGTCATCTCACGGCCTCCCGAACGGTGCGCATTTTTCTGGCAAGCTCTGCAAATTGCTCGGGCTTCAGGGATTGTGCCCCGTCGCACAGGGCGTGGATGGGGTCATTGTGCACCTCGACCATCACGCCGTCGGCACCGCAGGCGACGGCAGCCATGGCCATCGGCGCGACGAGACGCACCTTGCCCGTGGCGTGGCTGGGGTCGACCACGACCGGCAAATGCGACAGCTCATGCAGCATCGGGACGGCGGTCAGGTCGAGCGTGTTGCGTGCGTAGGTGTCGAAGGTGCGGATGCCGCGCTCGCAGAGGATGACATTTTGGTTGCCCTCGGACATGATGTACTCCGCCGACATAAGGAACTCCTTAAGCGTATTGGCAAGACCTCTCTTGAGCAAGATCGGCTTGTCCGTCTTGCCCAATTCCTTCAAAAGGTCAAAATTCTGCATATTTCGCGCGCCGACTTGAATGATATCCACATCGACGAAGAGGTCGAGTGCGTTGATGTTCATGATTTCCGTGACGATGGGCAGGCCGGTTGCCCTCTTCGCCTCCAGAAGCAGGCGGATGCCCTCGGCGCCCAGACCCTGAAAATCATACGGCGAGGTACGGGGCTTAAACGCTCCGCCACGCAGAATCTGCGCACCGGCGGCCTTGACCGCCTGCGCGACCTCGATGATCTGCGCCTCGGTTTCGACGGAGCAGGGGCCTGCGATCATGGCAAAATGGCCGCCGCCGAGCTTCGCTTCCCCGACGGTGATGACGGTGTCTTCGGGGTGGAATTGGCGATTGCACTGCTTGAACGGCTCCGTGACACGCTTGACCGACTCGACGATGTCGAGCGAAGCCAAAAGCTCCATGTCGATCCGACCGGTGTTGCCGATCAGTCCGAGGACGGTATAGTCGTCGCCGTGAGAGACATGGACATCCAGACCCTGCGAGCGCAGCCAAGCGATCAGGTGCTCCATCTGTGCGGCGGTCGTTCCTTTTTTCAATACGGTAATCATTGCGACAGCTCCTTCCGGTTGTATCGGTTGGGTTATTTCCCGAGGATGAAAGAATAGATTCGGGGCGGTGGGCCCCCGTAAAAAAGAAATGCTGCACAAAGACGAGGGCTTCGTGCAGCAGGTTTGTTCAATCGAAGGGCAAAATGTCCTTTACCGTTCGCGGCACGAGCTTCCATTGCGGCGGCAATAGAAAACAGCAAACGAAAAGTACATCGGAATACCCCTTTCATGCTTTGTTTGGATGAATTATATCACAGTGGTGTCCGAATTGCAAGCGGTATTGTGCAGCGGCGCGATTTTATTGCGGTAGACCGAGGCGAACATGATGACCGACAGGATGCAGGAGAACACCTCAGCGATCGGGAAGGACAGCCAGACCATCTCGATTTTCCCCGACAGGGCCAGGAGATAGGCCGCCGGAATGAGGACGACGAGCTGACGGGCAAAGGAGATGATCATGCTGTAGAGGCTCTTGCCGAGCGCTTGGAAGACATTGCTGAAGATGATGCACACGCCGGCAACGACAAAGGGCAGGCACAGGATCCGCAGCGCGGGGACGCCGACCTCCAGCATCGCCTCGTCCGGGGTGAAGAGGCCGAGGAGCGTCTCGGGGAAAAGCTCAAAGGCCGCGATGCCGACAAGCATCATGCAGCTTGCGGCGACGGCACCGTATTTGACCGTTTGGACGATACGATCGGGCTTGCGTGCGCCGTAGTTGAAGGCGGTGATGGCCAAAACAGCGTTGCTCAGGCCGAAAACGGGCATAAAGATGAAGCTTTGCAGCTTATAATATGTGCCGAAAACGGTCGAGCCGGTCAGCCCGAGGCCGGGAGTGATGTCGTCGAACTGCTTCAGCACGATATTCATCAGCGAATACATCAAGGAGCCGATAGCGACCATGATGACGGAGGGGATGCCGATGGCGAGGATGCTGCCGATGGTTTTCTGATCCGGGCGGAAGCCTCGGAAATTGAAATCGACCTCTTTATTTTTGCGCAGGTTGAAATAGACGGCCAGGAAGAAGGCGACGATCTGGCCGATGACCGTTGCGACGGCGGCGCCGGCGACCTCCATTCGGGGGAAGGGGCCGAGGCCGAAGATAAAAATCGGGTCGAGGATGATGTTGATGATGGCACCGGTGCCCTGGGTGTAGAGGGTATAGGAGGTGCGACCCGTGGCCTGCAGCAGACGCTCGAGCAGAACCTCACCGAAGATGCCGAAGGAAACGAGGGTGACGATGCGGATATAGGTCACGCCGTAGTCGATGACCTCGCGGTTGTGCGTCTGCGAGCGCATGAAGGGCTCCGCGCCGAAAATGCCGAAGAGGGCGACGAGCACCATGCCGAGCACCGCAAGGAAAATGCCGTTCAGAGCGACATCGTTGACACGCTTGAAATTCTTCTCGCCCAGCGAGCGGGACATCAGCGCATTGACGCCGACGGCGATGCCCGAGGCGATGCCGATCATGATGTTCTGCACGGGGAAGGCAAAATTGACCGCGGCGAGGGCGTTGTTGTCCGTATCGGAGATCATCGAGACAAAGACGCTGTCGACGACATTGTAAAGGGCCTGCACCAGCATGGAGATCGCCAGCGGCAGAGCCATGGTGAGCAAAAGCTTTCCGACGGGCATTACGCCCATTTTGTTTTCTTTCAGGGTTGACATTCCGATCTTCTCTTTCATAATAAATAGCGCCTTATTATACTGCGTTTCCGAGAAAAATGCAACCGCTAATTTACGGAAAGAGGATGCCGCGCGAAATGAGGCATGGGGCGGCTTGTTTTTCTCTTGCAATTATGAAAAACTTCCGTTATAATAGAGGTGGCAAGGAAACAAAATGCACAAATATCGGGAGGTACCCCATGGCAAAGATGTATTTCAAATACGGGACGATGGGCTCGGCCAAGACAGCGCAGGCTCTGATCACGAAGTATAATTACGAGGAAAATGACATGAGTGTCTGGCTCATCAAGCCCTCGGCGGATACTCGGGACGGCGCGGTCATCATCCGCAGCAGGGTCGGTCTTCAGTCCGAGGCACAGGTCGTTCCGCCGGACGGCAATGTCTATGATCTCTTTTTGGCACATGGGAAGACCGATGTCATCATTGCCGACGAGTGCCAATTCTTCACCGTGGAGCAGATCGATCAGCTCCGTGAGATTGTCGATCGGGAGAATGTGCCCGTGCTGTGCTTCGGCCTGCGCACAGATTTCCAGAGCAAGCTTTTTGACGGCAGCCGCAGACTGTTCGAGGTTGCCGATACCATTTCCGAGCTGAAGGCCATCTGTGACTGCGGCGCGAAGGCCACCACCAACGCCCGCATCGATCCGGAGGGCTATGTTGTGACGCAGGGGGAGCAGGTCTTCCTCGGCGGCAATGACTGTTATATCGCAATGTGCCACAAGTGCTGGTCGCGAAGCATCCGGGAGCATCGCAGAGTGAGATAACGCCGAGACGGAGCGCCCCGTAGGGCGCGGTGAGGCGATCCGCACCCCCGTAGGGCGCGCCGCCGCCAATGGCTCCACCCTTCGGGGGGAGCTGTCGGCGCAGCCGACTGAGGGGGGTAATTGCACTCAAACCATGCTGCAAGGATGAAGAGAATCGCACCCCATTGCTCCCCCCTATTGGGAGAGCTGTCGGCACAGCCGACCCCGATTGCGCCGCACCGCGCACCGCACCCGTAGGGCACGCCGCCGCCAATGGCTCCACCCTTCGGGGGGAGCTGTCGGCGCAGCCGACTGAGGGGGGTAATTGCACTCAAACCATGCTGCAAGGATGAAGAGAATCGCACCCCATTGCTCCCCCCTATTGGGAGAGCTGTCGGCACAGCCGACCCCGATTGCGCCGCACCGCGCACCGTACCCGTAGGGCACGCCGACCCCGGCGTGCCGCACCGCGCACCACGCACCGCACCATCGGCTCTCCCCCCGGGAGAGCTGTCGCGAAGCGACCGGGAGGGCAAACGCACCCCCAATTCCGCTTCCCGGCTTCCGTTTCTTCCCCTCCGCTTTCCATGCAAATCGCATCCATATAATAATGTATACAATTTGAAAGGAGCCATCATTATGAATTACCCTACCCCCCACATTAACGCAAAGCCCGAGGATTTCGGCCAGACCGTGCTGATGCCGGGCGATCCCCTCCGTGCCAAATACATTGCGGAAAACTTCTTTGAAAATCCCGTTCTTGTGAACAACGTCCGTGGCGTGCAGGGCTACACCGGCACCTATAAGGGAATCAAGGTTTCCGTTATGGCCTCGGGCATGGGCATCCCCTCCATCGGAATCTATGCCTATGAGCTGTTCAATGCCTACGGCGTGCGCAACATCATGCGCATCGGCTCGGCCGGTTCCATCAACCCCGATATCCATGTTCGTGACATCGTTGTGGCGCAGGGCGCCTGCACGGACTCGAACTTCCTGCACCAGTACCATCTCGACGGCACCTTTGCCCCCATCGCCTCCTATGACATGATGCGCAAGGCAGTCGAAAGCTGCGAGGAGATCGGCGCAACCTACCATGTCGGCAACGTTCTGTCCACCGACAACTTCTATAACGACGACGAAGGTCTGCCCAAGCCCCTCGAAACCGTCGAAATGTGGAAGAAGATGGGCGTCATGGCCTGCGAGATGGAGGCTGCCGGCCTGTATGCCACCGCCGCCCGTTGGGGCAAGAATGCCCTGTGTATCTGCACCATTTCCGACCATATGCTCACCGGTGAGGAGCTGCCGGCCGAGGAGCGCCAGACGTCCTTCCGCGAGATGATGCAGGTCGCCCTCGAAACCGCCGTCAAGCTGGAGAAATAAGGAGGAGAATACCATGAAGCGTGTGTTTCTGTTTGTCCTTGATTCCTGCGGCTGCGGCGAAATGCCCGACGCCGAGCGCTTCGGGGATGTCGGCGTCAATACCCTGAAAAGCTGCTCGACCTCCGATAAGCTGCATATCCCCAACCTCCTGTCCTACGGCCTCGGCAACATCGATTCGATCGACTTCCTGCCCGGCACCGACAGCCCGAAGGGAGCCGTTGCCCGTTTGCAGGAGGCGTCCATGGGCAAGGACACCACCATCGGCCACTGGGAGATTGCCGGCATCGTCTCGCCCGATCCCCTGCCCACCTACCCGAACGGCTTCCCCGAGGAGCTTCTGAAGCCCTTCCGTGAGGCCACCGGTCGCGGCGTTCTGGCCAATGCCCCGTGGTCGGGCACCGAGGTCATCAACAAATACGGCGAGGAGCACATGAAGACCGGCGATCTGATCGTCTATACCTCCGCCGACTCCGTTTTCCAGATTGCCGCGCACGAGGAGCTTGTGCCGCCCGAGCAGCTCTATGAATACTGCCGCATCGCAAGAAAGCTTCTCGTCGGCAAGCACGGCGTCGGCCGTGTCATCGCCCGTCCCTTCGTCGGAAATCCCACCGACGGCTTCACCCGTACCGCCAACCGTCATGACTTCTCCCTTGAGCCGCCCGCGCAGACCATGCTCGACGCGATCAAGGCCTCCGGCAAGGATTCGCTGGCTGTGGGCAAGATTTTCGATATTTTCGCCGGCCGCGGCACCACCGAACACGTCTATACCAAGGGCAATACCGACGGTCTGAACAAGACCATGGGCTATGCCGACCGCGATTTCAACGGCCTGTGCTTCATCAATCTGGTCGACTTCGATATGCTCTACGGCCACCGCCGCAACATTGACGGCTACGCCGCCGCTCTGACCGAGTTTGACGGCTGGTTCAAGGAATTCATGCAGCACATGGGCGAGGACGACATCGTCATGATCACCGCCGACCATGGCTGTGACCCGGCGTATACCGCAACGACCGACCATACCCGTGAGTATGTGCCGCTCCTGATTGCCGGAAAGAAGGTTAAGCCCGTCAACCTCGGCACCAGAAAGAGCTTTGCCGATATCGCCGCCACCGTCACGGAGCTTCTCGGCGTGGAGTATCATACGAGCGGCAAGAGCTTCGCAGACGAGATTCTCTGAAGCACCGCACCCATCGGCGCCCCTGTGCAAGGGGAGCTGTCAAAAATCTCCGATTTTTGACTGA
>CAZKSR010000040.1:0-13617 GCA_964555465.1 uncultured Oscillospiraceae bacterium
GATGATTCGCTTTTTCATACCATGTCCTCCTTGTTTGTTTTGTTTTTGAACGGGTTTTCGCTGCGCCATGGGGAATGGAAATGCTTGCCTTTGGGTCGGTTTACATAATATTTATTCGGCCTATGCCGATATATCCATCGTTTGCCCGAAGCCGATCGGGATGCTTTTTGCGATGCGTCACACGGGTTTTGCCTGTGCCGCCGCCCTTGCCTGTGCCGCCGCCCTTGCCTCCGGGTTGTATTTCATAACAAACAGCTCGAGTCCTTCCTTCAGGATGTCAATCTGCGCCTTCAAATAAAATTCGTCCTCAAACAATGCGTAATGCACGCACGCGCGAATCAGGAGGAAGATCAGCGGCGTCAGCTTTTGGTGCGGAATACCGAGCTTCGGCTCCAGCAGCTTTGCGTATTCGGTGTAGCGTTTATCCACTCCGGCAAAGAATTTTTGGCCGTACTGCCTGTATTTCGGGTGCGTATAAACCTGATACATCAATCTGTATTTCGCCCCGTGGTTCTCCAGCGTCCAGTGCGGAACCTCATCAATGAAGCGCCACATCCCCTCAACATCCGTCGGGGCTTTCGCCATAAACTCCTCTTCCACCTTGCTCATGCAATACTCGGTGGATTGAACGATCAGGTCGTCCAAGTCCTCAAAATAGGTGTAAACGACCGACGTGCTGTAGCCGCAATGACTGACGATTCCCCGAAGTCCCGTCCCGTGCAGCCCCAGCTCGGCAAAGCCGTTAAAGCACCTTTCCATGATCTCGGCCTTTTTTTCGTTCCAATGTTCTTCCGTATAGTTTGCCATTTTGTCATCTCCCATCTAAAACGTTCGTCATAAATCAAGTATAGCATACTTTTTCCGTAAGTACAATACTTTTGTGCAATTTTTTTCGGAAAATTTGCAAAATTTCCCCGATGCGGTGCCTCCGATCCTGCCATCCTATGCAGCAGCGTATCCTCACGCTAGTCCGCCAGCTTCAGGTCGCCTTTTTTAATCCAGCCGATTTTCTTCAGCAGGGCGGTGAATAACGGGCAGAGGACAGCCGGAAGCACAAAGCAGATCACGATCAGTCCGACCCAATCCATTGCGGTAATCGCCGCCTTGCTGCCGTCTGCAATATCACCGAGCCAGCCGGTATAAACGCCGATCGGCCCGACCAAGCCGCAGGTTCCCATGCCGGAGGAGACTTCTGCACCGTTCATTTCGAGATGAAATACGCAGGTCGATATGGGGCCGGTAATGGCAGAGGTCACGATGGCGGGGATCCAGATTCGGGGGTTTTTTACGATGTTGCCCATTTGCAGCATCGATGTTCCCAAGCCCTGAGAGATCAGGCCGCCGACCTTGTTCTCCGAATAGCTCATGACGGCAAAGCCGACCATCTGCGCACAGCAGCCTGCAACGGCGGCACCGCCGGCCAGACCGCTCAGGGACAGCGCAGCGCAGATCGCCGCGCTGGAAATGGGCAGCGTCAGCGCAATGCCGACGATGACGGAGACAAAAACACCCATCAAAAACGGCTGCTGCTCGGTTGCCCACATGATGAGCTTGCCGACCGAGCTTGCGGCCGCTCCGATGGCAGGCGCCCACCATGCCGAAAGCGCGACGCCGACCAAAATCGTGACGAACGGGGTCAGAAGAATGTCGATCCGTGTCTCTTTTGAAATCGCCTTGCCCACCTCGGCGGCGATGACGGCAATAATCAGCACGGCAAGCGGCCCACCGGCTCCGCCCAAGCCGTTGGCAGAGCTTCCGACGGTGATGAGCGAAAAGAGCACCAACGGCGGACAGTGCAGCGCATGGCCGATCGCAACGGCCATCGCAGGGCCCGACATGGCGCTTGCGTATTCTCCCATGGTGATCAAAAACGGGACATTGAATTGGGTGCCCAGCGTGTTCAGAATCGTCCCGATCAGAAGCGAGCAGAACAAGCCCTGCGCCATTGCCCCGAGCGCGTCGATGCCGTAGCGCTTGGCCGAAATTTCAATGTCCTTTCTTTTCAAAAATGCCTTGATTTTTTCCATTTTTCTGTCTCTCCCGTGTTATGAAAAATACCGAATAAGGAACGATTCCATTGTAGCACAGTCCACGAAAAAATGCCAGAGGTTTTCACCTCCGGCATATCTTTTATTCCGCCGCGTCGAGCATATTTTCGATGAAAATTCCGTAGCCGCGAGTCGGTTCGTCGATGAGAACATGGGTAACGGCACCGACGAGCTTGCCGTTTTGGATGATGGGACTGCCGCTCATTCCCTGCACGATGCCGCCGGTTTGTTGCAGGAGCGCCTCATCCGTTACCTCCAGAAGAAGGTTGCGGTCGTGCGTTTCGTTGGGATAGACCGCCAAAATTCGCACATCATAAGCACAGACCTCCGTGCCGCTGACATTCGACAAAATCTGCGCCTGACCCGTGTGGACTTCTCCGCTTCGCGCCACGGCAAGCTCCTGCCCCCGAACGGCCTGCATGGTGCCGAAAATACCCTGCGCCGTATTTTTCAAAATTTCGCCCCTCGCCTGTCGTCCGCAGACCGCGCCCTGCAAGCAGCCCGGCTCGCCCTCGGTGCTTTTCGTCACCGACACGATCTGCGACGGCAGGACGCAGCCGTTTTCCAGCGGCAGGAGGGTCGTGCCGTCGTGAATCCCATGGCCGAGTGCCCCGAAGGTGCCGCTTTGGGGATCATAATAGGTGAGTGTCCCGACACCGCTGACCTCGTCACGCACCAGAAGTCCGAGACGCTTGCCCTCCTCGGTGTTCGACGGAGCCAGCTTGACGGTTTTTTCCTTGCCGTTTCGCACAACAGTCAAGGTCATGGGCGAGCCATCCGAGCCTTTGACCGCTTCGGCCACATCCTCGACGGTGCCGACCGCTTTTCCGTCGATTTTTTGCAAAACATCGCCCCGTTTCAGCCCGGCTTTTTCCGGAGCCTTTTCCGAAAATTCAACGATGACGACACCGTCTGTGTGGATGCTCAGGCCGATGACGCCGCCGCCGACGATCACGCTCTGCGGTGCCGCCGAGACGGACAGTGCGACAATGAGCGAAACGAGCATTGCCATGGTCGTTCTTCCGATTGTTTTCATTTTGCATCTCCCTTCATGTTGTTGCGCTGCTAGTTTGGCCGCAAATCGTCGGCAGTGCACACCCAATTTCTCGGGAAACTTCCTTGTCAAAAAATGAAATCCGCCGCCACGACGGGCATTGCGTCGGGCGGCGGTTCAGATTTTTACGGATTTGGATGCTTTTGGAAAAACTCGCACAGCGGCACCCACGCAAGCAGGACGCGGCGCACCTCGTCGAGGAGGTCTGCGGAGAAGAGAAGCTCGTCGGGTGGGCGGTCGATGAGGGCGAAAAGGTTTTTCATGCCGAAAAACCGCTCGAGCGCGGGATTTTCGCAGGGCTTCGGCCGCTTGTAGCAATCGCCCGTGAGGACGACGCCGCTCTCCCGTTCCGCGCGGTCGACGAGGGTAAGAAACTCGTCGGGGCGCTCGGAGATCAGGCGTCGGAAGCCGTCCATGTCGCGAGGCGCGGCGAAGAAGAGGAAGCCGTATCGATAGCCCTCCGGCCGCACCTCAAAGCAGAGGTTCGGCTGCTCGAGCCACGAGCCGTCCCGATGCAGAAAGCACATCCACAGGCTGTCCTTGTAAAAGGTCGACGGGTGCATCCGCATATCCCGATAGATGCGCGAGACGTGCAGACTCATCCCATCCGGCATGGAGGACTGCAAGGCCGCGCCCAGCTCCTTCATCGGCGAAAGCACGAAGCGCAGATATTCCGCCTTGTGCTCGGCAAACCAAGCACGTTCATTGTTGAGTCGAATTCCCCACAAAAAGTCGATCGTCTCGGGGGAAAATCCCTGAAATTCCATCTTTTTCTCTCTTTCTGTTGTGTTTCGCGTGTGCCCGTAAGCCCGTCATTGCAAGCAGCGCACCGAGGCAGCATCATTGCAAGGAAGCCTCTATGCAGTTCCGGGTGCGGTGCGCTTGCGGCGCGCCCTACGGGGCGTGGGTCGGCGTGCCCTACGAGGCGCGGTGCGGCACGCCCTACGGGGCGCGGTGCGGTCAGGCAGTGCGGTCGAACTGACTGTTGTAAAGCTCGGCGTAGAAGCCGTTTTGCTTCAGAAGGTCGTCGTGGGTACCGCTTTCGACCACATCGCCGTCACGCAGCACCAGAATCAGATCGGAGTCCCGAATGGTCGAAAGGCGGTGGGCAATGACAAAGCTGGTACGCCCCTCCATCAGCCGATCCATCGCCTGCTGGATCTTCAGCTCCGTTCTCGTATCGACAGAGCTGGTCGCCTCGTCGAGAATGAGCATCGGCTTGTCGGCCAGCATTGCACGAGCGATGGTAAGCTGCTGTTTTTCGCCCTGCGACAGACTGACCTGCTCGTTCAGGACAGTGTCGTAGCCGTCTGGCAGGGTGCGGACGAAGTGATCCAGACCGACCGCTTTGCAGGCCGCCTTGAGCTTTTCCTCGGTAACATTTTCCGAGCAATAGACCAGATTTTCACGCAGCGTTCCCTCGAAGAGCCAGGTATCCTGCAAAACCATGCAGAACTGCGAGTGGACTTCCTCCCGACTCATTTCGGAGATCGGCACGCCGTCGATGCGGATTTCGCCGCTGTTCAACTCGTGGAAGCGCATGAGCAGATTGACGAGCGTCGTCTTTCCCGCACCGGTCGGCCCGACGATGGCGATCTTCTGCCCGGGCTTTGCCGTGGCGGAGAAATCGTGGATGATGATGCGGTCGGAATCCTCATAGCCGAAGCGGACATGGTCGAACTCGACCCTGCCGCGCGTCGTCGTGCCGAGCTTTTGGGGCTTGCCCGTTTCGTCGGACATCTCCTCGGCGTCCAAAAATGCGAACACACGCTCTCCGGCGGCGCCTGCGGACTGCATCGACTGCATCGCCTGCGCGATCTGCGACAACGGCTGGGTGAAATAGCGGATATACATAACAAAAGCAACGATGGTGCCGAAGCCGATCGATCCGTTCATGGCCAGCAACGCACCGACCACGCAGACGGCTACATAGCCGAAGTTGCCGATGAAGGACATGATGGGCTGCATCATACCGGACAGGCACTGCGCCCGAAAACCGCTGGTACGCAGGGCTTCATTCATTTGCGAGAAGGTCTTCCGCGCGGCTTTTTCGCCGTTATAGACCTTGACGACATTATGGCCGGCATAGATCTCCTCGATATGGCCGTTGATGCGGCCGAGATTCTCCTGCTGCCGCATGAAATATTTCTGACTGCGCCCCATGATGGCGAACATCAGAGCAAAGCCGATGAAACTGGAGACGATGGCCGTGACGGTCATGAGGAAATTGTGCGCAAACATCAAAATAAGCGCACCGACGATCTGCGTCACGGCAGAGACGAGCGTGGACAGGCTCTGGTTCAGGGATTGGCCGATGGTGTCGACGTCGTTTGTCACACGGGAGAGAATGTCGCCGGTCGTCGTGCGGTTGTAATACGACATGGGCAGACGATTGATTTTTCGGGAAATGTCACCACGCAGGCGCTGAGACGTGCGCTGTGTGACGGTCGCCATGATATGCCCCTGGATCAGCGACAGCAGCATACTCGCCAGATAGAATATCACGAGCGTCACGCCGATGTCAAAAACGGCGTCCATGTCGATGCGCAGGTCAAGCGAAGCGATATCGATGCCCTGCTCCGCTGCGGTCTTGAGCGTCATCATGGGTGCGGAGATAAGGTCGGTAATCTCGGAGAGGCGGTCAGGCCCCATAAGGGTCAAAATCGTGCCGCCCATGGCGCAGAGCATGGCGAAAATCATCATCACCCGATGGCGGCGGCTATAGCCGAGCAGCCGCTTCCACGAGCCGACCATGTCCTTCGGTTTTTCGATTTTGCGAGGGGGGCTCATTCCAATTCCTCCTTTGAAAGCTGAGAATATGCAATCTGGCGATAAGTCTCGCAGTTTTGCATCAGCTCCTTGTGGGTGCCGATGCCGGCGACCTCGCCCTCATCGAGGACGACGATGCGGTCTGCGTCCCGAATCGTACCGATGCGCTGGGCGACGATAAGCTTCGTTGCGTCCGCGCACGCGGTCGAGAGCGCGTCCCGAACGGTGCGGTCGGTTTTATAGTCGAGTGCGGAGAAGGAATCGTCAAAGATCAAAATCTCGGGGTTTCGGGCGACGGCACGGGCAATGGAAACACGCTGCTTCTGGCCGCCGGAGAGGTTCGTGCCGCCCTGCGCAACGTAGCTCTTCGTGCCGTCGTGCATTTTTTCGACGAATTCCGCCGCCTGCGCCGTCTCAATAGCCGGACGGACATCGGTGCAGTCGTTGTCCCCGAAGTTGACGTTGGATTCGATGCTTCCGCTGAACAAAACGGCCTTCTGCGAGACATACCCGAGCTTGGCGTGCAGGGCTTCCTGCGTATATTCGCGGACGTCGCGCCCATCGACGAGGACAACGCCCTCGGTGGCGTCATAGAAACGGGGGATGAGGTTGATGACGGTGGATTTGCCGCTGCCCGTTGCGCCGATGAAGGCGACCGTCTCGCCCTGCTTCGCGGTGAAGCTGATATTGCGCACGGCAGCCTCCTTCGCATCGGGATAGCGGAAGGAGACATTACGGAACTCGACCGTGCCCCTGCTCAGGCCCTCGGTCTGCGTGCCATCCAAAATGCGGGGCTTCGTCTCCAGAACCTCCAAAATACGCTTGGCTGAAACGCTCGCTCGAGGCAGGATGATGAAAATGGCCACCAGCATCATAAACGACATGACAACCTGCATCGCATACGACAGGAAGGTGACAAGATTCGAGAACAGCTCGATCTTCATGTCGATGGTGGCAGTGTTGATGAGGTAGGCACCGATCCAGTAGATGGCCAGCGACAGGCCGTTCATCACAAGGCCGATCGTCGGCATCATGGTCGCCATGGCACGCTGCGTGAAGAGGTGGGTACCTGTCAAATTGTCATTCGCCTCGTCGAATTTTTCCTCCTGATAGTGTTCGGCGTTATAGGCGCGGACAACACGGATGCCCGTCAGGTTTTCACGGGTCACACGGTTCAGGTCGTCCGTCATGCGCTGCAATTTCTTGAATTTCGGCATGACGACAATCATCACAATGCCGACCAAGCACAGCAAAATGCCGACCGCCACCGCCGTCGAGAGCGTCCACTGCCAGCTCTTATCGGCAATTTTGACGATCGCCCATGCAGCGGTGATGGGAGCCTTGACGATGACCTGCAAACCCATGACCAGGAGAATCTGCACCTGCGTGATGTCGTTGGTCGAACGAGTGATGAGGGAGGCGGTGGAAAACCGACCGATTTCCTCCATGGAGAAGGCCTGCACACGGTCAAAGAGCTTTTGGCGAAGATTTGCGCCGAAGCCCGTTGCGACATAGGCCACGCAGAAGGCAACCATCACTGAGGCAAGCAAGCTGCCAAACGCGCACAGCAGCATATTGCCGCCCGTACGGAGAATGTCGGACATTGCGGCGTTCGGCGTCTGCACCAGCACCGTGACCTCCTGCATATAATCCGGCAGCTTCAGATCGAGCCAGACCTGCACGAAAATCAGCACGATGCACAGAAGAATCAGCATCGCGTCACGCTTTTTCAAATTGCGGAAAAGTTTGAACATTCTTTGCTCCTTTCAATATAATGATATGATTCCCATCATATTTTCCAAATATTATAGCAGGGGAATGTGAACGATCTATTTCCTTTTTTGGAAAAATTTGCGCCGAATTATTTCACAATGCGCGAAGTCCGCGCCGATTCCCCGACGGGCGGAAGCACCGCGCCCCCGAGAAAAAGGCGAAAAAGCTCTTGACAAAGGCCGACGGATGCATTAAAATGATGGGGTCAACATTCAGGGCTTTAAATCGGCAAATTAAACAATAAGCCGTTCCGCCCACAAGGAGAAAACACCATGAAAAAAATCAATTTCCGGAAGCTGATCTGCGCGGCCTTGGTGCTGCTTCTGCTCACCTCCCTCGCCGCCTGCTCCGCAGGCGATAAAAAGGACGACGGCAAATACACCGTCGGCATCTGCCAGCTCGTCACGCACGATGCGCTCGACGCCGCCACGCAGGGCTTCAAGGATGCCCTCATTGCCTCGCTGGGAGCGGAAAACGTCACCTTCCTCGAGCAGAACGCCGCCGGCGAGAACAATATGTGCACCACCATCGTCAACGACTTCGTCTCGAAGGATGTCGATCTCATCATGGCCAACGCCACCGCCTCTCTGCAAGCGGCAGCCAATGCCACAATGACGATCCCCATTCTCGGCACCTCCATCACGGAGTACGGCGTCGCCTTGGAGATCAACGATTTCAACGGCACCGTCGGCGGAAATATCTCGGGCACCTCCGACCTCGCCCCCTTGGAGGAGCAGGCGCAGATGATCCTCGACCTCTTCCCCGATGCAAAATCCGTCGCTCTGCTCTATTGCTCGGCCGAGCCGAATTCCGACTACCAGGTCAAGATCGTTGAAGCATACCTCAAGGATAAGGGCATCGCAGTCGAGCGCTTTGCCTTCTCCGCCTCCTCCGACGTGGCCATGGTTGCCGAGGCCGCCGCCGCCTCCGACGTCATCTATATCCCGACGGACAACACCGCCGCCTCGTGTGCCGAGACGATCAACTCGGTCGTTCTCCCCACCAAGACCCCCATCATCACAGGGGAAGCCGGCCTGTGTGCCGGATGCGGCGTAGCGACCCTCTCCATCAGCTATTACGAGATCGGCTATAAGACCGGCGAAATGGCGGCAAAGATCCTCAAGGGCGAGGCCGACATTTCCGAAATGCCCATCGAATACGACGCCAACCCCGTCAAGCAGTATAACCCCACCATCTGCGAAGAGCTCGGCATCCAAATCCCCGAAGGCTACGAGCCTCTTTCCTAAGCCACACGGCCGTACCGCGCCGTCGGCATCCCCGTAAGGAGCGCGGCTCGGTACCCCTGCGAACCACTCACCAACTATCACTACGGAGAACAGTATGGAACTTTCAGGACTTCTCAATGCCCTGCCGGGTGCCGTTGCCCAGGGATTGATCTGGGGCATCATGGCCATCGGCGTCTACATTACCTTCAAAATTCTCAACCTCTCAGACCTGACCGTCGACGGCTCCATAGTCACCGGCATGGCCGTCTGTGCCATGCTGATGGTCAACGGCTGGAACGCATGGGCTGCAATGGCGGCGGCCGTTGTCGCGGGTATGGCGACGGGTCTGATCACCGGCCTTCTGCATACGCTCATGGGGATTCCCGCGATCTTGGCCGGCATCCTCACCCAGCTCATGCTCTGGTCGGCCAACCTCAAAATCATGGGCAAGGCAAATCAATCCCTCCCTGTCCGAAATTTCCCCGTCCTTATCTCTCAGCTCTATAAATACGACGCTCTCATCATCCTCGGTCTGATCTGCGTCGCCCTCATCGTCGTGCTCTATTGGTTCTTCGGCACGGCCTTCGGCGCGTCCATCCGCGCCACGGGCTGCAACGAAAAAATGTCCCGTGCGCAGGGAATCAACACGAACCGCAACAAGGTCATCGGCTTCGTCATCTCCAACGGCATCGTCGCCCTCTCCGGTGCGCTTCTGGCGCAGTATTCCGGCAAGGCAGACATCAACGACGGCCGCGGCGCCATCGTCATCGGTCTGGCCGCTGTGATCATCGGGGAGGCGCTCGTCTCCAAGCTTTCGACGAATTTCATCGTCCGTCTGCTCGGCGTGGTGCTCGGCGGCGTTGTATATTATATTGTATATCAGACGGTTATTTTCCTCGGCCTCGATACCGACCTTCTGAAAATGTTCTCTGCGCTCGTCGTGGCCGTTTTCCTCGCCATTCCCTATCTCAAGAAAACCTATTTTTCCAAGAAACGAGTGCGGAGGTGAGCGAAAATGCTGGAAATCAACCATATTTCAAAGATTTTTAACGGCGGCACGGTCAATGAAAAGGTCGCCATCGACGATCTCAGCCTGACGCTCCGAGACGGCGACTTCGTCACCGTCATCGGCGGCAACGGCGCGGGAAAGTCCACCCTGCTCAACCTCATTGCCGGAACCTACGCCCCCGACGAGGGTGAAATCCTCATCGACGGTGCAAACGTTACGAAGCTGCCGGAGTACCGCCGCGCGAAATTCATCGGCCGCGTCTTTCAGGATCCCATGGTCGGCACGGCCTCGGATATGTGGATCGAGGAAAACATGGCACTCGCGCGCCGTCGTGGGAAGCGGCGCGGCCTGTCGTGGGCGATCACGAGCCGCGAACGGGAAGAATACCGCCGAATGTTGACCCAGCTTGACCTGAATCTGGAAAATCGTCTCTCGACCAAGGTGGGACTGCTTTCCGGCGGCCAGCGTCAGGCAGTCACCCTCCTCATGGCCTCAATGAATAAGCCGAAGCTCCTCCTTCTCGACGAGCACACCGCCGCACTCGACCCAAAAACCGCCGCCAAGGTGCTGGAAATCACGCAGAAAATCGTGCAGTCGGAAAGGCTGACCACCCTGATGATCACGCACAACATGAAGGACGCCATCGCCATCGGCAACCGCCTGATCATGATGCACAACGGCAAGATCATTTTTGCCGCGCAGGGCGAGGAAAAGCAGAAGCTGACCGTCCCGATGCTGATGGATCTCTTTGCGGAGGCCAGCAACGGAGAATTCGCCAACGACCGTATGCTGCTGGGATAACATTCTATAAGTCGAAAAAACCGCTCTTTGTGATGACACAAAGGGCGGTTTTCTTGCGAAAATGGCAAGCGGCGACCAATCCCGCATTTTTCGGCGCGAGCGGCGGCGCATCGCGGCCTTGCGGCGGAGCGAGGCTCAGTCGGCGTCCGTCGGCTCGGTCAGGTTTTTCTTTTTGCTGCGGATGCGGACGGTGTGAGCGGTGATCCATGTGTTCTCGATGCCGTCAAGCAGGAGAGCAAGGCCGACCGCCAGCATCGGGCGGAAGAGATCGGCCAGAAGAGACGCTCCGGCGAACATTGCGGTAGCGAAGAGAACCGCCGCCGTGATGAGGATCAGGCTCCAGCTTTTCATTCCGAAGCCACGGGCGTCGAAGGCCATTTGCAGCTTCAGGAGGCCGTCGAAGAGGACATAGAGCGTGATCAGAAGCGGAAGAACACCGAATTTCTCCTCCGGGGTAAAAACAGCAACCAGTGACAGGACGATGCAATACGCACCAACGGCGAGATCATGCTGGAACGCCAGCCGATACAGGTCGTTGGAAAAATAGCCCAAGAGCTTTGAGACGCCGCAGAGGGCAAGCAGAATTCCCAAATAAATACGCTGCGCAAGTACGGTATCCAATTCTGTCAAAACAATCAATAAAATGCCCGAAATGCTCATCAGGCTGCCGAAAACAATATTCACAATCTTGGCACTCAGCACCAGACCGATTTTTTCTCTTCTCATCGCTTGTCCTCCTTTGCCTCGGGGTGGGCAGAACAATATTGCAGTGCCTGATAGATGGCACTTTCGAAGCATTGCAGCAGTCGGGCAAGCTTCGGACGGAACATCGCGGCATCGGGGCCCGTGATCCACTGCTCCAACATTCCGTAGAGCGCATAGCAGCACGCATCGCAGATCAGCCGACGGTCCTCCGCGCTGACCGAGGCGGCCACACGGTTTTCCAGCACATAGCGGTCAAGCATCAGCTCCAGCAGGCGGTTCAGATAGCGGCGCAGCGTATCCTGCTTCTTGGAATAGAACATATGGCGGCTCATCTGCGGTGTTTCCAGAATACTGCTCAGAAGATAGAGCAGGGTTTGATCCCACGGGCAGTTCTCCGGCAGGCTGCTCCATGCCTCGTGGATGCGCGTGTCAAGATAGTCGTCAAAGAGGTCATAAATGTCCTCATAGTGATAGTAGAAGGTGTTTCGGGTCAGACCGCAGTCCTCCACGATGTCACGGACGGTGATCTTGTCGAGCGATTTGGCGAGCAGCAGTGCATGGAACGACTGCTGAATGGTCTGTTTGGTGGTCTGCTTCACGCAAAGCCCCCCTTCCTGTGAAAAATCATACCACATTTTGAGCGATTTTGCAAGCGGTTGCACGAAACGGGACAATCGGAGCTGATTTTTCCATATGAGTGAGGAGGTGAGACAATGAGCAGTGAAGTTCTCGTGGCGCTGCTGTCGCTGGCAGGGACGCTGTTCGGTTCCCTCGGCGGCGTGCTGGCCTCGTCGAAGCTGACCAATTATCGCCTCGCTCAGCTTGAAAAAAAGGTCGACCGTCACAACGGCTTCGGTGAGCGGATTCCCTTGATCGAGGAAAAGATCAAGGTCATCAATCACCGTCTGACCGATCTGGAGGAGGTGAGCAAATGAAAGAACGGCTTTCAAAGCTCCTGACCATCAAGTCACTGGTCACGCTGGCGACGACGGCGGTGTTTGCGGCGCTGTCCCTACGCCACGGCATCAAGGCGTCCGAATTCCTGACGGTGTATACCATCATCATCGGCTTCTATTTCGGAACACAAATTGACAAAAACGGAGGAACGAACGCATGAAAATCTGCATCGACGCCGGTCACGCCACCGGCAGCAACATCAGCCCTGCGAATCCCAATTACAGCGAAGGTACCCGAATGTTCGTCCTGCAGGGCTTTTTGAAGGCGGCTCTGGAGAAATACGGCTTTGAGGTCATCTGCACCAAGCAGACGGCGGCGGAATGTCCGTCCCTGTATGACCGAGGCTCGGCAGCCGCAGGCTGCGACCTGTTCCTGAGTCTGCACTCCAACGCCGTCGGCAACGAGGTCAATGAGTCGGTCGACTACGTCTGTGTCTTCTATCCCGTCAGCGGCGCAGGCAGGGATGTGGCGCAGGCGCTATCGGAGGTTATTGCCGCCGTCATGGGCACGCGGCAGACGCCGCAGACCCGAGTGCGCTGGAACTCCGCCCACAACGCCGACTACTACGGCGTCATCCGCCACGCCGTGGCCGCAGGATCGGTCGGCATGATTTTAGAGCACAGCTTCCACACCAATTCGAAAATGACGCAATGGCTCATGAGTGACGGCAATCTGCGTGCTCTGGCCGAGGCGGAGGCGGCTCTGCTGGCAGAATACTACGGAATGGAGGCGACACAGATGCGATATGAACGTCTGAAGGACGTGAAAAGCGAGGATTATCGGCCGACACTGGAAAAGCTCTTGCAGCGTGGTTATTTGCGCGGCAAGAGCGGCAGCGGCGACGACACCGTCATCGATCTCGGTGAGGATGCCATTCGGATTCTCGTCATTCTCGACCGCGCCGGTTTCTTCGTCGAAAAGTGAAGCTCATAAAAACGGCTCTCCGAGGAACTCCTCGAAGAGCCGTTTTTGTTTGCTTAAGGAAGCTCCGATTCAATCGGCAAGCGTGGGCGGTGAGAGATTTTTTCGCAAATCGAGCTTCTGGAAACGCAGGAATACTTTGTGTATTTCAAGTTTTCGGAAGCGAAAATTTGCGGGAAAAGATCCGGCGCCGACCGCAGACGATTTATTCGGAGATCCCTTAAATCAGGTCAATGCAGACACAGAGGATCTTGGCGACCTCGCAGCGCTTGACATTGTCCTGCGGTGCAAGGTAGGTGCCCTCCTTGTCGTGGCTCGTTGTGCCGTTGACGATGCCGTTTTCGACCGCCCACG
>CAZKSR010000041.1:0-13417 GCA_964555465.1 uncultured Oscillospiraceae bacterium
TCCGAACTTTTTCGCAGTCTGTCAGCGTGCCGAAAAAGGTTTTTCGACACGCTGAGCGACGCACCCCGACAAAAACGGGGTGCGTCGCGCTTTTATTTCCCCGGCAGGGCGTTGGCGGTGAGGGCGTCATACTGCGCCTGCGTCAGGTTGCAGCCGTAGAAGAGACGGTAGTATTCCGTGATCTCCGTCTGCATATCGTAGTCGCAATATTCGGGGTAAAGGACGGCGGTCAGCCAGATCATGCCCAGATACCGCTGCACGGAGGGCGGCGAGCCCATCCAGTTGTGCGGCCCCTGCGGTGTTTCGATATAGTTTCCGTCGACGATGGCCGTGATCTCGTTCCATGCGTCATAGTCCGTGACGGTGGAATAGATGCTGCCGGGGGCGAAGATGACGAAATCGGGGTTCCAAACGGCAATCTGCTCCATGCTGACGGCGTTGCCGCTGCCCTTGGACGACGGCTCCTCCACGACGGCGAGGTTTTCCACGAGCAGATCAATCAGCTCGGCATGGTACGAGCCGGCGGCCAGCACATTCAGACCCTCTTCGCCCGTGACATAGAGTGCCCTGACCTTGTTGCCGCCGACCTGCTCCATAACGGAAAGGGTGCGGCTGTAGGTCTTTTCGCAGAACTGCGCAAGCGCCTCACCGCGCTCCTCCCGACCGAGCAGTCTGCCGAGGGTGCGGTAGGTCTGCGGCATAGTCTCGAGGGTTGCGGCGATATGGACGGCAGGGATGCCCGTTTGTGTGGTCAGGTCGTCCAAATCTTCGACAACGGAGCTTTTGGCCTCTCCGACATCGATGATAAGCTGAGGCTCGGCGGCGGCCAGCTCTTCGACGTTCAGGTCGGCGGAGCCGTAAATTTGACCGAAATAGGGCAGGTTATAATATTCCTCGGGGATGATCCCCTCGGCAGCCTCATCCCAACGGGAGGCCAGCCCGACGAGGAGGTCGGGGGCGATGGCGAACAGAACAATCTGTGCCAGAGGCCCCGAGGCGACGATGCGGCTGAGGTCTGTGGGAATTTCGACGGTACGTCCGGCGTCATCGGTGAACGCGGTGAGATTCGCCGGTGCGTCGTCCTTGCTGTCTGCGCCGCCGCAGGCGCAAAGGCTCAGGAGAAGGGAGAGCGCGAGGAAAAGTGCCAATATTTTTTTCATGAGAAAGCTCCTTTCGGGACGCAGACCTTCGCTGCGCCGTTTTGAATATCGCAAACCTCTACCTCCACGCCGTAGAGCTTGGAGATGAGGGAAGCGTCGAAAATTTCGCTCGGACGGCCGTGCGCCAGAACCTCGCCGCCGAAGAGGGCAAGGATGCGGTCGGAATAGAGATATGCCTGATCGGGGTCGTGCGTCGATTGAATGACGCAGTAGCCCTCGGAGGCCAGAGCTCGGATCGTCCGCATCACCCGAAGACGGTTGCCGTAGTCCAGACCGGACGACGGCTCGTCCATCACCAGAATCCGCGCATCCTGCACCAGTGCACGCGCAATCAACGCAAGCTGCCGCTCGCCGCCCGAAAGTCGGGCATAGCCGCGGTGCGCCAAATGCGAAATACCCAGACGCTCCAGAGCCGCTTCGACCGCCTTTTCCTGCGCCGACGAGGGATTTGCGAATGCCCCGAGCTGCGCCGTCGTGCCCATGAGTGCAATATCAAAGACGGAATAGTTAAAAACGGGATTGTGCGACTGCGGAATGTACGCAATGCGTCGGGCAAGCTCCTTCGGCGTCATATGCGCCACCGATTCGCCGTCGATGCAGATGCTGCCGGAGCTCGGACGCAGGAGGCGGAGCAGACAGCCGAAGAGCGTGGATTTCCCGACGGCGTTCGGGCCGAGGACGGAGAGCACTTCTCCGTCGTGCGCCGTAAAGCTGATGCTGCGGAGCACCTCGTGTGTGCCGTAGGAAAATGAGAGCTTTTTTACCTCGATCATATCCGCTCGTCCCCCTTTGTCATCAGATAGAGAAAGAACGGTGCGCCGATCACGGCGGTCAGGATGCCGATGGGAATCTCGGTGGCCATGGCATTACGGGATACGTCGTCGACAATGAGCAAGAACAATGCGCCGAGGAGCATCGACGCCGGCAGGAGCTTGCGGTAGTCGTTGCCGACCATTCGACGCGCGAGGTGCGGAATGACCAGACCGACCCAGCCGATGACGCCGCTGACGGCAACCGAGGCCGCCGTAATGAGCGTTGCGCAGAGGATGACGATCACACGGAGGCAAGGGGCATTGACGCCCATTGTCCGTGCCTCGGCATCACCGAGGGTGAGAAGGTTGATGCGCCAGCGCAGAAGGAACAGCGGGATCAATCCGAGTGCCATCGGGATCACGGCAAAGCGGACATCCGAGGGCATCGTTCCGTTCAGACTGCCCATGAGCCAGTAGGTGATGGCCGGAAGCTTGTCGTTCGGGTCTGCGACGAGCTTGATGTAGGACGTGCCGGAGGAAAAGAGGGAGCTTATCATGATGCCGGCGAGGATAAGTCCGACGACCCGTTTTCCCTTGGCACGGTTGCCGACGAAAATCACCAGTCCCACGCAGATCAGGCTTGAAGCAAAGGCAAGGGCGATGATCATGCTCTTGCCGAGGCCGAGGAGGATAGCCAGTGCCGCGCCGAAGGCGGCGCCGCCGGAGGCGCCGAGGATGTCCGGCGCGGCCATGGGATTTTGAAAGATGCCCTGATAGCTCGCGCCGGCGGCGGACAGAGAGCAGCCGACGAGACAGACCAGCAAAATCCGCGGCAGACGGCTTTGCAAAAACAGCGACTCTGCGACCGGCTTCCAGAATTTTTCAATGTCGAAAACCTGCGATAGGAGAATTCCGCCGATCTCTCGGACGGTGATGGGATAGCGGCCGAGTGTTGCCGAGACTGCGACGGCGGCGATGAGTGCAATGCCGAGGCCGAGCAGCACCGCAAAATACGACGGCTTTCGCCTTTTCAAATCAATCCCTCCCTGATTTTTATAACAAAAAACGCCCTCTTACCGCAGCAAGAAGGCGTCAACAAACAGACCCAGAAGCTTCCTTCTGTGTCGGTGTGTCGTTTCCTTCTCAAACACGGAAGGCTCTGCCGTTTCCCGCAAAACCCTTTGCGCCGAGGCGCAGGCTGTGGACTCATGGGCGAGGCCTTTAGATCCCACAGCACGGAAACATCATTATATCGTTGTACTGATAAAAAGTATACGCTATTCTTTGCGAAATGTCAAGCGCCAATCGCAAAATTTCGGCATGGATTTACGAGAAAAGCAGGACAGAGTGCAGAGGAAATGCCGTCGGCGTCCGTTTTCGACGATCGTTGTTTCAATCGAAGGCGCGAGCCTCCTCTTCGGCAAAGAGTGAGGTGGACAAATAGCGTTCTCCGGTGTCCGGCAGGAGGGTGACGATGGTTTTTCCGTCGTTTTCGGGTCGCTTTGCCAGCTCAAAGGCTGCCCATGCCGCCGCGCCGGAGGAAATACCGACCAGGATGCCCTCGTGCCGTGCAAGCTCCCTCGCCGTCGCCGTCGCCGCCGCTTCCGTCACGGGGACGATCTCGTCGATAAGCTCCGTATTCAAGATTTTCGGGAGGAAGCCTGCGCCGATGCCCTGTAAGCCGTGCGGGCCGGCACAGCCGCCCGAGAGGACAGGGCTTCCCGACGGCTCGACGGCAACGATACGGATTTCGGGATTTTTCGATTTCAAAAATTCACCCACGCCCGTCAGCGTGCCGCCCGTTCCCACTCCGGCGACAAAAACATCGACGTTTCCGTCGGTATCGGCAAAAATTTCACGTCCCGTTGTCCGAAAATGCGCCTGAGGGTTGGCCGTGTTCGTGAACTGGCCGAGCACGATGGCGTTCGGGAGAGAGCTTTTCAGCTCCTCGGCCTTCTCGATCGCTCCGCGCATCCCCTTCGCGCCCTCGGTCAGGACGATTTTTGCACCGTAAGCCGCAATGAGGCGGCGGCGCTCGACCGACATGGTTTCCGGCATGACGATGATGAGCGGCAGCCCCCTTGCGGCGCAGACGGCGGCCAGTCCGATGCCGGTGTTGCCGGAGGTCGGCTCGATCAGGACGGTGTCGGGGTGCAAACGTCCCTCGGCCGCCGCCTGATCCAGCATCGAAACGGCCACGCGGTCTTTCACGGAGCCGCCCGGGTTGAAGCACTCAAGCTTTGCCAGCACCCGTGCCCTTCCGCCCGTCTGCCGCAGCTCCAGAAGCGGTGTATGCCCGATCAATTCTTCCACAGAAGTGTAAATTTTCGACATAATATTCCCTCCAATATTGCAAACCACCTTCGAAAAAGCTCCGAAGGTGGTATTTTTTTATTGATGGATTGCAGGCCAGACGAGGAGGATAAGCTGCCCCGGGACGCCCAAAAGGTAGATCATCCAGATGTTTGTGCCGAGCATCAAGAAGGTCAGATGTATGCTCACCAGAGCCGTCCACATCAAAAACGAGATGATGAGGTAATTCATCCTGCGGCGAAACCACAGGCTGTTGAATACCAGCCAGACGATCATGCTCACCGGCAGGGCGAAGATGAAGGACAGCCACGCAGGAAGGCCGGTGGAGAAGAGATTCAGCATGACGAAGGCGGTCATGGCGAGGAACCAGACGAGCAAAACGGACAGAAGACAGATCACGCTGCGCCGATACTGCGGCTTTTTTTCGTGGGGCTCCTGCGGCTGCGGCTCCTCGCCGCGCACCAGCGTATCGAGCGAGACACCGAAAAGATCGCACAGCTCGACCAGAACCGAAATGTCCGGCATGGACTCCGCGCGCTCCCATTTGGAGACGGCCTTGTCGGAATAATTCAGTTGTTCGGCAAGCTCAAGTTGTGTCATGCCCTTTCCCTGGCGAAGCGCGGCAATGTTACGGGCTACCGTGGATTTCAAGTCGTTCATCGTCAACCTCCGATTTTCTGAGCCTATTATAGCACAGATTTCCCGTTTGTCACGCAAAATTTTTCATAAAACCGTGACGATTCGCTTTCCGCGACTTTACCACCGCGAGAGCTGCGCCGTAGGGCGCGCCGACCCCGGCGCGCCGCAAACCGCCGCACCCCTACGCCGCGCCGCGTCCAAAGGCTCCACCCTACGGGGGGAGCTGTCGGCGTAGCCGACTGAGGGGGGCGAACGTATCGAAAATATGCTGCAAGGATAAAGAGAAGGTCGCGCCGCAATGCACCTTACCCGTTTGCGGCGCTTTTCAAAAAAATTCGAAAAAAGTGCTTGACAAACAGAGAAGCTTCTGCTATTATAATAACAGAAACAATAATCATTATTAATTTGTGAGGTGAGACGATGCCGGTTCGGAAGAGAAGCAAGAAGCGTGAGGCGATTTTGGCGTGCGTCCGCTCGACTGATACGCACCCGAGTGCCGAATGGGTCTATGCGCAGCTTAAGCCGAAGCTCCCCGACCTGTCGCTCGGCACGGTTTACCGAAATCTTGCCCTTTTGAAGCAGGAGGGGCTGATCACCTCGGTCGGCGTGGTCGACGGGATGGAGCGCTTCGAGCGTGACCCGACGCCTCATGCGCATTTTGTTTGCAGCCATTGCTCTGCCGTCATCGACGTCTTTGAGGTCGATCCGCCGCAGGAGCTGGCGCAGAGGGTTTCATGCGGATCGGTTCGGGACTGCGTCCTGACCTTTACCGGAATTTGTAATTCTTGCGTCGCAATTGACGCATAAAATAATTATTTTGGAGGATTTTATCATGAAAAAGTATGTTTGCCCCGTTTGCGGTTATGTTCACGAAGGCGATATGCCCGAAGGCTTCAAGTGCCCCCAGTGCGGCGTTCCGGCAGAGAAGTTCAAGCTGATGGAAGAGGGCGCCGGCCTTGCCGCCGAGCACGTCTTCGGCATCGGCGCGCAGCTTGACGGCGTCTCCGAGGAGGACAGAAAGTATATCCTTGAGCAGCTTAAGGCGAATTTCAACGGCGAGTGCAGCGAGGTCGGTATGTACCTGTGCATGGCTCGCATCGCCCACCGCGAGGGCTACCCCGAGATCGGTCTGTACTGGGAAAAGGCCGCCTATGAAGAGGCCGAGCACGCCGCAAAGTTCGCAGAGCTGCTGGGCAGCGAGCTGGAGCCGAACATGACCGCCTCCACCAAGAAGAATCTGGCGTGGCGTGTGGACTGCGAATTCGGCGCAACCGCCGGCAAGTTTGAGCTGGCAAAGGTCGCGAAGAAGAATAACCTCGACGCCATCCATGACACCGTCCACGAAATGGCTCGCGACGAGGCTCGTCACGGCAAGGCGCTCAAGGGTCTGCTGGAGCGGTATTTTAAGTAAGAAAGCACCTTAGAATCAAACCTTTTGGAGAGGGAACGGGGAAACTCGTTTCCTCTCTTTTCATGCCTGTGTCTTTCGCGTGTCCCACTGCCGAAAAGCAAGGGAAATGTGTTTTGCGAGAATGTGTCCTTAATTTAGCCGCAAGCTACCGCGCCCCGTAGGACACACCGACTCCGGCGCGCCGCAAGCTACCGCACTCCGTAGGGCGGCTGCTTCGAGCGCGAGCTCGGCCGGCGTAATTCCGAGCGTACCGTGGGAATCCGCGCCGAAAAGTTTGCCGCTTGGCAAAAAAACGCGGAGAAAGCTTGCTTTTGCGTGATTGTGAGGCCGCCGCGCGATGACGCAAATGACGCTTTTTCCACAGCCTGAAATAATATGCTACGGAAAGAACTTTTCGTTGACGAAAGAGAAGGAGTTTGCTATAATCAAATCAACGGTTACGGAAAGACAGAAGTGGGGACATGAACGAACGCAAAGCGGCCGTTTCGGGGACTTCTTCGCGGCGCGGTTATCGTCGGCGTGACGCATTTGACGAATATCGCCGGTCAACCGACGAATCACAATAAAAAGAGAAAGGGAAAATTCGGATGGACAATTTGGTTCACGCTTTCATTGAGATTCCGCTTGGCTCGAAGAATAAATACGAGCTGGACAAGCAGACGGGGCGGATTCGGCTCGATCGCGTACTCTATGCGGCGATGATCTATCCGGCGGAATACGGCATCATTGAGGACACGCTGGCGCCGGACGGCGATCCGCTGGATATTTTGGTCATCTGCTCCGACCCGACCTTCCCGGGCTGTATCGTGCCGGCACGGGTGCTGGGCTACCTGAGCATGGTCGACAACGGCAAGCTCGACTACAAGCTCATCTCCGTTGTCGACGGCGACCCGAGATACGCCGACGTGCAGGAGCTTTCCGACCTGTCGCCCTTTGTCCTGAAGGAAATTTCAAACTTTTTCTCCAACTACAAGGTACTGCAAAATGTCACGGTCGAGGTCGGAGAATACCACCCGAAGCAGGAGGCCATCGATATCATCGCGCAATGCCGCAACGCATACGTAAAGGAAAGAGCATAGGAAAAGCCCTTCTTCGCGACGACGGCGAAAAGAAATTGCGGCAGTGCCGCGAAAAAATACGGAAAATCGATGAAAAAATGCTTGATTTTCGGAGAAAGGTATGCTAAAATACCATGGTCTGTGAAAACGGGTGGTCCTCTGTCGCAGGGTCAATGCGGCACGAACGCTCAATAATAAGGAGGACAATATTATGGATCTGATGAAGGCTCTGACCAGCCAATACATGAAGGAAGAACTGCCGCAGATGAATGTCGGTGACACCGTTCGCGTTCATGTCAAAATCAAGGAAGGCGCTCGTGAAAGAGTGCAGGCTTTCGAGGGAACCATCATTGCTCGCAAGCATGGCGGCATTGAGGAGTCCATCACTGTCCGCCGCCTGAGCTACGGCGTCGGCTGCGAGAAGGTTTTCCCCGTGCATTCCCCGAACATTGTCAAGGTCGAAACTGTTCGCCGCGGTAAGGTTCGCCGTGCCAAGCTGTACTATCTCCGTTCCCGTCTCGGCAAGGCTGCCAAGGTCAAGGAGAGAGTCTGATTCCCAAAACAATCCCCCACTTTGTCTTTTCAAAGTGGGGTTTGTTTTTTCCTCTTGAAAAATCATTAAGGGCGTGCTATAATCTCCGTGCCGTTTGGGGAAACAGGTGAAAATCCTGTACGAGTCCGTCGCCGTGAGGCACACGCTCGCCCCTCCTACCCGATGCCGCAAATCGGGGAAATGCCATTGAAGAGATTCGAGAAGGCGGAGGTGCTTCGTGCCGAGTCGAAAGACCCGACGGCAAAGCTCTGCGAAAAGGCTGCGAGACCGGCCGGGCAGAGAAATATTCTTTGGAGGAACACAACATGAAGAAAATGAACCTGAGCAAGCTTCTGTCGTTGGTTCTGTGTTTGGTGCTGGTTGCGGCGATGGCACTGATGTTCACGGGATGCACCGATGACGTGAAGAACGAAACCACCGAGGAGCCTAAAGCGAAGAGCGAGTCGGAGCAGTCGTCCGACACGAGCGAAGCCGAATCGAGTGACCCCGAGGCGCCCGAGGGTCTGGTGGACGGCAGCACGATCGGTGAAGGCGAGACGTCCTTTACCCTCGTCGTGACCGATAAGGACGGCAAGGATATCACCGTCACCGTCCTGACCGACAAGACCACGGTCGGTGATGCTCTGCTGGAGCTGGGCATTATTGCCGGCGAAGAGAGCGAGTACGGCCTGTACGTCAAGACCGTCAACGGCACGACGCTGGACTATGACACCGACGGAAAGTACTGGGCATTCTACATCGACGGCGAGTACGCCATGACCGGCGTGGACAGCACGCAGATCGTCGCCGGAACGACCTATGCCCTGAAAGCCGAATAAAGCTTCGAATCGGAGCCTGCATCTACAGCAGGCTCCTTTTTTATAAAAGAAAGCCCTCGTGCCGAAGGAGTCGGCACGAGGGCTGCTGTTCTGCTTGCTTTCGTTTTCAGCGGACGACACGGAAACGGGCAGGAACGGGGTTCTTGCCGTCCCAGAGGATGCGGCGGAACTCGATGGGGTCGGTGTTCCCCTCGGTATTGATCATGAAGATCTGAGAATCCCGGTCGAGCTTCAGCGCGGCCTTGAGCTCATCGTCGATCTCGTCGGTACGCAGGGCGAAGAGCGCGCCGAGGGGAACGGCACCGCTCTCGCCGCTGACGACCATGGGGTCGCCCTTGAGCGGGCAGCCGAGAATACGCATACCGCGGGCGGCGACGTTATCGGGCGTCTGGATGAAAATATCGGCGTTCTTCTCCAGAATGTCGAAGGCGATGGGGGAGGGGTCGCCGCAGGCGAGACCGGCCATGATGGTGTCGAGGTCACCCTTGACGCTGTGGCATTTGCCGTCGCCGGCTGCGATGGACTCGTAGATGCAGGCGGCCTTATCCGGCTCGACGACGATGAAGAGGGGAGGATCATTGGGGAAGAGAGCACTGTAGAAGCCGACGACACTGGCTGCCATGGCGCCGACGCCTGCCTGCACGATGACGTGGGTGGGCTTAACGATGCCCATGCCGGAGAACTGCTCCTGTGCCTCGAGAAGGATGGAGGTGTAGCCCTGCATGATCCATGTGGGGATCTCTTCATAGCCCGGCCATGAGGTATCGGAGACGACGTGCCAGCCGTTCTTGGCGGCATCCTCGGCGGCCTGACGGACGGCGTCGTCGTAGTTGCCGTTGACGACCGTCACCTCGGCACCGAAGCGCTTGATGGCGTCGATGCGGGGCTGGCTGGTTTCGCTGTGGACATAAATTTTGCAGGGGTGGTTGAGCTGCTTGCAGGCCCAGGCAAGGCCGCGGCCGTGGTTACCGTCCGTTGCGGAGCAGAAAACGACATCGCCCAGGAGATCGTGGCACTCCTTGCTCGTGAGGTATTCGAAGCTGAGATCCTCGTTCTCGCGGCCGAGAAGCCGGCGAACCAGACGATAAACCGCGTAGGAACCGCCCATGACCTTGAAGGAGCTCATGTTCAGGCGCTCGGCCTCGTTCTTGACGTAGATGCCGCCAACGCCGAGAAGCTGCGCCAAATTGGGCAGAGCGACCAGAGGGGTCATGGAATAGCCGGGAATCTGGCGGTGGAACTTACGCGCATCGTGAGCACGCTCGATGGGGAACATCTCCTTGGCCTTGGTCGGATCCTTCTTCGAGACGTCGCCGGTGTTGTGGATGATGTATTTGAAATCGTTCTTCATTCTGCGATTCCTCCTGAAGTGTGATGTATATTGTTGCAAACTTCGCTGAATACAATATAGCATATTTTGCCCTGTTTTGCAAGCGTTTCGGAGAAGAATCCCCCAATACCCGTGATTCGAATAAAAGAATATCGATTGCGACGACGAAAATGGATTCAATATTATAATGAATAAAACGTCGAAGCGGCTTCCGGTCTTGGCGGCCGAACGGGGGGGTGAAATCAAATGTTGCGGCGGATTCGCGCGATCTGCTTGAGCGGAAAAGAAACGGAGAGGAGAAACGGTCGGCAAATGATCCGCCGATTTCGAAGAAAAAACCCACCGCGCCGGGCGTGCGGCGGAAAAAATCCGTGATTCGGGGGGAGAAAAGGGCAAAAATTTCGATCAAAAACGAAAATTCTCCATCTTCCACAAATTTCTATAAAAAATTTTGTGAAAAAAGCAAAATAGGTCTTGACATTCACGGCCGCGTGTATTATTATATATGCGTTCGCGTAGGGGACAGCTCTGCGCCGAACGCTGCGATGATGCAGGAGATTGCGTTGCAAAACGGTAACTTCTGCGGAGTATGTCCGGTCATCGGGCGGCTGAAGCGTTGTGTATGTGGCGTATATCGCCGCTGCATGGCATCGGTCGGCACAAGTCGGCCGTTTTTCATGCCGGCGGAATGATACGCACGGTTAAGCGTACGTTCATTCGCTTCGACCGTACCCAGAAAAAGACATCGAAACTGAGTACGATTCAAGGAGGAAAAAACCAACATGGCAAACACCAAGATCAGAATTCGCCTCAAGGCGTATGATCACCAGCTCATCGATTCCACCGCCGAGAAGATCGTGGAATCCGCAAAGCGGAACGGCGCGACCGTTTCCGGCCCCATCCCCCTGCCCACCAAGAAGGAGGTCGTCACCATCCTTCGCGCGGTCCACAAGTACAAGGACAGCCGTGAGCAGTTCGAGCGCAGAACCCATAAGAGATTGATCGATATTCTCAACCCCACTCCCAAGGCAATCGAAGCCCTTCAGGGTCTTGACCTTCCGGCCGGCGTTGAGATTGAGATAAAGCTGTAATATACATTATTATATTACAAACCCCGCGTCCCCTGACCGCTGCCGAGCGGTCCCGGGTCAAGTTGGCAAACCAATGAGTGCCCAATGCTTATGTTTGTCAACCAATAACCTAAATGAAGGAGAAACTATCATGCAGAAAGCAATCATCGGCAAGAAAGTGGGTATGACCCAGATCTTCGATGACGCCGGTCGTGTGGTTCCTGTCACCGTTATCGAGGCAGGCCCCTGCACCGTCGCTCAGAAGAAGACCACAGAAAAAGATGGTTACGAGTCCGTTCAGCTTGCGTTCGGCGATGTCGCTGAAAAGAAGCTGTCCAAGCCCGAGCTCGGCCACCTGAAAAAGGCAGGCATCTCTCCCAAGAGACACCTCAAGGAATTTAAGCTTGACAACGCTGCTGCCATCGAAGTCGGCGCAGAGATCAAGGCGGACACCTTTGCCGCCGGCGATCATGTCGACGTCACCGGCATCTCCAAGGGCCACGGCTTCCAGGGCGCCGTTAAGCGCCATGGCACGCACATCCAGAAGATGACCCACGGCGGCGGCCCGGTTCACCGTCACTCCGGTTCCATGGGCGCTTGCTCCACTCCGTCCCGTATCTTCAAGGGCAAGAATATGCCCGGCCATATGGGTGCAGAGCAGGTCACCGTTCAGAACCTCGATGTTGTCAAGGTTGACGCAGAGCTGAATATGCTCGTTGTTCGCGGCGCGATCCCCGGCCCGAAGGGCGGCCTTGTGTATATCAAGTCCACCGTCAAGACCATCAAGATCGCCAAGGGCGATGCCGGCATCAGCAAGAACCCGCAGAAGGCTTCCGGCCGTAACCCGCAGAAGGCTTCCGCCAGAAACGCTTAAGAAAAGGAGAGTTAACTTATGCTGAAAACCAATGTTTATGATATGAACGGCAAGCAGATCGGCGAAGTCGAACTTTCCGAAGCCGTCTTTGGCATCGAGCCGAACGAGTCTGTGGTTCATGATGTCGTCAAGAATCATCTGGCCAACTGCCGTCAGGGCACACAGTCCGCTCTGACCCGCGCAGAGGTCTCCGGCGGCGGCAAGAAGCCGTGGCGTCAGAAGGGAACCGGTCACGCCCGTCAGGGCAGCACCCGTGCTCCGCAGTGGACGCATGGCGGTATTGTCTTCGCTCCGAAGCCCCGCGATTACAGCTACACGCTGAACAAGAAGGTTCGCCGCCTTGCTCTGAAGTCCGTTCTGAGCGCAAAGGCACAGTCCGAGAGCATCGTCGTCATCGACGAGATCAAGATGGACGAGATCAAGACCAAGAAGTTCGCCGCTTTCCTGAATGCGGTCAATGTCGACTCCAAGGCTCTGGTCGTCACCGCCGAGGTCAACGAGAATGTCGTCCTCTCGGCTCGCAACCTGCCCGGCGTCAAGACCGCTTTCGCCAATGTCATCAATGTTTATGACATTCTGAACGCCAAGAAGCTTGTCCTGGACAAGGCTGCTCTGGCAAAGATTGAGGAGGTGTTCGCATGAAGTCCGCATACGATATCATCATCCGTCCGGTCATCACCGAACAGTCCATGGAAGCAACCGATATGAAAAAGTACGTCTTCATCGTCGCCAACGACGCGAACAAGACCGAAATCAAGAAGGCTGTCTCCGAGATCTTCGGCGTCAAGGTCGAAAAGGTCACCACCATCAACATGGATGGCAAGCTGCACCGTCAGGGTCGCTACCCGATGGGCCGCACCGCTTCCTACAAGAAGGCCGTCGTCAAGCTGACTGCCGATTCCAAGACCATCGAATTCTTCGAGGGTATGGTCTGATAACCATCTCAATTAAAGGAGTGTAACGCAAAATGGCGATTAAAACTTACAAGCCTTATACGCCTGCCCGTCGAAACATGACTGTTTCCGCGTTCGAGGGCGTTGACAAGAAGGCAAAGCCCGAGCGTAGCCTGGTTGAGACCCTGAAGAAGCATTCCGGTCGCAACAGCTACGGCAAGATCACCGTCCGTCATCGCGGCGGCGGCAACAAGCGCAAGTACCGCATCATCGACTTCAAGCGCAACAAGCTGGATATCCCGGCAGTCGTTGAGCGCATCGAGTACGATCCCAACCGCAGTGCTTTCATCGCTCTGGTGAAGTACGAGGACGGCGAGCTGAGCTACATCCTGGCTCCTGTCGGCCTCAAGGTCGGTGACACCGTCCTTTCCTCCGCAGCGGCCGACATCAAGCCCGGCAACTGCCTGCCGATCGCAAACATCCCCGTCGGCACCGTGATCCACAACATCGAGCTCCAGCCCGGCTACGGTGCACAGCTTGTGCGTT
>CAZKSR010000042.1:0-13058 GCA_964555465.1 uncultured Oscillospiraceae bacterium
ATTGTTCGGATCTCGGAAAAATTTTGAATTTTTTGTAAATGGTATTGCTTTTTTGAAAAACTGCGCTATAATAGCTTTAGCACTCAAACGATGAGAGTGCTAATTCGTACAAGGAAGATGATTTTGTGGAAAAGAATCAATTTAAGGCCGAATCGAAGCGTCTTTTGGATCTGATGATCCATTCTATTTACACCAATCAGGAGATTTTCCTCCGCGAGCTGATCTCCAATGCGTCCGATGCGATTGACAAGCTGGCCTATCTTGCGCTGACCGATGATTCCATCGGCCTGAACCGCAGCGATTTCAAGATCGAGCTTGCCGTCGACAAGGACGCCAAGACCCTGATCGTGCGCGATAACGGCATCGGCATGACTCGTGACGAGATGGAAGAAAATCTCGGAACCATCGCCCACAGCGGCAGCTTCCAATTCAAAAAAGAGATGGACAAGCAGGAGGACATCGACATCATCGGTCAGTTCGGTGTCGGCTTCTATTCTGCGTTTATGGTCGCAGATTCCGTGAAGGTCACCTCCAAGAAGCACGGATGCGAGGAAGCCTTCTGCTGGGAGTCCTCCGGTGCGGACGGCTACACCCTCACGAGTGCCGAGAAGGAGACGACCGGCACGGAGATCGTTCTGACCCTGCGTGAGGAGGAATATCTGGACGAAAACCGCCTGCGGATGCTGGTGCGTAAGTATTCCGATTACATCCGCTATCCCATCAAGCTGGGCGAAGATACCCTCAACTCCATGCTTCCCGTCTGGCAGAAGCAAAAGCAGGATGTCACGGAGGAGGAGTATAACAGCTTCTATCGGGACAAGTTCTTCGACTATGAAAAGCCTCTTTCCGTCCTGCATTTCGGCGTGGAGGGTGCCGTGACCTACAAGGCGCTGCTCTATATTCCCTCAAAGGCTCCGTATGATTTCTATACCAAGGATTTCAAGCCCGGCTTGCAGCTTTATTCCTCGGGCGTGCTCATCATGGAGCACTGTCAGGATCTTCTGCCTGATCATTTCCGCTTTGTCCGAGGCGTTATCGATTCGCCCGATCTCAGCCTTAACATCAGCCGTGAAATGCTCCAGCAGACCCGCGAGCTTAAGGTCATCGCCGCGAATCTGGAGAAAAAGATCAAGGCAGAGCTTCTGCGTCTGCAGGAAAACGACCGCGAGGCATATGAGAAATTCTATGCCGCCTTCGGCAGACAGCTCAAGTACGGTGTCGTCTCCGATTTCGGTGCCCATAAGGAGCTGCTGCAGGATCTGCTCGAGTTCCGCTCGGCAAAGGAGGGCAAGCTTATCACCTTGAAGGAATACTGCGACGCAATGCCGCAGTCACAGAAGCATATCTACTGCGCCGGCGGAGAAAACGCCGCGAAATTGCCGCAGACGCAGATGCTTCTGGAACGCGGCTTCGATGTTCTGCTCCTGACCGAGCAGGTCGACGAGTTCCTTCCGCAGACAATCGGGACTTATGCCGAGCACGAATTTAAGAACATTCTGACCGATGACCTCGACCTTGCGACCGAGGAGGAGAAGAAGGCCGCCGAGGAGACTGCCGAGCGCATCCGTCCCTGTCTCGACTTTGTCAAGGAGACGTTGGGGGAACGTGTTGCGGAGGTTCGCGTTTCCAATGACCTCGGCTCGCACCCCGTGAGCATGGTGCCCGAGGGCGGCATGAGCTTCGAAATGGAAAAATATTTCCGCTCGATGGAGAACGGCTCCGATTTCAAGGTCGGCAGAGTGCTGGAGCTGAACCCCGACCACGCCGCCATTCGTGCGCTGGAGAAGTGCTGTGAGTCCGACACGGAGAAGGCAAGAAAGTACGCCGAGCTTCTCTACGCGCAGGGCTTGCTGATGGCGAATCTGCCGCTTGAAGACCCCGTTGCCTATACCGACCTTGTCTGCGAGCTGATCGATCCCGCGTAATTCGGGAAGAATAACACAGTCCTTAAAAAGCAACCCCCCGAGGCTTCTCGGGGGGTGATTTTTGGCATTATACACCGGTCATGGATTCCAGAACGGTCATTTCTTCACTGTCGATGCCCTTGTGCTCCGAGAGTGCTTCGTCGATGTCGATGTCGGTCATGACGGAGTTTCGCAGACAGACGATTCGGTTCGTCCCGCCTGCGGCCAGAATGTCGAGCGCATGGTAGCCCATTCTCGTTGCCGTCACACGGTCACGAGCCGTCGGCGTTCCGCCGCGCTGAATATGTCCCAGAACCGTCACGCGAGGCTCGATGCAGATCGTGTCCTTGATCTTCTGCGCAACCTCCATCGCAGAGGCCGCACCCTCCGCCACGACGATCATGTAGTGGGTGAATCCGTTGAGTCTTGCGTTGCGGATCTTTTCGATGACCTCTACCTCGAAGCTCTCGGTACATTCGGGAACGAGAACCGCCGTCGCGCCGATGGCAAGGCCGACATAAAGCGCCAGGTGACCGGCATGACGCCCCATGACCTCAACGACGGAGCAGCGCTCGTGCGACTGCATGGTATCGCGCAGCTTATCGATGCACTCGATGGCGGTGTTGGCCGCTGTGTCGAAGCCGATGCAGTAATTTGTGCAGGCGATGTCGTTATCGATGGTCGCGGGAATTCCGACGACGGAAACGCCGTGCTTCGACAGAGCCAGTGCGCCGCGGAACGTGCCGTCGCCACCGATGGCGACAATGCCGTCCAGCCCCAAAAGCTTGCAGGTGCGTACGGCCTTCTCCTGACCCTCCGGCGTGAGGAATTCCTCACTGCGGGCGGTGTATAAGATGGTGCCGCCCCGATTGATAATATGTGCCACGCTCTTTTCATCCAGACGGATGATGTCACCGTTGATCAGGCCGTTATAGCCACGGCGGATGCCGATGACCTCAATGCCGCGGAAGATGGCGGCACGGACGACGGCACGAACGGCGGCGTTCATGCCGGGAGCGTCGCCGCCGCTGGTCAACACGCCGATACGTCGAATGGTTTTCATAGAAACACCCTCTTTCAAAATTGGCTATATTTTAGCTCGAAAATCCAAAAAAGTAAATAGCCAAAATGACGAAAATGTGATATAGTAAGAGAAGAAAAGGGAAGGGGCGTTTTGTATGAATTTTGACGCAAAAAAGGTCACGCAGGATATTGTCCGCTGGATTCGCGATTGGTTCGAGCTTAACGGGAAGGGCTGCAACGCCGTCGTCGGCATCTCCGGCGGAAAGGACAGCTCGGTCGTCGCCGCACTTTGCGTGGAGGCACTCGGCGCGGAGCGTGTTTTCGGTGTTCTGATGCCCAACGGCGAGCAAGCGGACATCGATATGTCCATGATGCTGGTGAACCATCTGAAGATCCCGTATTGCGTTATCAATATCAAGGACGGATATGACGGCATTTTTGCGGAGGTTCGCAGGCAGCTCGGCTCGGTGAGCCGCGATACGGAGATCAACCTTGCGCCCAGAATCCGTATGGCAACGCTTTACGCTGTCTGCCAGAGCAAGAACGGCCGTGTTGCCAATACCTGCAATCTCTCGGAGGACTGGGTGGGCTATTCCACGCGCTACGGCGATTCCGCCGGAGATTTCAGCCCCCTGTCGATGCTGTGCGTACGGGAGGTCAAGGCAATCGGACGGGTTCTGGGGCTTCCCGAGTGCCTGATCGAAAAAGTCCCGATCGACGGCCTGTGCGGACAGACGGACGAGGAGAAGCTCGGCTTCACCTACGAAACGCTTGACCGCTACATCCGTGACGGCATTGCGCCGGAGGACCCGACCAAATCGCGCATCGACCGCCTCTACCGCATCAACCGCTTCAAGGTGCGATTTATGGACGTTTTTCCCTATCAGCCGTGATGGATAGCGAAGCGCAAAGCCCTTAATAACTCACACCCTCCAACAGAGGCAAACGATTGAGATAGGAGAGAGTATGACAGATTTTCCGAAACAACGCTTTGTTGCTGCGCGAAGAGCGTATATCGCGCAGCAATTTGACCAATTGAATGACAGACAAATTGAGGCTGTGCTCACCACGCAGGGGCCGCTTCTCCTTTTGGCCGGCGCCGGAAGCGGCAAGACGACCGTTTTGATCCACCGCATTGCCAACCTGATGCGCTTCGGCCGCGCCTCGGACTCTGACGATATTCCCGATGAAATCACGGACGAGGATGTCATTTTCCTTGAATCTCAGGTCGCTCACCCAACCGAGGAGGGAGCGCAGCGAGCGGAGGCGCTATGCCGCTTGGAGCCTGCCGCACCGTGGTCTATCATCGCCATCACCTTCACGAACAAGGCGGCAAATGAGCTTAAGTCCCGTCTGGAAGCCCGTCTCGGGCCTTCCGCGCTGGACATTTGGGCGATGACCTTCCACTCTGCCTGCTGCCGCATTTTGCGCCGCGAGATCGGACGGCTCGGATATGACTCCGATTTTACCATTTATGACACGACGGACGCCGAGCGTGTCATAAAGGATATCTTGAAGGAGCGCAATCTCGACGAGAAAATGTTCCAGCCGAAGAGCATCCTGAATATGATCTCAAAGGCGAAGGATCAGCAGCGTACCCCGACGGATTTTCAAAAGGATGTCGGAGACGACGCTCGTCTGAAGCACATTGCCCGAATCTATGCGGACTATCAAGACCGTCTGAAAACCTCCAATGCGCTGGATTTTGACGATATCATCCTCTTGACTGTCCGTTTGTTGCAGGATTATGAGGAGGTTCGCACCTTCTATCAGCGCAAATTCCGCTATGTCCTCATCGACGAGTATCAGGACACGAACAATCTGCAATATCTTCTGGCCTCGCTTTTGGCCGGTGGCTATGAGAATATCTGCGTCGTCGGTGATGATGACCAGAGCATCTACCGTTTCCGCGGCGCCAGTATTCGGAATATTCTGGATTTTGAGAAGCAGTTTCACGGCTCACGCACCATCCGCTTGGAGCAGAACTACCGCTCCACGCAGTCGATCCTCGACGCCGCCAACGCCGTTATTGCCAACAATCGCGGCAGAAAGGGCAAGCGCCTGTGGACAAAGAACGGCCGCGGCGAGCAGCTCCTGCACTATGAGGCGCAGAACGAGAGCGACGAGGCGAATTTTGTCGCAAATCAAATTCTCGACGAGTGCCGCACAGCAAAATTCCGAGACTTTGCCGTCCTCTATCGCACCAATGCGCAGTCGAACGCGGTCGAAAATGCGTTCAAGCGCAACGGGATCCCGTATCGCATCATCGGCGGCACACGCTTCTTTGACCGCGCCGAGGTCAAGGATATGCTGGCCTATCTCTGGGTCATCAACAACCGAGCGGACGATCTTCGCTTGAAACGTATCATCAATCAGCCGCCGCGCGGCATCGGCGCAAAAACCGTCGAAGCCATCGAGCGGCTGAGCAGCGCGGCCGAGCTGCCGCTGTATTCCGTTCTTGGCGACCCGTACAATTATCCTGCTTTGGAGCGCAGCGCACAGAAGCTTTTGGAATTCAGCCTGCTCATCGAGGAATGTGCGGCGCTGGCCGAGACGATGCCGCTGCCCGATTTTTATGAAGAGCTTCTCATTCGCAGCGGCTATGTCGCCATGCTGGAGCAGAAGAACGAGCCTGAAAACCGCACCCGTCTGGAGAACATCCGAGAGCTGAAATCCTCCATCGTGAACTATGTGCAAAGCACCGATACGCCGACGCTGAACGGATTTTTGGAGGAAATCGCCCTTTACACCGACATTGAGCAGTATGACAAGGACGCTGATGCCGTTGTGATGATGACGATGCACGCAGCAAAGGGCTTGGAATTCCCGAATGTCTTTCTGATCGGCGCGGAGGAGGGCATTTTCCCGAGTCTGCGAGCGATCGGGGAGGAGGACGAGATCGAGGAAGAGCGCCGCCTTTGCTATGTCGGCATGACACGGGCGAAGAAACGTCTGACCATCACCAGCGCACGGCAGAGGATGCTTTACGGCCACACCTCGGCCAACCGACGCTCCCGATTCTTGGACGAAATTCCGCCCGAGCTGCTCATTGAGAAGTCTGCGCCGACCTCCGCCGCCTATCGTGTGGGCGATTATTCCCCCTCGTTCGGAGGCTACGGCGCTTCGGGAGCAAAAGGAAGCTCTTCGCAAAAGTCAATGTATCGTCCCTCCGTCACTTCTGCGCCGAAGAAGGCGGCCGTGGTCGATTACGCCAAGGGCGACATGGTTCTGCACGATGTCTTCGGCAAGGGAATGGTGCTGACCGTTCTCAAGGCCGGAAACGACGCCATGCTGGAGGTTGTTTTCGATCAGGTCGGGACAAAACGCCTGATGGCAAGCGCGGCCTCTGCGAAGATGCACAAGCTTTAAGTCCTCTGCCTCAACGCGAGCACGGCGCGGCGATTCTTTCGGTGATAATTCCGCTCGGGGCCTCATAATGATCTATGAGGTGATATGATGAGTGCCGACCGACGCAGTCGATTGCGAATTCTGATCGCGGCTGTTTTGACGATGGCTACCGCGCTGACGCTCCTTGTTCGTTACCGCTTGGAGCCGCTTGCAGAGGATATGGTATCTCTGCAGGTGGAAAATCAGGCATCCGATGCGATCAACGCCGCGATTGCCGAGCAGATCGCCTCGGGCAACATTGACTATGACAGTATTGTCATGCTGGAGACGGACGCTTCGGGAACCGTCACAGCCGTACGCACGAATATGTCCGAGCTGAACCGCCTGAAAACCGATATTCTGCACTGCCTGGACACCCGTCTGCAGAGCATGACGCAGGAGGAATTGTCCGTGCCCATCGGATCTCTGCTCTTTCCGGAGCTCTTCTCGGGCAAGGGAGCCTCCGTCCCCATCCGTGTTCTTGCGGTGCGGTCGACGGACGCCGAATTCCGCAACAGCTTCACGAGCGCAGGGATCAATCAGACCCTGCACCGCATTATGATCGATATTCAGGTTGATATTACGGTCTTGACCTGGATCAATACGTTCGAAATCTCGGTGGAATCCTCAGTGGTCGCCGCCGAAACCGTCATTGTCGGCACCGTGCCGACCACCTACTTTGGCTTGGAGGCAAATGAATGAATCCGAAAGATGAAATGCGCCGTTTGGAAAAGCTTCTCGAAGAGGCGAACCACCGATATTATGTCCTTGATGCGCCGACCATGCCTGATTTTGAGTATGACCGCCTGCTTCGGGAGCTGGAAACGCTGGAAGCCGAGCACCCGGAGTACGCATCGCCCCTGTCACCGACTCGTCGCGTCGGCGGCGAAGCGGTGGAAGGATTTCAAAAATACGAGCACGCGGTTCCTCTGGAGAGCCTGCAGGACGTTTTTTCCGAGGAGGAGGTCGATGACTTCGATCTCCGTTTGCGGCGGAGCGTGCCTGATGCCGTTTATTCCGTCGAGCCGAAGATCGACGGACTGTCCGTCGCGCTGGAATATCTCGACGGCGTCTTTGTCTGCGGCGCGACACGCGGCGACGGACGAATCGGTGAGGACGTAACGGAAAACCTGAAGACAATCCGATCCATTCCGATGCGTCTGGAAAATGCGCCGCACCGCCTGATCGTTCGCGGAGAGGTGTTTATGCCACGGGCGACCTTCGAAAAGCTGAACGACGAACGGGAGGCACGCGGAGAAGCACTCTTTGCCAATCCGCGAAATGCCGCCGCCGGTTCTCTGCGTCAGCTCGACCCGAAAATCGCCGCCGAGCGGAAGATGGATATTCTGATCTTTAACCTACAGCTCGCAGAGGGGATCTCGTTTCAGACGCACGGGCAGACGCTGGACTATCTTCGTTCTCTGCATTTCAAGGTCATACCGTACCGCCTGTGTGCTTCGGCGCAGGAGGTGATCGACGAAATTCGGCGCATCGGAAACGAACGCTATGATTATCCGTTCGATATCGACGGTGCGGTCGCGAAGCTGAACGACCTCGGCGGCCGTGAGGCTCTGGGCAGCACCGCGAAATTCCCTCGTTGGGCGTGCGCCTATAAATATCCGCCGGAGATCAAGGAGACTGTTTTGCGGCAAATTGTCATTCAAGTGGGCAGAACCGGCGTCCTGACCCCGAAGGCCGTCGTCGATCCCGTCCGATTGGCCGGAACGACGGTCACCAACGCGACCCTCCACAATCAGGATTTCATCTCCGAAAAGGACATCCGAATCGGAGACACCGTCCGTATTCGCAAGGCAGGGGAGATCATCCCCGAAATTTTGGAGGTCGCGCGCGAAAAGCGTCCCGAGGGGACGACACCGTATTTGCTTCCGAAGGTCTGCCCCGTTTGCGGTGCGGCGGTTGTACGAGACGAGGATGGCGTCGCCATGCGCTGCACGGGCGCGGAATGTCCTGCTCAGCTCAGCCGAAATATCGCACATTTTGTCTCGCGCAACGCCATGAATATCGACGGACTTGGGGAAGCGATTGTGGATCAGCTTATCGCAAACAAGAGTATTGCTTCGCCTGCGGACATCTATTTCCTTACGGTTGACCAAATGAAGTCACTCTGGAAGAACGGAGAAAAGGCCGCAACGAAGCTGGTCAACGCCATTGCCGAGAGTAAAAAGAACGACCTCAGCCGCCTGATCTTTGCACTGGGGATCCGTCAGGTCGGAGAAAAGGCGGCAAAGCTGCTTGCCAAGCACTTCGGCTCGCTGGACAAGCTGATGATTGCAAGCAGGGAAGAGCTGACCCTGCTTCGGGACATCGGCGCGATTACGGCGGAGAATCTGACCTCATGGTTTGCCGATGCGCAGTCGCAGCACATGATCGAGCGGCTCCGTGAGGCCGGCGTGAATTTCGAGAGCACCTTTGTGTCGGAGGATCAGCGGTTTGTCGGGATGACCTTCGTCCTGACCGGTGCACTGTCACTCTTTACAAGAGAAGAGGCGAGCGAGCAGATCGAGCTGCGCGGCGGAAAGGTATCCGGCTCGGTTTCAAGGAAAACGACCTATGTTGTCGCCGGAGAAAACGCCGGAAGCAAGCTGAAAAAGGCAAACGAGCTGTCCGTTCCCGTGCTTTCCGAGGAAGAATTTTTGAAAATGCTTGCATAATTCGTCGGAATATGGTATAAGTATGAATTCAATGTACGAAGGAAAGGAATTTGAATGATGAGAAAATTTTTGGCCATTTTGATCTGTCGTCTGGCGACCCTGGTCGGCAAGCCGCTCGGCAAGGGAACCAGTATGCCGGGCAAATTTGCTCTGAAGATCTGCCCGGACATTCTCCGCCGTATCCGAAAGCCCAAGACCATCGTTGCCGTCACGGGAAGCAACGGCAAGACCTCGACCGTGGAGATGATTGCCGCTACGCTCAAGGCCGCCGGCAAAACCGTCGCCTACAATGTCGAAGGCTCCAACCAGATTGAGGGCGTCACCACGATGATGCTGAACTCCTGCACATGGGGCGGCAGGATGAAACAGGACGTCCTGCTGATCGAATCGGACGAGCGGTATACGAAATTCACCTTCAAATGGTTCCATCCGACGCACTATGTCATCACGAACCTCTATCGCGACCAGCTTACCCGTAACGCCCACCCCGAATGGGTATTTGACGCCATCAAGGAGAGCGTTTTCGACGACACGCAGCTCATTTTGAACGCCGATGATCCGATGGTTTCCCTCTTCGGACGAAATCGCAAGAATGTCGTCTGGTTCGGCATGGATCGCTGCAGCCTCGACACGGATGAATTCATCGGTGCTTACCATGATTTCCGTTACTGCCCCGTCTGCGGAAAGCCGATGGAATATGACTTCTATCACTACAATCATATCGGCTCGTTCCGCTGCACGAGCTGTGATTTCAGGCGTCATGACACCGACTTTGCCGTGACCGATGTCGACCTCGACCGCGGCGAAATTACGATTTGCGGCAAGGATCGCACACAGCTTGCGTTGCGCAGTATCTATAATGTATATAATATTCTGGCGACCTACACGCTCTGCGCCCTTCTGGGCATTGATACGGCGAAGATCTCGCAGGTTTTGAGCAACTATATCCTCAAAAACGGCCGCTTTATCGAGTTTACGCTCGGCAAGCACGAGGGCACCTTCCTCGTCTCCAAGCACGAGAATTCGATTTCCTACGATATGTCCCTGCGCTATGCCGCCGCAAGAAAACAGCCCTGCACCGTCATCGTTATCGTCGATGCGATCAGCCGAAAGTATTTCACGAGCGAGACTTCGTGGCTCTGGGATATTCGCTTCGACTGGCTCGATTCCGAAAACATTCAAAAAATCTACCTCTGCGGCAAATATTGCAATGACCTTGCCGCCAGATTCTCGTTCACAACTGTTCCGCAGGACAAAATTCATGTGATCGAGGACATCGGCGCGGCTTGCGAGGAGCTGCGTCAGAACGGCGATGAGCATCTGTGCGCCGTCACCTGCTTTTCCGATCGTATGAAATTCCTGTCCGCCGTCACGGTAAAGGGGGGAGCAAAATGAATATCAAGCTTTTGCACATCTATGATGATCTCATGAATCTTTACGGCGAGTATGCCAACATTGCCGTCTTAGAGCGGTACCTGAGCGACCTCGGGCACAGCGTCCGCGTGGACAGGCTTTCTCTTTATGAAGACCGCGACATCTCCGGCTATGATTTTTATTACATGGGCTCCGGCACGGAATCGAAGCAGAAGCTGGCACTTTCGCAGCTTCTGAAATACCGCGATGCCCTGAAAACGGCAGTGGAGGAGGAAAAAGTCCTTCTCTTCACCGGCAACAGCTTTGAGCTTCTCGGCGCAAGCGTCACGGATGCCGACGGGAAAGAATACAAATGCCTCCGTCTTGCCGATTTCGTCACGGTCGAGGGCAAGCGCCGCATCGTCGGTGACGCACTGGCGCAGTACGGGGACGATCTGCTCGTCGGCTTCATCAATAAGTGCAGCAAAACGAGCGGCATCGATACTCCGCTGTTTGCCATGAAGCTGGGCTTCGGCAACGAAAAAGACCGCAGCGCGGAGGGCTTCCGACTGAAAAACTGCTTCGGCACCCACCTGACCGGGCCGATTCTGGTGAAAAATCCCCGTATGCTTCGGGAAATTGCATCGATTCTGATCGGACAGCCGGTGGAATCTGCTTGCGCGGATTCCATGGAGCGTGCCTATCAAACCACCGTGGATGCGCTGAAACAGCGTCTTGCGCAAGAGGGATAACGAAAAATGTCGGTCATCAAGAAAATTTTTATCTGCCTGCTTTGCGTGGCGTGCTGCTATCTTTTGCCGCTGCTTCTCGGAGAGAGCCTTTGCCCGATGCACATCCCCGTTCTGATCTGCGGCCTCATCTGCGGCGCCGCATACGGTGCGGCCTGCGGCATTTTGGGGCCGATCTTTTCCTCCCTGCTCTGCGGAACGGCGGCGGTGGGCGAGCTTGCCCTTGTCCTGCCGGAGCTGATAGCCTACGGCGTTTTCTGCGGTCTGTTCATGAAGGCGGTTCGCACGAAGAGCCTCCTCTTGAATCTTTATTTGTCGCTGATTCCGGCAATGCTGCTCGGGCGGATCGTCGGCGGCGTATTTCGGGCGATTTACTCCTTCCTCGGCGTCTTCGACGTGGGAGCCTTTTCCTTGCCCGATGTGTTCCGAATCCATTTCACCTCTACGCTCCACGGAGTTGCACTGCACTTGGTCTTCGTTCCGATGTTCATCGTGACCTTGAAGGAAGAGCGCATCATCAAGTTGAAATAAAATCGAGCCTGCAAATCAATGCAGGCTCGATTTTTGCCGAATGGAAGCAATGACGAATCATCGGCTCGGAACAGAGAAGCGACTTTGATTTTGAAAAAAGAAAAGATAAGGTACAATAATTTGCGCAATTTATTGTACCTTATCACACAAAATGTTCCCAAAAAGAAAACTGCTGTCGAGTGATAGCAGTTTTCCTTTTTTGATTTAATATGTTATAGAGATATTACAGCTCCGCGAGATTTAAGATAAATATCAATATCGTTATTGATATAGTTGTGGCTTGTTGTGTGTAGAACATCATAGAATTCATAGATATAATCAAATACCCCATAGTCACTGAAAAGTTTTGCAACTGCTTTGCCGGTCAGATTGCGATGCAATTTATAATTTTCAAGACAAAAAACAGTAAATGTCATTTCTTTGCTCATAAATTTTCCTCCTTATACATCGGGAAACTGTATCGTGCCGGTCTTTTGTTCCTGTTCAAATAACAAATATAGCATTTGCGTACTATACTGCCATACTTTGGTTTCTTCGTTTTCAAGTGCTTCATAAAGTTTAGAAGCATATAGTTTAATTATAGCTTCTTCATTAGTAATGCTTTGTTTGTCTGCGATCATAGCAACCAAGTCTGCACTGATATATGGCATTATTGCTGCGAATTGTTCCTGTCCCATAATGCTACTCCTATCTAATTTCTTTAGCTTCAATAAATGTAAGATAATCTAAAATCTTTTCAGTGTGCAAAGTCCATTGGTCGTGTAACACTTCGGTTTTCATTTTCTTAACAGTATATTCCGCATCATAAGCGCCTGTTTCAAAAAGTCGGATTGACTGATATACATTATCATCCGCCAAAGGACCTATGTGCATATCTGCATTATCATTTGCAGATTTACCGTTGCGATTGTTAACAACGAAGGTTAACCATTCTTCATCTGCATTTTCAAATCGTTTGATATTGAGTTCTTTCTGCGCTTTTTCAAAGTCAAACTCATAGATTGCTACATAACCGACATCAGCATTATTTCTGCGCATTTTAATTCTTGCCCAACGCTCTGCCTGCTCGTAGGAGGTAGTGGTATAAAATCCTACACCGAAATCCAAAAATATTTCGCCAACCCGAATTTCAGGCTTATCTACAAGGTCTGTACTACCGTGATATAAAATCATTCTAACCCCTCCATAATCTTTGTTATAGTTTTTTGCTCTCGCTTTAATGCCGAGAGCATTTTTTCATAATGCTTGCGTTGTTCCAATTGTTCTCTGATTTTTGCGATTACTTCCGTATCTTTGCCAATGTATTCATCGCAAACTTTTCCATCTTTTCGATACTTCAAATAATAATATTCGTTCTTGCGGCAAATCAGAGAACCTTTAGGAAGCTCTGTTATCAGTTTTTCGTATTCACAAATCATTTGTTCATTGCGAATTGCTTC
>CAZKSR010000043.1:0-5878 GCA_964555465.1 uncultured Oscillospiraceae bacterium
CTTGCATGTGTTAGGCACGCCGCCAGCGTTCGTCCTGAGCCAGGATCAAACTCTCTATGAATGGTATCTTAATCACTCCGCTTTCGCTTCGTGAATAAAATCGTCAATCCATAAGTTCGCTCTTAGCTATACTCAAGAATTTCGTTGGCTATTCTCGCAATCTCAGTTTCTTCACTGACATCTTAAGAACAACTTTCATCTTTTTTCAATCAAAATTGTCCATGGTGTTTGTTCATGTTTCTCGTTGTTTAATTTACAAGGTACACCGCTACTTCCGTAGCCTATCTCTTAAGCCGACCGCCGTTTCATTGAGCAAGCTCTCCGCCGCGGTGACGACTTTTCGATTATAGCATCTTGTTTCTCATTTGTCAAGAACTTTTTTCACTTTTTTGAAAAGTTTTTTCGTTCTCGGCTCCGTTCCTCAAGTGCTCGCATATTATAGCAACGAAGTTCCCTTTTGTCAAGCACTTTTTTCGTTTTTTTCAAATTTTTTCGAGATTTCAATCCCTTGTGGAAAAAACGGGATCAGACCCCAAAATATGGCGGTGCCGACGGCCATAACTGCATCGGGGACAAGTGCGGAAAGCCAAAAGCAAGCGCCGCCCAGAAAAAAATTCATCGGTGTGACAATTACTTTTCTGCGCATGATTTTTTCTCCGATGCGCTCATTGACGGCGCAGACCTCCGCCATAAGGCAGAAACCGCCGATGCAAGCCGCTACGGAAGCCAACGGCTCCAATCGTTCGATCACTCCGAAAACCGACACACTTTTCATCGCCGTGTAGAAATTCCGATTTTCACCCGTCACGACGGCGCAAAGTAACGCCAAGCCCGGGATCGTCAAGCCCCATGTCCCGAGCCTTGTCTCTTCTCTGCGCAGGAATGACAAAAGCATCGGTGAGAGTGCGGCAACGAGAATCGGCCAGTTTTCCGTCCCTCCGAGGCCCGCGGACGAAGCATCGGCCGAGGGAAGCGAAAAGCCGACCAGTATACCATATAATATAGTAATCAGAAATACTGCCACCGCCCCGACGCGCAGCACGACCTTCTCGCCGCGTCCTGCCGCATAGACTGCCACGAGGAGCAGAATCAGGCCGGTTCCCTCGTTTCCGTCGGGAAAGGCGGTCGAAAGCAGTCGCGATGCCGCGCCGAGCATCAGAAAATTCCATGCAAGCAAGGGGATCAGGAGCAGCTTCGCCGTCAAAGGCGGACGATGCAAGGCGGCCGATGCCAAAGCGACACCCAAAAGCGACGCCAGCCCTGCCCACACCCATCCGACCGACGGCAAGACCCACGCCGATGCCACGGTCGATGCGCAGAGGGTCAGTGCAAGGAGCTGTTTGTTCCGTGTTGTCATTCCATGCGCTCCTCCTGCCCGTAAATTCCGAAATCCGACAGGCGCAGCTCGGACGGATGCGCCGAAAAATAATCATTCGCCGTCTCCGCCTCCCGAAGCTTTTCGGAAAAGTGCACCTGCGCCGCCGGCCGCAGGATGCCGCTTGCGGCTGCATCGCGCGCCAAGTCCGCATCGGAAAATACGATGTGCTCCGTCGTTTCGAAGAAAACCTCGCCGCCCGCATTTTTTCGCAGCGCCGCCACCGCCTCATCCCATGTTGCTCCCTCGCCCTCGCCGGCCTCGCTGCGCAGATAAACGCCGTCGGGTGTCCGCTGCGCCTGAAGCGTGCGGATGGGCAGGAGCCGCTGCGTCGGGTATTCCCGAAACGGCAGACCGAAAGCGGCCGTCAGCAGCGCCGCCGCAAGTGCGCAATGCCAAAAACGCAAAGGCTTCACCTCTGATTTCGTTGATCCTGCGGATGCAGGTCGAGGGGTCGAAATTTGACGTTTTTTAATCGTTTTCTCAAAATGCCGCTCAAGCTGACCCTCGCAAACGGGGCAAGATACGGCTCTCCGAAGCTGGAAAGCCCTGCCAGATGCACCATCAGGCACAGTCCGCCGACGGTCACGCCGTACAGTCCGGCGAGGCTCGCCGAAATCGTCAGCAGGAAGCGCCACAGGCGAATGGCATCGGCGAAGCCCCGTCCCGGCAGTGCGAAGCCGCAGATGCCCGCCACAGCGACGACGATCAAGGCAGCAGGCGACAAAATCCGCGCCTCCACCGCCGCCGAGCCGACCACAAGTCCGCCGATGATCGACAGGCTTTGGCCGACGGAATGTGGCAGGCTGATGCTCGCCTCCTGCAAAAGCTCGAAAGAGATGAGCAGGCCGAGCACCTCGAAAATCGTCGGGAACGGGACAGCCTGCTTTGCCTCGATGATGGATTCGAGCAGCGCCGTCGGGAGCATTGCCGGATGAAACGCCGTCATTGCCACATAAACGGACGGCAAAAGCAGGCTGCACGCGAGTGCCAAATACCGTACCAGCCGCAGAAGTGAGGCCGTGAGGTAGTTCGTTCCCCGATCCTCGGCGCTCGTCAGAAGCACGCCGAGGTCAACGGGCAGGAGATAACCCAGCGGCAGACCGTCGACCAGCAGGCCGATACGCCCGTCGAGCAAGCCCTGCGCAAAGCGATCCGTTCGCTCGGTGTATTGCAGGAGCGGAAAAGGGGTGGCTCGTGAGCCGGAGACATATTCCTCCACCGCCGACGGGGTGAGAAAGCCGTCGACGTCGATCTCGGCGAGACGTTTTTTCATTCGCTCGACAAGCTCGGGCGCAGTCAAGCCCTCAAGGTAGGCAACGGAGACATTGGTGCGGCTGCGCCGCCCGACCGTTGTCTCGTAAAAATGCAGGGCAGGCGAGCGCAGATGGCGGCGCAGGAGGCTCGTGTTCGTTCGGGACGTCTCGGTGAATGCATCCTTCGGCCCTTTGACGGTGTTCTCGACCTCCGGAGGCGACGGCGAACGCTTCTCGCCGGTCTTGTCCTCAAAGGCAACGGCCTTTTCTCCGAAAAGCACCACGCTGAAGCCGTTGATCAGCTTCGAGAGGGCGTCGTTCAGATCCTCGCAGAGCACGGCAACGGAGTTGTAGACCGTCCGATGCAGTGCACGGTCGCACAGGTCGTCCATCGTGCCGCCGACGGTGTCCTGCATGAGCGGCTTGACGACGTATTCCGAAATGTCGCCGCCCGAGGTCAGCCCGTCGATGGAATATATAAATAATGTATGCGCGCCGATTTTGACCACCCGGCGGTTCCAGTCGGCGGAGCCGCCGAGGATTTTTTGAAAATTTTCGTCGCAGACCTCACCGAGATAAACACCGTCCGACCGCAGCACATAAGCCATTTTCTCACCTCGGCCTTAAGATTCCCGAAAAACGCAAGGATATTCTTGACGAGATGCCTCGGCGGTGGTAAAATAATTGAAATCCGTTTTGATATCAGCTTTTGCGCGCCTCATTGCGAGCCGTTTTCGCCGTGCGCCGCAGGGGACGTCGCCGCGACGGGCTTTATTGCTTCACAAAACGACGCCTCCCCCTCTTCTCGAACCGCCAAAGGAGCCGACCATGCACGAAACTCTCGAAATCACCCTGCCGCGCCTCCGTTCTCTTGCCGATGCGATGTCGGCGCTGGAGGCCGCCGCGACCGCTCACGCAGTCGATTTGTCGATCGACTTTCCCAATATGCTGAAAAACTACGGCGCTCTCTGGATGATCGCGCGCAGCCGCCTCTGCCTGACCCGTCTGCCGAAGGGGGAGGCTCGCGTCAAAACATGGCTGCGCAAGCCCTCGGCGGCGGTGAGCAATCGAGATTTTGACCTCTTCGACGGCGACGAGCGCATCGGCCGCGCGGTGCAGTCATGGGTTCTGGTGGACGCCGATCGGCGCAATATTCTCAATATGAAAAGCATCTGCGCGCTGTGGTCGCTTCCCATGCCGCAGCCGGAGCGCACCGACGCGCTGCGCCGCCTGAATCTGCCCGACCTGCCGACCGTCTCCGAATGGGTCGTCTGTGCCGAGGAGCTGGATCAAAACGGCCACCTGAATAACGTTCGCTATATCCGCCGTGCCGAAGCCTATGCGCCGCCGAACGCCCTCTGTCTGGACGTCATCTTCGACCGCGAGTGCTTCCTCGGTGAGACGATCCGCCTGCAAGCCGAGGGCGGCTACGTGCAGGGCTTGAAAATTGACGGCACTCCTGCCTTTCGAGCGCAATTCTATGAAGGAGGCAAGCTATGAAGCGCATTTTACTTTTATTCTTGATTTTGTCATTTTTATTCTGCGTTGCCTGCCACTCCGAGCCGGACAACGTCGCTGCCGAAAAGGACGCAACGATTTCGGGCGAGAACGGAGACTCAAACGCCATCATCCCCCTGCCGAGGGGGCTGGCCGGTGACTGGTCGAGCGCAAGCTCCGGTCAGCTCGGCTATACGGAGTCCATCTCGTTCGGCGAGGACGGTGTTCTCTCCGTCTCGGTCTATCAAAACGGCGAAAAGCTGCAAACCATCTCCGGCACCTTCCGCGTGGAGGGCGACGAGATCATCTACTCCATTACCGCCGGCACGACCCCTTATAACGGCGTTTTTGAATATCAGCTAGACGGCCGCGAGCTCTCCCTGACGGACAGCGGCGGCACGGCGCACTATCTGCGCACGTCTTGAGCGAAGGAGGAAGTCAGATGAAGCCCTACGCACAGTTGACCGCCGAGGAGCGGAAGGTCGAATATGCCTCGCTTTCGGAAAAATTCAATCGCTATTGCGCCCTCGGTCTGAAATTAAACATGGCCAGAGGCAAGCCCTCTGCGGCGCAGTTGGACATGGTGAGCGATATTTGCTCGGTTTTGAGCGAAAATGATTCCTTTTTCCGTGACGGTGTCGATGTCCGCAATTACGGCGAGCTGATGGGACTTCCCTCTGCCCGACGGCTCTTTGCCGAGCTGCTCGGCGTGGAGGCGGAGGAGGTCATGGTCGGCGGAAATTCCAGTCTGGAGCTGATGTTCGACCTCGTCAGCAAGGCCTATACCCACGGTCTGCTCCACTCGCCCCGTCCCTGGGCGCAGGAAAAGACCGTCAAATTCCTCTGTCCCGTTCCCGGCTACGACCGCCATTTCAAAATCTCACAGTCCTTCGGCATGGAGCTCATCCCGATCCCGTTGACGCAGGACGGCCCCGATATGGACGCCGTCGAGGAGGCGGTCATGGATCCGTGCGTCAAGGGAATGTGGTGTGTTCCGAAGTTTTCCAACCCCGACGGCATTACCTATTCCGAAAAAACCGTGCGCCGCATCGCCGCTCTGCATCCTGCCGCGGCGGATTTTGCGCTGATCTGGGATAACGCTTACTGCATCCATGAGATTTTTGGCGATTTTGAGCCCTTTTGCAACATTTTGAGCGTTTGTCGGGAGTATGGCAGCACCGACATGGTTTACGAATTCGCCTCGACCTCGAAAATCACCTTCCCCGGCGCGGGCGTTGCGGTGATGGCATCCTCCGTGGAGAATTTGAAGCACATTGAGTCTATTTTGACCTGCCAGACCATCTCATTCGATAAGATGAACCAGCTTCGCCACGTCCTCTACCTCAAGGATAAGGAGCACACGCTCAAGCTCATGCGCCGCCATGCGGAAATCCTGCGGCCGAAATTTGAGGCGGTTCTGGAAACGCTCAAAAACGATCTGTATTCGCTCAATATCGCTCATTGGTCTGCTCCCAAGGGTGGGTATTTCGTTTCCTTCTACGCCATGCCGCAGACGGCGAAGCGCATCGTTGCGCTGATGAAGCAGGCCGGCATCGTCATGACCGCCGCAGGAGCGACCTATCCCTACGGCATCGACCCGAGTGACAGCAACATCCGCATCGCGCCGACCCTGCCGCCGGTCGAGGAAGTAAAGCTGGCCATGGAGGTATTCACCGTCTGCGTCCGCCTCGCCGCCCTCGAACGCTTAGGCGAAACGAACGCTTAGGCGAAACGAACGCTTAGACGAAAC
>CAZKSR010000043.1:5978-12957 GCA_964555465.1 uncultured Oscillospiraceae bacterium
GAACCCTTAGACGAAACGAACCCTTAGACGAAACGAACCCTTAGACGAAACGAACCCTTAGACGAAACGAACGCCCGAACACCGCAAGCAAGCGCAACCGATGCGCTTCGCTCACTCCAAAGGCCCACTGCCGTGCATATTGAAAACGAACAGCTCCTCTGCCGAGGTACGGCAGAGGAGCTGTTGTATTTTTAATCGGATCAAATCGCATCGCCGCAAAGAGCGGAGCGCCCAAATCGCACCACCCCGTAGGGCACGCCGACCCCGACGCCGCCCATGCCTCTGCTCCCATCTGCGTCGTTGTAGGGAGCAACCACTGCGGCACTCCGCACCCCGTCTCGGGCATTTGATGCTCCGATCCTCGCTCCTGCTCTTTGCTCCTGCGGAAGCATGGGCGCAGGGCGAGTCATCTGCTCAGAGTTTTACGGAGTGTCACCGAAGGACGGCATCGTCGTGCGGCTTTCGGAAGGCACAACAGCCTGTCTTGCATTTTTGTCCGGCAGGGCAATGACCATCAACCATCCGACAAAGCCAAGCCAGAAGCAATAGCGGAAGTACGCCCGATCGCAGTACCCCTTTTCGCAAGCCGCACGATAGAACCGATTGGCAATACAATACAGAAGCCAAATAAATACCGCAATTACAGCAAGCCCAAGTATAAGAATAGTCATAACGAACTTTCCTTTCCTATTCCGATCGGATTATTTTTTTGTTATATTGTAATACCCTGTTTTGTCATGATTCGTCCGCAAAAATCAATTCCGTCAGGCAATCGCCGAAAAATTCCGCCGAGACGACGGCCTCCTCGAGCGAATTGCCGGCTGCGCCGACCTCCAAAAGGATGGAATGTGCCGTCAAATGCTGATTATACCGATTCGAGCTGAGCGTCAGATCGCGCATACTCCCCTCCGACCTCTGCCTGCAAAGGGCTTGGATTTTCAGGGCAAACGCCAGATTCCCCTGCCAATTCGGGTGCGTCAGGCCGCTCCCGTCCGTCCCCATGACCAGAAGGAGCTGCGCCGCCGCCTGCCCGTTGATCGTCGTTTTCATGGCAAGCTGCGTCCCGTTCTCGTCCGCCACGGCGTCGCGGTGGACATCGATGACCATCTGAATGGACGGATACTCGCGCAAATACTTCTCAATGACCTCGGCGGCGTGCGCATACGACTCGCTGTAGCCCATGCGGTCGATCAGGGTCGTATCGTGCAAGGTGGCGATGCCGTTTGCATTGAGGCGGTCGGCCAATGCCTGTCCCACACGCAGGACGTTCTGCGCGGCATCGGTCGAGCGGTAGTCGGGCGCATCGGCGTACGCCTCGGTCGCATGGGTATGGACGATGAGCACCATCGGCTCGCTTGTCCGCTCGAAGGGCGTCGCCTGCGCCAGAAGTGCCGCCGCATCAAAGCTCTTCCCCGAGCGATTGGTGATCTCGCCAACCTCCGAAAGGGAGAATTTCGGGCTTGTCCACTCCTCCGGCGTATAGAGCAGCGTGGGGTAAGTCGCCTCGGTTTCTTCGATGATTTCCGATAAAACAGTCGTGATTCTTACATTTGAAGCCTGCCAACGCTGATTTTTCGCCGCATCCGCCAGCCGAAAGGCCATCGCCGTCAGCAGCAGCGCAACGCTCAAAAGCCCTACCGACGCCCGTCTTCGCTCCTTGGTATACATCAAATCAACTCCCCATAGTACCTATGCGGAAAATTGATTTTTAGAACCGATTTTTGCCCCGTTCAGAGGATATCGTCCGGATTATACATGGTTCCGGAAAGAAGCAGGAATATCGCAAGAATTTGTCTTTTTTTCACGGTCTTTCCTCCCTAAAGCTTATATTATCATTATAATCCAACCTCCCGTTGTTGCCAATAACTAATGATCGGGGGTTTTCTTTAACGCCCGTTTGTTGTTAAGATAATGTCACGGAGGTGAGGATCATGCTGAAAAATTTAAGAGCATTGCGCCTGCAAAGCGGTGTCACGCAGAGAGAGCCGGCCGAAGCCATCGGCGTCAGCCGGCAGTCGATCAACAAGTACGAAAATCACAATATCGAGCCGGATATCGAGACGATGAAACGCCTTACCGACTTTTTTCAGACCGGCATTGACTATCCGGTCGGCCATACGCTCGCCGCTCCCGGCCTGACCGCCGAGGAAGCCCGTCTCCTTCTTCCATACCGCAGGTTGTCAAGCAAGCAGCAGTCCTGCGTCCTCCAAATTCTGCGAAGCTACCTCGACTGAGCCTCCAACGCCGTGTGCCTGCGTACCTCATCGCTCCGCAGCGCTTCCCTTAAAAGGCTTCCGTGCAAAAGCCACCCGATCCGAACCGAAAATCCGGTTCCGAATCGAGTGGTTCTCATTTTTTATTTTTATGCGCGGAGAGCCGTGCCTCCCGAACGGCAAAGCCGTTTTCCTTAATTCCCCCGTGGGAGCTTTTCCCGACAGCGTTCCAGCTCCTCCTCGGTAGGAATTCTGTCCGTCATTTCGCCGTCGTGGTATTTTTGATACGCCACCATATCGAAGTAGCCGGTGCCGGTCAGCCCGAACACGATGGCCTTTTCCTCTCCCGTTTCCTTGCATTTAAGGGCTTCATCGATCGCCACACGGATGGCATGAGCGCTTTCGGGCGCAGGCAGGATGCCCTCCACCCTCGCAAAATATTCCGCCGCCTCGAACACATCGGTCTGCCGAACGCTGACCGCCTCCATGAGCCCCCTGTCGTAAAGCTCGGAAAGCGTCGAATTCATGCCGTGATAGCGCAGACCGCCGGCATGGTTGGCGGAAGGAATAAAATCACAGCCGAGGGTGTACATTTTCGCCATCGGGCAAACTCTTCCGGTATCGCAGAAATCATACGCATACACGCCTCTTGTGAGGGTCGGGCAGGAGGCCGGCTCGACGGCAATGATGCGGTAATCGGCTTCGCCTCGAAGCTTTTCGCCCATAAAGGGTGCGATCAGGCCGCCGAGATTGGAGCCGCCGCCTGCACAGCCGATAATGATATCCGCTCGAATGTCGTATTTTTCAAGAGCCTTTTGGGTTTCCAAGCCGATGACCGTTTGATGCAGGAGCACCTGATTCAGCACACTGCCCAAAACATAGCGATAGCCGTCCAGGGAGGCGGCCTTTTCCACCGCTTCGGAGATGGCGCAGCCAAGGCTTCCCGAGGTTCCGGGATGCTCTGCGAGGATTCTCCTGCCGACCTCGGTTTCCATAGACGGCGACGGCGTGACCGATGCGCCGTAGGTACGCATCACTTCGCGGCGAAACGGCTTCTGCTCATAGGAGCATTTTACCATAAACACCCTGCAGTCGAGGCCGAAATAGGAGCAGGCCATGGAGAGTGCCGTGCCCCATTGCCCTGCGCCCGTTTCGGTGGTAACACCCTTCAGCCCTTGCTTTTTGGCGTAATAGGCTTGTGCGATGGCGGAATTGAGCTTATGCGAGCCGCTGGTGTTGTTGCCCTCATATTTATAGTAAAGCTTGGCAGGTGTGCCGAGCTTTTCTTCCAAGCAATACGCGCGAACGAGCGGCGACGGCCGATACATTTTATAAAAGCTGCGAATCTCTTCGGGGATCTCGAAGAAAGGGGTATCCTGATCAAGCTCCTGGGCGATCAGCTCCCTGCAGAACACGCCCTCAAGCTCTTCCGCCTTCATCGGCTGAAGCGTTGAGGGGTTGAGGAGCGGTGCCGGCTTCTTTTTCATATCGGCGCGCAGATTATACCATGCCGTCGGCAGCTCCGCTTCGTTCAGATAGATTTTATAGGGGATTGCTTCGTTTTTCATGCTACATGACCTCCTGATGGACTGAGTTGATGATCGTTTGTGCCGCACGGTGTCTCGACGGCGCGAGGTGGGATGATAATATCTGCCTGCGGCAAGGCCGTATAAAACAAAAACCGCCCTTGACAGAATACTACCATCTGTCAAGGGCGGATAAAACACAATCCGCGGTGCCACCTTGATTCACGGGCTGACCCGTGCACTCAGCGGGATACCGACATATCCCGGGCATTTTTACGCTTGCCCACAGCGTCGCAGAATACTCCGGGAAATCCCGTTTGACTGCGCCCTCCGCGGCCCATTTGACAACTTGTTTCTTACCTGACTCCCAGCACCGCAGGCTCTCTGCAAAGGCATCATTGCCGTTATCTCCGCTTCAACGGTTTCAATTATTGATTTAGTACATTATAGCCCCGCAGCGCCTCCTTGTCAATAGAAAGAACCAAACTTTTCCGACTTTTCGTTACACATCGCATACGCACGCTCCCCCTGATTTCATGTTTTGCCATTCCATCATTTCAAAATTGGGAATTGCGGCCGCCGTTCAAGATCAAAAAAGGGCGCCGCATTTCTGCGACGCCCTTCGTTTCACGCAAGGACGGACTTAATCATTGCAACGAATTCTTCTTCCGTTACGCCCTCTGCATCGATGCAGAAGCCGACACCGTTATACACAAACTCCGAATAGTAGCGTCCGTCAATACTACAGCCGATCAAAACCTCATGATGATTGATCGTTGATCTTTCTTCCGAGCCCTTGAAGAAGTAATAATCCCGAAGCACATAACTGTCTTTATCGACCTCAACATGAACCGTCCTTGTGAAATCCTCATTGGAATAGTTCAGAATATCGGCATCCCAATACACCTCACCGGTTCCGCCGTCTCTCCTGTAAATGCCGGCGCGTTCCTCCTCCCAAGGCTTAATATCCGCAGGAACCTCGGGAATATAGTCCACGCCATAATACTCGACCATCTCATCACGGGTCATTTCGACAAAATCCTCCGCAAAAAGGCAGATATTATGATCCGCGGAAACGGCCTCAATGGAGTTAATCACTATTTTATCGCCGGTGACGGGGGTATCAACGGATTCGCTCCTGCCTCCATCGAAGGGATCCTCCGCGCCGAGATGCTGCGTATCCTCCGCGTCGGGAGGCAGGGTATCCTCTAAGGCTCGGTCGGGCGAAGCCCCGTCAAGCAGACCGCCCTGCCGCATACCGAAGCCCAGCAGAGCAGCCATGCAGACGCAGCACAGGGATGCCGCAACACTCACTGCTCTTTTTCTCTTTTTCTTTCGATCCGCAACATAGCGATCTCTGCGCTGAAGCAGATCATTTGTTAATTCATCATAGTTCTTCATAAATAAAGCCCTCCTTGTCAAGCTCTGATTTCAAAGCGCTTTTTGCACGGTAAACGAGGTTTTTCATCTGACGGGAGCTCTTTTTCATAACCATTGCCGCTTCAGAGGCGGATAGACCCTCAAAATAAAGAAGCCAAAGAACCTGCCTGTACTCAGAATTCAATTTCTTTAACGCTCTGTGCACGGTTATTTTGCGTTCTTCGATGATATAGAGCTTTTCCATGTCATATTCGTCTTGGATCATATTCTCCAAATCATCAAAGGAGGAACCCGAACGCTTGGCGTTATGCCTGAGATAATCGATCGCTGCATTTCGCCCGATGGTATAGAGCCATGTCTTAAATGAGCACTTCGCACGGAACCCGGGCTTCTTTGTTATGATCTTAAAAAAGGTTTCTTCCATCAACTCTTCGGCTATGGATATATTATTGACAATGCCGTTAAGATAAAGAGTCAAACCGTCTCTGTAATCCCTGACAATTTCCGATAAGCCTTTGTCATCACCGTCAAGGAAACGGCGGTAGCTACTGGCACCGTTGTCCATTGACCTACTCCTTTCCGAAAGGATCTCGTTTGTCCTTTCATCTATTAAACGGATGAAAGCGCAAAAAGTCTCACATCATTGACAAATAAATAAATGATAAAGCTTTTCCGTTGCCGAAGAAAGCCGAAATCACCGCACTCCCAACAGGGCAGTTGTTATGCTCGGAATCGGCACATTTGACGAGCCCATAATGTATGACAATTTTGTTTTCATACTTTTCGAGTAAAATATTATTCGGAGGTAAATAAAATGGAAGAACGAATTATAAGGGAAAAACAAATAGCGGCGTTTGCCGTGCATCTTAAAAACGAGGAAAAGAGCGAAAATACCGTTGAAAAATATATCCGTGACGCAAGGGCGTTTGCCGCTTATGTAGGCGATGCGGAGCTCACAAAGGAAACGGTTATCGCCTATAAAAACAAGCTGCTTTCCGAAAACTATGCCGCACGGAGTATCAATTCAATGTTGGCATCCATCAACGGTCTGTTTTCCTTTCTCGGATGGGTGGACTTAAAAGTAAAGTCCATCAAACTCCAACGGCAGATCTACTGTCCCGAAGAAAAGGAACTAACCAAAGCGGAATATATGCGACTTGTTAACACCGCAAAGCAGAAAGGTAATGAAAGGCTTAATTTGATTTTACAGACTATCTGCGGAACAGGTATTCGTGTCAGCGAACTGCAATACATAACGGTAGAAGCGGTAAAATGCGGAAAATCCGTCGTTTCGCTCAAGGGTAAAACACGCTCGGTGTTCATTGTCAGAGAATTGCAAAAGAAATTGCTCCGCTATGCAGCGGGCAGAAAATTACAACGGGTGCCATATTTATAACCCGAACCGGTAAGCAGATGAGCCGCACGAACATTTGGCGAGAAATGAAAAATCTTTGCGAACAGGCAGGGGTGAACCCGCAAAAAGTATTTCCGCATAATCTCCGTCACCTTTTCGCCCGTACATTTTACGGTATCGAAAAGGACATCGCCAAGCTCGCTGATATCCTCGATCATAGCAGTATCAACACGACACGAATTTATATTATCACCACCGGCAACGAGCATCGTCAGCGCATGGAAAATATGCGGTTGATAATTTAAGCCAAAAAACAAAAATCCGCCATAGATGACGGTGTATTACATAATCGGTATTATGTTGCTGTTGAAATTAGCAACAGCAGTTTCATAACATATTACAGAAAATATTATACATGCGTTCTTTTAATGCCAATTTCGTTTTTCAAATCATATACGCCGTAACTGTGGATTCCCCCTTGTATCGGCGGTGTTTTCTTGAGATAA
>CAZKSR010000044.1:0-1581 GCA_964555465.1 uncultured Oscillospiraceae bacterium
CTCTCTCCGTAGGGCACGCCGACTCGGCGTGCCGCTAACGGGTGCGGAGGATTGTAGTGCGGTCTACGGGTGGACGGTGTTTTGCGGCGCGCCGGGGTCGGCGCGCCCTACGTGGGCTCAGCGGAGTGCGCTGTGGGCGTTTGCAAACGCCGCCTTACCGATCCGCAAATCCGCCATTCACCCTCACGATACTTGCGCCGCTATTCGCCCCAGAACTCCGACGGGTCGACCGGCGTGTTTTCTCGGAAGAGCGCAAAGTGCAGATGCGGCGCAGTGGCGGTTTCGGCATTGGCGGTTTGGGCGACGGTGCCGAGGCACGTCCCTCTTGCGACCGTCTGCCCGACGGTGACGGAAACCTCCTCGGAAAGGTTGGCGTAGTGCGTGGTGAAGCCGTCCGAGTGGCGCAGAACGACGGTCGTGCCGTAGTTTTCGTCGTCATAGATCGCGTAAACCGTTCCGTCCGCCGCTGCAAGCACCTTCTGCCCGAGCGCCGCGCCGAGATCGATTCCCTCGTGCGTCCGCCAGTCACGGGTCGTGGCGTTGTAGGCCAGATGATCCGCCGCAAACGCCGTCACCGTCTCGCCGTCGACCGGCGCCGTCAGCGAAAACGGCTCTGTCTGCGCCGTCGGCGCATCGCTCTCGTCAGGCTCCGTGGACTCGGTCTGACGGCTCGATTCCCCTTCGGTCGATTCGCTCGTCTGCGTGCTCGGCGCCACGCTTGCCACCGCCGGAACCGCAGGCTCCTCGTCCGGATCCCCTCGGAGAATGAAATAACCGGTCACTCCAACAGCCGCCGCGCAGACCAGCAGGACGATGTAGTAGCCCTTTTCCTTCAGAAAATTCAGAAATTTATTGTTTTGCATAAAAGCACCTCCGAGCAGAAGTATCGCCGTGAAAAATTGATTTTATACGCATTTCGTTTCGACATTTTTCAACATTCGGTCGGCGGTATACTGCAAATAAGGAGTGATTTTGAATGAAACGAGGATTTTTGAGAATACTTTGCGCCGCGCTGCTTCTGATGATCGTCACGGCGGCGGCGGTGGGCGCTTTTTCTGCGTCGAGGGAGGAGACGGTCTATGCGTGGCAGCGGGTCTTTTTCGCGCTCGACAGCGATGCCTCGCTCTTTTCGGCGGACGGGACGCTTGTGCAGACGCTCCGCGCCGACGAAAACGGCCATGCGTCGACCGATTTGCTGCCCGTGGGGAGATACATCGTCTGCTCGGACGGCCGCTGCGTGCGCTTTTCGCTCCGTTCGGACTGCTCCGTTGCGGTCGAGAGCGGCTGCGGCTGGACAGACGGGAAGTATCTGCACCTGACGGATGAGGCGGTCGGGACGGTTCGGGCGGAATTTTTGGCGCAGACGGACGGATTTTGCGTTTTGACCCTGTCCGACGGCGTGACGGAGCGCACCGAGGCGGTCTGCTGCACGAGGGGACAGACCGTGACGGGCGAATTTTTGGGCGTCCCCTACGGAACCTATTTGCTCAGCCGCGAGGGGGGCACCGCCGTACGGGTCACCGTCGACGACAATCACCCCACCGTTCTCGTTGCCCTCACGGGAGGATGATTATTCCTTTT
>CAZKSR010000044.1:1681-12945 GCA_964555465.1 uncultured Oscillospiraceae bacterium
CGCACCGCACTCGTAGGTCGCACCGCGCCCCGTAGGTCGCACCGCACCGCGTAGGTCGCACCGCACCTGTAGGCTGCACCGCGCCTGTAGGCTGCACCGCGCCGCGTAGGTCGCACCGCACTCGTAGGTCGCACCGCGCCCCGTAGGGCGCGCCGCGCCCCGTAGGGCGCGCCGACCCCGGCGCGCCGCAATTCATCGCATCCGTTGGCGGCACGCCGAGTCGGCGTGCCCTACGGAGAGAGATCCGCACCGTGAGAAGGCTTTGCCTTTTTATGAGGGCATGGCCGGCGTCGGCCCCGGCCCTCGGAACGGCACCGTGTCGAAAAAAATCATAAAAAATTCATTTTTCCGATTGATTCCTTTGATTTGATGTGGTATAATCGTTTTGAATAAAGTGGGGTACTGTCTTAAGCTGTCCTGCGATGCGAGATGCGCCGAAATATCACCGAGCCTCGGCAGCGGCTGCGCATGGGACACATTGCCCGACGCCGACCGTCGACACATTATAATAATGTGCGCGATATCATACGCGGCGCCGTCGGAGAGGCTCTATTTTTATACTCGATACATTCCGTCACGCCGACAGTTGATACATTATAATATATACTGTACGGGCTTGGGTTGAAAGATACGAGGAGACAGACGCAATGGAAGTTGTGGATAAAAAACACCTGATACAGGCGATCCTGCGCAAGCTCTGGGTCGTGGTCGTCGTTGCCGTCCTTTCGGCAATGGCCGGCTTCGGCGTGACCCGTGTGGCCATTACGCCGGAATATGAGGCCAGCGCAAAGTTCTATGTCAATAACAGCTCGATCTCCGTGGGCAGCACCTCCTTCAGCATTTCCGCCTCGGAGCTGACCGCTGCGCAGGGACTGGTCAACACCTACATCGTCATTCTCGACAGCCGCCTGACCCTCAATGAGGTCATCAAGGTTGCCAAGGTCAACTATACCTACGGGCAGCTTCTGGACATGATCACCTCGGAGCAGATCGATGACACCGAGATCTTCAAGGTCACGGTCACGAGCACCGATCCCGACGAGGCGGCGCATCTGGCCAACACCATCGCCGTTGTCCTGCCGGAAAAAATCGCCGCCATCGTCGACGGCAGCGATGTCCGCGTGGTCGACTATGCGGTCGTGCCGAAGGAAGCCTCCTCGCCCAATCTCTTTGTCAATGTCGTGCTGTCGTTCCTGCTCGGCGCGATTGTCAGCCTCGCCGCCATCGTGGTCTATGAGCTGATGGACGACAAGATCCGCACGGAGGATTACCTTGCCCGTGCCTATTCGGAGGTTCCGCTCCTTGCGGTCATCCCCGATGCCCGTGGTCAGAAGAATTCCGGCTACTACAAGAGCTATTATCAGGACAACCGCACGCACCGTGAAACGGAGGGATCCCGATGATAACGAAATGGAAGAAAAAAGATACCGCTCGCACGGCGCAGTGGGATCAGACCACCATGTTCGGCGGTCAGGTCAGCTTTGCCGTGTCCGAGGCATATAAATTATTGAGAACCAATATCATGTTCTCCTTCTCCTCCGAGAGCTGCTGCCACGTCGTCGGCGTGATGAGCTCCACCCGAGGCGAGGGCAAGAGCACGACGGCGGCCAACCTTGCCTATGCCCTGACGGAGGCCGGCAAGCGGACGCTCCTGCTGGAGGCCGATTTGCGTCTGCCGTCCCTCGCAGAAAAGCTGGGGCTGGCTCGCGTCCCCGGGCTGACCGACATTCTCGTCTCCGGCGACCGCCACAGCACCCTCATCCAGCATTGTGCCGCCGAGCCGAAGATGGACATCATCACGGCCGGCAGTCCCACCCCCAACCCCTCGGAGCTTCTCGGCTCCGCGAAAATGGCGGAATTGATGGCGATGCTGTCGAAGGCCTACGAGTTTATCGTGGTCGACCTTCCGCCGGTCACCGCCGTTTCCGACGCGCTGGCCGTTTCCAAGCTGCTCGACGGCGTGGTGATGGTCGTGCGCAGTCAGCTCGTCACCCGAAAGGAGCTGGCCGAGACGATGCGCCAGCTTAAGCTGGTCGACGTGCGTCTGCTCGGCTTTGTCTACCGCGACAGCGCCGAGAGTCCGGAGCTGAAATACGGCAAGCGGTACGAAAAGCACTACGGCAAGCACTACGGCCATTCTCCGTCGAGGAAGCGGCCCGAAGAGCAAAAATGATCGATCTGCACACGCACATCCTCCCCGAGATGGACGACGGAAGTCGGAGCGTCGAGGAATCGACGCAGATGCTGCGCCTTTGCGAGCAGCAGGGCATCGACCTCATCGGCCTGACGCCGCACTTTTACCCGTGGAGAGAGTCTCCGGAGGCCTTTCTGGAGCGCCGTCGAGAGTCCTTTGCGAAGCTGCCCGAGACGTTCATCCGCCGGTTACTCGGCGCGGAGGTGGCGTATTTCAACGGCATCAGCCGTTGCGGAGAGCTTTCCGACCTCCGCATGGGCGAGACGGATGCGATTTTGGTCGAAATGCCGTTTGCCGAGTGGAGCGGCAGCGTCCTTGAGGACGTCTGCGCGATCCGCCGCAGGCAGGGCTTGACGCCGATTTTGGCGCATATCGAGCGATATCGGGGGCTGCCCGGATATCGTGAGGCGGTGCGGCTCCTGCTTTCCGCCGGTGTGCGGATGCAGTGCAACGCACAGACCGTCCTGCATCCCCTTTGGGGAAGAATTTGGGCGAAAAAGCTCCGACAGGGGGAGCTCCACTTCCTCGGTTCGGATTGTCATAATATGAAAAACCGGCCGCCGAATTTGCAGGCGGCGATGCAGAAGCTCGAAAAATCGGTCGGCGCCCCCTGCCTCAGACAGTGGGATACCGCCGCCCGTGCGCTTCTGCGGCAAAGCGAAGGATAACGGAAAATGAAAGAAAAACGCTTATTATGGGTTCTTTTGGCCGCCGCAGCGGTGTTGCTCTTGGGAATCTTTGCGATTTGGCGTTTAAGCAGCACGCCTGCGGTGCAGGACATGGTGACGAATCCGTCGGCGCAGCTGATGAATACGACACAGGGCAAGGCCGATCCGAAGGACACCGAGGAGCCGACCGAAACCGACCCGACATCAACGAGTCAGGCGGAATCAACGGAACAGACCGAGCCGACGGACGAAGCAGAGTCGACGGGCGAAACGGAGCCGACGGATGAGGTCGACCCCTCTCACAGCACTGCCACGCTGCCGACATCGACCTCGGGAGCAAGCGAGCCGACCGAGCCGACGGAGCCGACCGTCGATCCGCAGCAGCGCATCGATGAGCTGATTGCCTTGGCCTATGAGCTGCGAGATGAATATAAGGCGCGTCTGGCGCAGATCGAGAGCAATGCTCTGGCACAGTACGATGCCCTACCTGCCGACAAGCGGACGAGAGAGAACAAGGAGAGCATCATCCGCGCCGCCGTCAACGAGGCTTATGCCCTCGAGGAGGAGTGCGACGGGCGCATCACCGATATCTGCGATGAGCTGAGCTATCTTCTGCTCGACACCCGTGGGGATATGTACCTCATCAGCGAGTTGCGCTATGCCTACGCCGCCGAGAAAAATGCCGTGCGGAACGATTTTCTGGAGCGTTATTCCGAGTATCTCGGATAGTTATATTTTGTAAAACAAATCATTTTATGGAGGTAAAGATTATGAAAACCATGAAACGAATGACTGTCTTCCTTCTGATTGCGGCGATGCTCTGCACGGCTTTGATTCCCTGCGCAGCGGCCGCAGAGCTGACGGATATCGAAGGACACTGGGGTCAGACCTACATTGAATACTGGGTCGAGCGCGGCGTCCTGAACGGCTATCCCGACGGCACCTTCCGCCCCGACCGATATATCACCCGCGCCGAGGTCTGTAAGGTTCTCGCGCTGGCCTACCAGATGCCCACGAATGTCACGCCCACCGACTTCTCCGACGTCAGCGAGGATAGCTGGTACTATGGCTATGTCCAGACCTGCGCCGCCTTCGGCTCCGTCAACGGCTACCCCGACGGCACCTTCCTGCCCATGGGCAACATCACCCGTAATGAGGCTGTCAAGATGGTCTGCCTGTCTGCCGGCCTGACCGTGCGCGACACCGGCTGCGAGGGCTTCAAGGACTTCGACGACATCCCCGAGTGGGCTGTCGGCTACTGGAACGCGCTGTACAATCAGGGCGTCATCGACGGCTACCCCATCGACGGCTGCCTGCATCCGAATGACTACATCACCCGTGCCGAGCTTGTCAAGATCCTCTGCTTCGTCACCACCGAGATCGAAATCTATGAGCTGAACGTCAAGATCGAGGATAACATCGGCAACGCCGTCGCAGACAAGTCCTCCTACCTGACGGGCGATTCCTATGTCATTGCCACGCTGATCCCCCTGCTCATCGCAAACTACGACAACTTCGATGCCGCCTTCCCGTCCTACAAGATGCGCGAGCTTCTCGATCAGGGTCTTGAAATCGCCCAGAGAGGCTACGCCAACGGCTGGGATGAGGCTACGCTGGCCGAGTGGCAGAACTACCTCACCGTCAGCTTCTCCGATGCAGACGGCGAGCGCTCCCTCATCGACCTCATGACCAATGTCCACACCACCGTCGCCACGGTCGCCAGAAGCTCGGACTATGTCTTCACCTTCTATGACACCAAGGAAGGAAGAACCGATATTCAGTATACCGTCACCATCCGTGTCGAGGTCATGGACTGATTATAATATTTCCGTTCTCCACCCTACCACCGTAGGGTGGAGAATCGTGCTTGTATTTTCATGATTCACTTGCGCATTGTGCGAAAGTGCAGGAGTATTCTATGCCAAATCAACTGACGGAACACCAAAAGGTGCTTCTTCAGATCTTGCGTGAATTCGACCGAATTTGCCGAAAATATCGGATCCCTTACATCCTCTTTGCCGGTTCCGCCATTGGCGCAGTTCGACACCGGGGCATAATTCCGTGGGACGATGACATCGATGTCGCCCTGCTTCGCCCGGATTATGAGCGTTTTTTGGAAATTGCGCCGGCTGAGCTTGACAGGGAGGTATTTTATCTGCAAGGGGAGTTTTCCGACCATTGGCCGATGTTCTTTTCCAAGCTGCGAAAAAATCAAACGGCCTGTATGGAGCGGCTGTACCCCAAAGATCCGAAGACGCATCAGGGAATTTATATCGACATTTTTCCGGTCGACTCGCTGGCGGACGGTCGCCTGATGCAGAAGCTGCAATTTGCAGCCTCCAAGATCGTCATTGCCAAGGGCCTCGATCGCCGCGGCTATCTGACGGACAGCAAGCTGAAAAAGCTTTTCATGTTTTTCTGCCGTGCCCTACCGTCCAAGCCGATGCACCGCTTTGTCTGCCGAAGAAAGCACCCGAACTCTGCGCTGGTGCATACCTTCTTCGGCGCCGCCTCCAAATTCGACCCCAACACTTTCCGCCGAGAATGGTTCACCGACCGCATCGAGGTGCCATTCGAGGACGGAAAATACTATATTTCGGCACATTACGACGAACTGCTGCGTAAAATCTACGGCGACTATATGCGAATCCCGACCGAGGAGGAGCGACGCTGCAAGGTGCACGGCGTGATCGTCGACACGGAACATTCCTACGAGAACTACCTCGACGCACAGAAACAGATGAAAATCACCGAATATGCGCGAAGTATTCGCTGAACACACGACATTTTTTATTAGGAGGAACTACCATGCATCAGTCAACCAAGGGGCGGATCCTTGCGCTCCTGCTGACAATTTCCACGCTCCTTTCCATGCTGCCGATGCAGATTTTTGCGTCGCAGACCGACGAATCGACCGCAGCAGCGACCGAAGCGAGCCGCTCCGCCACGCTCGAAGACCGCCTTGCGGCGATCCGCGCGGCTGCGCCGAGGGTCTTTGAAAAGAGAGCTGCCGAGACTGCGGCTGCGGCCTCCGAGACTGCGCAGGCCTCCGCTTCGGAGCAGACCGCGTCGGAGCTTCGCTCCGCAACCAGAGCCGCTTGCACCGGTCACTCCACCGTCGTTGTGACAGACGAGGAGCTGCCTGCCACCTGCACGACCAACGGTCTGTCCGAGGGCTCGCACTGCGATATCTGCGGCCGCGTCATCATTGCGCAGGAGGAAACTCCTGCATTGGGTCACGATATGCAGCCGCAGGAGGGCAGAGCACCGATGTACGGCAGCGTCGGCTGGGAGCCATATGAGGCTTGCTCCCGCTGCTCCTACTCGACTTATGTCGAAATTCCGGCGCTGGAAGTCCCCCATATCAAGGATTACGACGCCTTTACCGAGCATCTGGCCTTGCTCGAGGAGGCGGCCGCCATGTATGTCATGGAATACCCCGGCAAGGATCCTCTTGCCCTCGTTATCAAGTATGTCCGCACGGGCGTCGAACGCTACAACTCCGGTTCATGGGGCATCATGGCAGGCTATGAGGACGCCGATTTTGCCAAGTTCGTCCAGCAAATTCAGGACGAGATCAACATGGAAGCCGGCTCCGTCGATGAAATGATCTGCATCACGAGCATGAAATATATCGACAACTTCACCCTCCCCAATGGCGACACCGTCGACTTCGGCCATATGTTCGGCACGATGGACATCACCTACCATAACGCCTTCAGCCGCAACCACGCCGACGTGGCCGGCTGGGCAGGCGATATCGTCGACCTCATCAGCCTGACCGATCAGTACGGGCTGCACGGCGCGACCACCGTCGAAGAGCTTGTCACGGTGATCAAGGAAAAGTATTACCTCTGGAATCAGAGCGATATCGAGGCGCTTTACGGCGAAGAGGTCAAAGAGGGCAGCTTCAGCATGACCGACCTTTACGGCGACCTCGACGGCCTGTACCTGTGCAAGGAGCTGGAAAAGCTGGAGTATGAGTGCGGCGATCTTTCTGCGCTTGTCTGCGCATACTTCACCGAGAGCCTGACCCTCGAGCTTCGTGCCGATTACTTCATCGAAAACCGTGTCAACGGCGTCTCCGCTCGCTCGGCTTTGCGCGAGGCGGTCTACAACGCCTATATCGGCAACAAGGTCGTTGCCACCCTCGAAAGCACCCGTGAGCTGACCTCGAACGACCTGACCATGCTCCGCAAGGCGGCCTGCTACGTTTTCGCAGACCATATCTGCAAGCTCGCCGGTGACTACGTCGACGTCACGGAGAACGACTATTACACCGTCTTTTCCTCCGAGACGACCGTCCTGTGCCCCGGCATCACGCAGGAGATCAAGTACGCCACCACCGCCGACGGCAAGCAGATCGTCTACTATACCGCTACCGCCGACCTGACCCGTGACGACCTCGAGGTCTATGCCAACTATAACAACAACGACCCGGCAGCAGGCTGGGCGATGCAGCGCGTTATGGATCAGGCCAACGCCGCGCAGGAAAAATACGGAAACCCCGACAGCGAATTCTATATCGAAAACTATAATGTCATCACCGCCATCAATGCCGACGGCTTCAATATGTCCACCGGACAGCCGGGCGGCCTTCTGGTCATGAACGGCAAGGAATATTCCCCGATTGACAGGGACGGCTTCTTCGGCATCCTGAAGGACGGCACCCCCGTCATCGGCACGATGCAGGATTACAACACGATCTATAAAGATCAGGTGCGTGATGCGGTCGGCGGCTTCGGCACGACCCTCATCAAGGACGGCAAGATCGCCATCACCGCCAGCAGCAGCTACTATTCCAGCCGTGCGCCTCGTACCGCCGTGGGCATCACCGCCACCGGAAAGGTCGTTTTCATGGTGCTCGACGGCAGACAGGAGCCCTTCTCCTGCGGCGGCAGCATGGAAGAAATCGCACAGGTCATGTTCGAGGCCGGCTGCGTGGAGGCGATCAACCTCGACGGCGGCGGCTCGACCACCTACGTTGCCAAGCTCCCCGGCGAGAACGAGCTGAGCGTCGTCAGCAGCCCCTCCGACGGCTATGCACGTTCGGTTTCGACAAGCCTGATGATGGTTTCCACCGCGCCCAGCTCCACGGCCTTTGACCATGCGGTTCTGGAGGCCGAGGCGTACTACCTGACCGTCGGCAGCGGCGTGACCTTCTCCGCCTCCGGCGTCAGCGCAACGGGCAACGCCGCCGCGCTCCCCGAGGGCGTGACTTGGGCAGTGTCCGATGCAGATTGTGCCGCGATCAGTGAGGACGGCGTCCTGACGGCAAAGGAAGAGGGCAGCTTCGAGGTTCGCCTCCTTCTCGACGGCCAAATCGTCGGCTCGCGGGCGGTCAACGTCGTCAATCCGGACAATGTCTATTTCACCAAGAACAGCGTCAATCTGGTCTACGGTCAGTCCCTTGAGCTGCCCGTCAAGGCCGCCTACAGCGGCAAGAATGTGGCCGTCAACGCAAACGACTTCCTTTTCACCCTCGGAAACGCCACCGCCGGAACCATTTCCGGCTTGACCTTCACAGCCGCCGAGAATGCCACGGTGAAAAATGTCAAGATCACCGCCGCACTTGCGGCGAATCCCGACATGACCGCCACCATCACCGTCGCTCTCTATAATCAGGGCGAGATGTCCTTCGACTTCTCTCAGGCTACCGGCGGCAACGACCAGATCTCGTGGGATCGCAAGGTTTCCAACTCCACCACCGAGGACGAGAGCACCTACATCGTCGTCGACCCCGAGCAGGACATGGTGACGGACTATACCTTCGCCATCGACATGACCAAGATCCCCATCCCCGAGCAGCTCAATGACCTCATCTATATGCTCCCCGGCTCCGACGCCAGCGATGCCTCCGCATGGGGCTTCCTCCTGCAGCTCGCAGAGCGTGTCAGCCCCCTGACCGAGGTCAAGCCCGTCGTGCAGTTCGACCCGAATTTCGACGTCGACTACTCCGGGCTGAAGCTTGTCAACGATTACTTCACCCTGACCGACACGCAGTTCGACGAGCAGACCAATACCCTCACCCTGACTCTGAAGTGGATCAAGCAGACTGCCGCCATCGATGAGGAGGACGCCAATCCCCTGTGCATCCTCAACGGCATCAAGCTCACCCCCAAGGACGGCGCAAGCTGGAGCTCCGAGAACTCCCTCACCCCCACCGTCGCCGGCTCCATTGCCTACACGATCTATCTGCGTGCCAGCGCGCTCTACTCCTTCTCGCAAAAGCCCGAGAATCAGGAGGCGTTCGGCCTGTATCCCTATGAAAATCCCGATCTGGCCGGCGATAGAGGCGGCTATTTTGCCGATACCTATTGCACCTTCACGGACACCTATACTCTCGTCAATGCCCTGAAAAACGGCTGGTATCTGGTCGACGGCGGCTATACCTATTATAAGGACGGCGTCCTGTGCACCGGCATCTGCGAGGCAGACGGCCTGTACTATAACTTCGGCACCGACGGCATCAATGCCACCAAGAGCCCCTACACCGGCCTGATCATCGCAGACGACGGCCGCTACTACTCCCTCCTCGGCAAGCTCTCCTCCGGCTGGTACGCCGTGGACGGGGACTATTACTACTTCGACACCGCCACCCTTAGGGCGCTCACCGGCGTCAGCAAGGTCGGCTCGTACACCTACACCTTCGACGAGGTCGGCCGTCTCCTCCTCGGAGCCTTCGTCAAGACCGACAAGGGCACCCGCTACTACTGGGCCGGAAAGCTCATGGTGCGTACATGGGTCGAAACCGACGCGGGCAGGCTGTATGTCAATGATGACGGCTACGTCGTCTACGGCAACTATCCGGTCATCGAAAACTCAACGGAAGATGCCATTTGGATGCACTTTGACGAGAAAACCGGCGCCTATACCGGCATCTGTGACGGCTTTATCCGCCGCTACGGAACCCTGTACTACTGCGAAAACGGCGTGTGGTACTACGGCGCGATTCGTGTTGGTGACGGTATCATCTTCTGCGGCACGAACGGCGTTGTCAGAGTGAATACCTCCTGCTACATTTCCTCCGGTCTGGAGGTCACTGCCGGCTTGCAGGTCGGCTCCTATTGGTGCGATGCCGACGGCTACATTGTTTCCGACGGATTCGTAACCATCGGTGACAGCACCTACTACTTTACGGACTATGTTCGTACGAAGGGCTTCACCAAGATCGGAGACGACTACTATTTCTTCAACACCGGCAACGGAGTGATGTCTGTCGATAAAACGCTCTGGATCTCCGGCTCCAATCCCTATGGCGTGGCAGCAGGCTATTATTACTTCGATGAGAGCGGCAAGATGTACGTCCCCACGGCCACCGGCGTCAAGGCAATCGTCGAAGAAAACGGAAAGCTCTATTTCACCATCGACGGCGTGAAGCAGACCAACGGACTCAATGAGCTGGACGGCGAGTATTACTACGCCGCAAGCAACGGCGTTCTGGCCGTCAATCAGACCGTTTGGGTTTCTGCGCTCAACGATCTCATCGACGAGACGAAGGGCTACTTCGCCTTCGATTCCGAGGGAAAGCTTGTCAAAACCGGCTTTGCCACCGGCGGCGGTTATACTTATTATTATGATAACCTCGTCCGCGCAAAGGGACTGACCAAGATCGGTGAAGACTATTATTTCTTCAACACCTCCAGCGGCGCGATGTTTAAGGATGCGACGCAGTGGATCTCCGGCAGCAATGCGTACGGTCTGGCAGCAGGCTATTATTACTTCGATGAGAGCGGCAAGATGTATGTCCCCACGGCCACCGGCGTCAAGGCGATCGTCGAAGAAAACGGCAACCTCTACTTCACCATTGACGGCGTGAAGCAGACCAACGGCCTCAATGAGCTCGACGGCGAGTATTACTACGCCAAGGCCAACGGCGTTCTGGCGAGAAGCACCTCGGTCTGGATGACCTCCTTCAACGACCTCATCGACGGAAGCAACGGCTTCTACGGCTTCGACGAGAACGGAAAGCTGATCAAAACCGGCTTTGTCTCGGGTACGGTTTCCGGCGTGGCTTATCAGTATTATTATGAGAATTTGGTTCGGGCAAAGGGCTTGACCAAGGTCGGAGAGGATTACTACTTCTTCAATACCGGCAGCGGCGCGATGTACACGAACAGCACGCTCTGGATCTCCGGCAGCAATGCATACGGCTTTGCCGCAGGCTATTACAGCTTCGGCGCGGATGGCAAGATGGTCATCCCCTGCAGCCATACCAATACCTACCTCGTCAATGACGCCGAGGCGACCTGTACCGGCAGCGGCTACACGGGAGACACGGTTTGCGAAGACTGCGGCGAGACGATTGCTTACGGCTCGGACACTTCTCCCCTCGGTCATGACGAGCAGTCCCACGACGGACAGACCGCCACCTGTACGGCAGACGGCTGGGAAGCCTACGT
>CAZKSR010000045.1:0-12615 GCA_964555465.1 uncultured Oscillospiraceae bacterium
ACCACACCTTTCCCCGTTTGTCAAGTGCCTTTTTTCGATTTTTTTGAGTTTTTTATCACATTCCTTTCCGCCGATACATATTATATATACTATATCGTTCTCGAACCGTCTTCGATCGGTTTTATCGGAGCCGATTTTCGTCACTTTGCTCATTTTTGACCAAAAATTTTTGAGGAAATCGCCAAAAATTTTTTTGTCCGGCATTTTTTCTAAAAAAACTATTGTATATTTTAAAATATTCGTGTATGATGGAATCAAGCAATACATCGTTATGCGTTTTGTGTTGTGAATTCGGGCAAGGCCCAAATATTTTAAGGAGGAAAATGAAATGAAAAAGATCTTGGCATTGATCCTGGCGCTTGTAATGATCGCCGCCCTCTTCGTCGGGTGCTCAACCGACGATAAAGACGACTCAGGCAGCTCCGACATCAAGGTCGGCGTCGTTCTGGTCGGTGACGAGAACGAAGGCTACACCTACTCGCACATTCTCGGTGTACAGGAAGCTGTTGCGACCCTCGGCTTAACCGAAAGCGACAACATCATCTGGAAGTATTCCATCGGTGAAGATGAGACTTGCTATGATGCCATCGTCGACTGCATCGACAAGGGCTGCAAGCTCGTGATCACCAACTCCTACGGCCACCAGTCTTTTGCCCTTCAAGCTGCGGAAGAATTCCCCGATGTTCAGATCGTCGCCATGACCGGTGACACCGCAAAGGCCTCCGCTCTGAGCAATTTCCACAACGCTTTCACCGAAATTTACGAAGCCCGCTATGTCTCGGGCGTCATCGCCGGCCTGAAGCTTCAGGAGCTTATCGACAAAGGCGAGGTCGGTGCCGAGAACTATGACGGCGAGAACATCAAGATCGGCTATGTCGGTGCTTATCCCTATGCAGAGGTCGTCTCCGGCTATACCGCATTCTTCCTCGGCGTCCGCTCCGTTGTCAGCAACGTCGTCATGGACGTTCAGTACACCAACTCCTGGTTTAACATCACCGCCGAATACGAAGCTGCCATCGCTTTGATCGACCGCGGCTGTATCATCATCGGCCAGCACGCCGACTCCACCGGTGCTCCCAGTGCCGCTCAGGAGAAGCTCGATTCCGGTGTGACCGTTTACTGCGTCGGCTACAACGTCGATATGCTCGCGGTCGCTCCGACTGCCGCTCTCGTCTCCCCGACCAACGTTTGGGGCGTCTACTACACCGAGATCATCGGTGCCGTGATGAAGGGCGAAGCCTTCGCTACCAACTGGTCCGAGGGCTACGACAAGGGCGCCGTGAAGCTGACGGCTCTCGGTTCGAGCTGCGCCGAAGGCACCGAGGCAAAGGTCAACGAGGTCATCGATCAGCTCAAGGCCGGTACGCTCCATGTCTTTGATACCTCTACCTTCACCGTTGGCGGCGAGACTGTCACCTCCGCGTTCGCAACCGATTCCGACGGTGACTGGAAAAACGACTGCGATGAGGCTGTGTTTGACGGCTACTATCACGAATCTTACTTCCAGTCTGCCCCGTCCTTCTCCCTGCGAATCGACGGCATCACGGAGCTGAACTGATCCTTCCATCCGCAAGGGGACTGCTCCGGCAGTCCCCTTGCGTCTCTTTCCACCCTCTCTACAGAAAGGAAGACAGCCTTGGAAACTGTGAATTACACCACAAACGCCATCGATCTTTGCAACATCACGAAGCGTTTCGGCTCGGTTGTCGCAAACGACGGCATTAACCTCTCTCTGAAACGGGGCGAAATCCTGTCTCTGCTTGGTGAGAACGGCAGCGGCAAGACCACGCTGATGAATATGCTCGGCGGTATCTACTACCCCGACGAGGGCGAAATTTTCATCAACGGCGAGCCGGTCACCATTCGTTCCCCAAAGGATTCCTTCTACTACGGCATCGGCATGATCCACCAGCACTTCAAGCTGGTCGATGTCTTCACCGCAGCCGAAAATATCGTCCTCGGCTTGGATGGCGAAAAGGGTATGCTCGACCGAGCATCCATCCGCAATGCGGTCAATGAAATCGCAGAGCGCTATGGCTTTGAGATCGACCCGGATCAGAAGATCTACGATATGTCCGTCTCGCAGAAGCAAACCGTTGAGATCGTCAAGGTGCTTTATCGCGGCGCCGACATCCTGATCCTCGACGAGCCGACTGCCGTTCTCACTCCGCAGGAAACCGACAAGCTCTTTGCCGTCATGCGCAACATGAGAGCCGACGGAAAGTCCATCATCATCATCACACACAAGCTGCATGAGGTCTTGGCCGTCTCCGACCGCGTTGCCGTCCTGCGCAAGGGTCAATACATCGGCAGCGTCGAGACGGCTTCCGCCACTCAGCAATCCCTGACCGACATGATGGTCGGCCGCTCCGTCAGCCTGAACATCGACCGCCCGAAAAACCCCAACCCAACCGACCGTCTGATCGTCGATCATCTCAGCGTCCGTGACAAGGACGGTGTCCTGAAGCTCGACAATGTTTCCTTCACCGCAAAGGGCGGCGAAATTCTCGGCATCGCGGGCGTTGCAGGCTCCGGTCAGCGCGAGCTTCTGGAAGCCATCGCAGGCGTCCAGCGTTTCGAGCCGGATTCCGTCATAACCTATCTGGACCCCGATAGAGGCGAGGTTTCCCTCTGCGGAATGGATCCGCTGGACATCATCAAAAACGGCATCCTTCTCTCCTTCGTCCCGGAGGATCGCTTCGGCATGGGGCTTGTCGGCTCCATGAACATCATCGACAACATCAAGCTTCGTACTTATCGCGAAGGCCCCTCCCTTTTTGCCGATCGCTCCCATGCGGCCGCGCTCTCGCAGGAGATCGTCGAAAACCTCGAGGTCGTCACGCCGGACATCAACCGTACCCCCATCCGCCGTCTGTCGGGCGGCAATGTGCAGAAGGTGCTGGTCGGTCGTGAGATTGCCTCGAACCCCACCGTCCTGATGACTGCCTACGCCGTCCGCGGCCTTGACATCAACACCTCCTACGCCATCTATAAGCTGCTCACCGAGCAGAAGATGAAGGGCGTTGCCGTCATTTACGTCGGTGAGGATCTCGACGTTCTGCTGGAGCTGTGTGATCGCATCCTCGTTCTGTGCGGCGGCCAAGTCAGCGGTATCGTCGACGCTTCGAAAACCACCAAAGAAGAAGTGGGTCTGCTGATGACCCAGTTCAGAAGGGAGGAAGCTTAATGCATATTTCAAAACGTGACGGCATCGGCCTCGGGAAGTCCATCTCCATTCGAGCCGTGTCCATTCTTCTGTCCCTGATCGTCTCCGCGTTGGTCATATACGCCATCGTCCACCTGAATCCTCTGAAGGTCTATTCCTCCATGCTCGACGGTGCCCTCGGCACGGAAAAGCGCAAATGGATTCTCCTGCGTGACATGATGATCCTGACCTGTATCGCCATCGGTCTGGCGCCTGCGTTCAAGATGCGGTTTTGGAATATCGGTGCCGAAGGTCAGATGCTCGTCGGTGCCATTGCGACCGCTTTCTTCATGCGCAACTATGCCGATACCCTGCCCACCCCCGTGCTCTTCCTCTGCATGATCGTCGGATCGCTGATCTTCGGTGCGGTTTGGGGCCTGATTCCCGCATTTTTCAAGGCCCGTTGGAATACCAACGAAACCCTCTTCACTCTGATGATGAACTACATCGCCATTCAGTTCACCTCCTTCTGTGTTGCAAACTGGGAGAATCCCTACGGCTCCAACACCGTCGGTATTCTCAACAGCCGAACGAAAATCGGCTGGATCGGCAACTTCCTCGGTGACGGATACAATCAAGACTATTTGTGGACGGTGATCATTGTCCTCGCCTTGGCTGTTCTGATGTGGGTCTACCTGCGCTACTCGAAGCAAGGCTTTGAGATTTCCGTCGTCGGTGATTCGGAAAACACCGCAAAATACGCCGGTATTCGCGTCAACCGTGTCTATGTTCGCACCATGGCCATTTCCGGCGCGCTTTGCGGCTTTGCCGGCTTCCTGGCGGTTTCCGCCGTCTCCCACACCATCTCCGTCAGCACGGCCGGCGGTCGCGGCTTCACCGCCATCATCGTCGCATGGCTGGCTAAGATGAATCCGTTCTTCATGCTCCTGATCTCGGCGCTGATCAGCTTCCTCGACCGCGGCGCAACGCAGATCGCCACCGATTTCGGCCTGAACGAATACGCCTCCGAGATCATCACCGGCATTGTTTTGTTCTTCATCCTCGGCAGTGAATTCTTCATCAACTACAAAGTCAAATTTACCGGCTTCGGCAAACGAGAGGAGGGTTCCAAAGCATGAGCGCGATTTTGTCCTTTTTAGAGTCCTTCCCCACCCTGCTGCACTCGGCGATCGTCTTCGGCACGGTCATCCTGTTCGGCGCGCTCGGTGAGATCATCACCGAGAAGGGCGGCAACCTGAACCTCGGCGTTCCCGGCGTGATGTACATGGGCGCAATCGCAGGCTTGGCAAGCACCTTCATGTATGAAAATGTCTACTGCGTCAATCACAACATCGACCCCAACGGTGCGCTTTGTATCATTCTTTGCCTTGTCTCCACCTTCGCGGCGGCAGCACTCGGCGGCCTGATCTACGCCTTCCTGACCATCACGCTCCGCACCAACCAGAATGTTACCGGCCTGACGCTGACGATTTTGGGCTCCGGCCTCGGCAATTTCTTCGGCGGCAGCCTGAACAAGCTCGCCGGCGGTGTCGGTCAGGTCAACGTTAAGCTCACCTCCGAGCTCTTCCGCAAATATTCGACAAAGCTTGTCGATCTCTTCGACGGCTTCACCGGAAAGCTCGGCCTCGGCACCCTTCTCTTCTCCTATGGCTTCCTGACCTACGTCGCCATTCTTCTCGCCATTGCGCTTTGGTACTTCCTCAATAAGACCCGTACCGGTCTGAGTCTCCGTTCGGTCGGTGAGAACACCGCCACCGCCGATGCCGCAGGCATCCCCGTCACGAAGTATAAGTATCTGGCAACCTGCATCGGCGCCGGCATTTCCGGTCTGGGCGGCACCTACTATGTCATGAACTATATCAAGGGCACATGGGAAAATCAGGGCACGATCGAAGCCCTCGGCTGGCTGGCCGTTGCGCTGGTCATCTTCGCCACATGGAAGCCTCTGCGCTCCATCTGGGGTGCCTACCTCTTCGGCGTGCTTTACTGGGCATACAACTATATCGACGGTCTGAACCGCAGCACCATCGAGCTGTTCAAGATGCTTCCCTATGTCTTCACGCTGATCGTCCTGATCTTTGTCTCTCTGCGCCGCAGAAAGGAAGATCAACCGCCCGCAAATCTCGGCCTACCCTATTTCCGAGAAGAACGATGAAAAAATTCCTCCATCTCTTCGGGGATGGAGGAATTTTTTGCGAAAAAAGGGCGCCTCGAAGCCTCCCGAGGAGGCTCCGAGGCGTCAAATTGTCTCATGCCGAAAAACGAGCGGAGTATTTCTTCCCATCGGCTTTCCACGTCCGTCGGCGTTGCGCGTGTCAAAGAAGCCCAAGCTGTCATTTCGATGCGCGAAGCGACACGGGATTTCACACTTCAAGCTCGGACTTGCAGTTCGCGCAAATTGCCGCGTCAGAGGCATGGCGGCTTCCTCGCAATGGTGCCGACGGCGCGCGGCGCGTATTGCGGCGCGCCGAGGTCGGCGCGCCCTACGGGTACGGTGCGTGCGACGGTGCGCGGCGCGGATGCAGCGGATTGCGATTGGGCTCAGAACAGGCGGTTGGCTCGGACGTATTTCGCCGCGATTTGCCGTTCGTCGCTGAGGTAAAGTGCTCGCTCGAAACGGGCGCGGAGGGTCAGCTCCTGCGGATGATCCAGCTCGGAATCATCGAGCACGACGGCGTCGAATTCATAGCCGTTTTCAAAGCTACCGACCTTACCGAAGAAGCTGCCGCCGCCGAGGGTGGACAGGTAGAACGCCTGATCGACCGTCAGGGGGGCGACGTTCCGGTCGAGCAGCCGCCAGCGCAGCTTGGACGCTCTCAGCGCATCCGCGACGGAGCGGAAAAGGTTCTCCGTATCGCCGCCGGCAACATCGGAGGCCAGACCGACATTCAGACCTTCCCCGAGATACTTGGAAACGGGGGCAACGCCGGAGCAGAGGTTGGTATTGGACAAGGGTGAGTGCGCAATATAGACGCCGTTCTTTTTGATCAGCTCCACCTCGGCCTCGCCGGAATGGACGCAGTGCGCCATGATGCACTTGTGGTCGCCGCCGAAGAGTCCGAAACGGTCATAGGCATCGCCGTAAAACTTCGACTCCGGGCACAGCTCTTGCACCCATGCGATCTCCCCGAAATTCTCCGACAGATGGCTCTGCACGGGCAGATGATATTTTTCGACCAGCTTCCGAAGGCCGCGCATCAGGTCATCGGTGCACGACGGGATGAAACGGGGCGTCAAAATGGGGTAGGTGTTGGCAAACCGCTCTTTCGTCTCGCAGATCCACTGTTCCGTTGCGTCGATAGACGCTTCAACGCTCGTCTCGCACAAATAGTCGGGGGAGTTGCGGTTCATATTGACCTTGCCGATGTAGCTGACGAGGCCGCTGCGCTCCATTTTTTCCATCAGCAGCTCCGTCGCAGGGACGTGGATGGTGCCGAAAACAGCTGCACGGGTGGTCGAGCTGCGGCGCAGATGCGCGGCAAAGCTCTCGTATGCACGGTCGGCATAGGCGAGGTCTGCGTACTTCGCCTCCTCGGGGAAGGTGTAGGTGTTGAGCCAGTCGAGCAGCTCCATGTCCATGCCCAGTCCGCGGAAGGAAAACTGCGGTGCATGGATATGCAAATCCGTCATACCGGGGATCACGAGCTTGTCTCCGAAATCCTCCAGGGGAAGCGTCCGATATTCCTCGGGAAGCTCCGCAAAAATTCCGGCGCACAGGCCGTTTTCGACCGCAAGATAGTGTCCCGGCAGGAGGCGGACAGTATTTTCGTTTTCACTGTAGCAAAGGTTCCCTTTTATGACAAAATTCTTCATAAGTCATTCCTCCTTGTCCTGTTATTGTATCAATCACCGAAAAAAATGTCAATCTGTTTTCCGCCGTTCCGTCCATTGTTGTGCAAACTGCATAAGCGCGAGGGGGTCATTTTTGACATCCCCGTCAATGACCGCCTCCCGTGCGGCGGCGAGGATCCGACCGATCTCGGGGCCTTCGGGGACGCCCATGGCAAGAAGCTGCCTGCCGCCGAGCTGCAACGGCTCCTGCGCCTGCATCGGCTCGATTCTCGCAAGGAGCTCCTCCCTCATCTGCAAGACCGCCTCCTCCGAACGGGTGCCGGTGCCGACGCGATCGGCGCAGTGCAGATCGATCAGGTCGCGCACCGCAGCCGCGCCGTGAGAATAGAGCAGCCGTCGCAAGGAGCGATCGGACATCGTCTCAAGCGGACGGTCGTGCAGGGAAATGAGGGTGCAGATGCGGCGAATGGCTGCGTTGTCAAAGCGCAGACGGCGCAGAATCTGCTCGGCCATCGCCGCGCTGACGACGGCGTGCTCGCAAAAATGCCCGACGGCGTTCTTGTCCATGCTGAAAACACAGGGCTTGCCGACATCGTGCAGGAGCAGTGCGATGCGCAGCTCGGCTCTGCCGCTTTTCTCGGCGGCAACGGCTTGCAGGGTGTGCGTCCAGACGTCGTAGCGGTGGTGGGGATTATACTGGCGAAAGCCGACGCAGGGGGACAGCTCCGGAATAAGGAAGCACAGAACGTCTGCAAACTCTCCGCAAAGCTGCGCCGCATTTTTACCGCACAGCAGCCCCGTCAGCTCCTTCTTCAATCGCTCCGGCGCGACATGAGAAAGCGTGGGCGCGAGTCGATGGATGGCCTGCGCCGTCTCCGTCTCAACGGTAAAGCCGAATCGGGCGGCAAAGCGCAGAGCGCGGAGGATCCGCAGGGCATCCTCGGAAAACCGAGCCTCGGCCTGCCCGACACAGCGGATGCGGCCTTTTTTCAGGTCGTCCGTGCCGCCCATCGGGTCATGGACGAGGCCGCTTGCGTCGGCGGCCATGGCGTTGATCGTGAAATCGCGGCGGGAAAGGTCGTCGGAAAGCTCCCGAACGAAGTCGATGCGCTCGGGGTGGCGGTGATCCCGATAGCCGTCCTCCGTGCGGAAGGTCGTGACCTCATAGGGGATATTCTGCCGCAAAACCGTGACCGTTCCGTATTTTGCGCCGGTCAAAACGGTGTGCGCAAAGGTCGCCGCCGTCTCCTCGGGCGTCGCGGCCGTGCAGATGTCCCAGTCGTTGGGTGCGAGGCCGAGGAGGGAATCCCGAACGCAGCCGCCGACGGCATAGGCCGCGTAGCCGTTCGCCTCCAGCCGGCGCAGGAGCTCCTGCACGGCAGTGGGGATCGGGATCGTTTTCATTCCTCTTTCTCCCACGCGCTCCAGACATCGGGGCAATAGCCGACCGTCGACCGTTTTCCGTTGCGGACGACAGGCGTTTTCATCAGTTCGGGGTGGTCAAAAAGCTTATCCTCCTTGGCAACGCGGTCGTCCATGTAGCGCAGCAGGTCGATTTCGGGCGATTGCTTCTCCCAGTCGATCAGCTTGTCGATGCCGCCGACGGCTCGCAGGACGCTGTCAAACTCGCCGCCCGACATCCCGTAGCGAACGAGGTCGATATTTTGCACCCGAATACGGCGTTCCTTGAACCACCGCTCGGCCTTTTTCGTGTCGAAGCACTTAGACTTCCCGAAAATCTGAATGTTCATAGCGTACCTCCGTTAGGAACAGCCCCTTGGCCGGAGCAGTTTCACCGGCCAGTGCTCGGCGGCCTTGGGCGAAAATCTCGTCGACGGAATCGGCCTGCCGTTTGCCGAGGCCGATTTCGATCAGGGTGCCGACGATGATGCGAGCCATGTTGTAAAGAAACCCGTCGGCACACAGGACGATGCGCAAATCGTCGCCCTCTTCGTAAATTTCGATGGACTTGACGGTGCGGATCGAGGATTTTTTGAAATGCTTATTGGAGCAAAATGCGATGAAATCGTGCGTTCCGCAAATTTTTTCCGCCGCAAAACGCATTGCCTGCAAATCAAGCTTCTGCGGAATCCGCGCACGGTATTTGCGGTCAAAAACATCGGGCGACGGACTGTTATGAATATAATAAGTATAAACCTTCTCCGTGGCACTCAGACGGGCGTGGAAGCGGTCGGGCGCATACGCAAGCGAAACCGCGCCGATATCCGCAGGCAGAGCCGCGCGGAGCTTCGTCAAGGCCGAATCGAGCGGCAGCTCCTGCGCACGGAACGAGGCGACCTGCGCCGAGGCGTGGACGCCGGCATCCGTCCGACCGCTGCCGTCGATCTCGATTGCTTCCCCGAAAACCTCGGACAGGGCAGCCTCCACCCGTCCCTGCACGGTATCGGCGTCGGGCAGACGCTGCCATCCGCGATACCGCGTGCCGTCATAGCACAGCGTCAGGCGATATGTTCTTCTTCCCATGATTCCAGCTCCTCCAGTGCCTCGCCCTTCGTATCCGCCGAGCAGAGAAATTGCCCGTCGGAGGCATAGACTGCGTAATATCCTCTCATCGAAACAACATACCCACGCATTTTTCGCACTCCTTTGCTTCTTTCTGCGTTGAGTATATCATATTCGCCGTCCGATAAATCGGACTGAGTTGTCATGATTCAAAAATGCTCCGATACGTCGGAGGCACAGAAGCCTCCTCTTGCCTTGATTATATCCGAGCCATTGCGCAAAAGCAAGATGTTTCAAGCAAAAAATGCGGCAGGAAGACGCAAGTCTCCCCGCCGCCGTAATTCTTTTCATTGCTCTGCGATGAGATCCTCAAAAACGACCATCATTTTTGCGCACTGCGCACGGGTGGCCTCCCCCGTCGGTTCGAGCCGTCCGTCAAGGCCGTTGAGGATGCCGCAGCCGACCGCCCACCGCATTGCCTTCTGCGCATATTCGGAGGTCAGCGAGGCATCGGGGAAGACAGAGATGTCGCCGTCTGCCGAGGTGTCCATTTCGGCCCCGACCGCAAAGCGGTAGAGCATCGTCGTGAGCTGTTCGCGTGTGATGTTTTCCTCCACGCCGAAGCACGTCTCGTTGATGCCGTTGACAATGCCGCTTTGGTATGCCCAGCGGACGGCATCGGTGTACCACAGGCCGTCTGCCACATCCGTGAAGGGGATGTCGCCTTCGCACAGGGGCGAGCCTGCCAGACGGTAGAGCACCGTCACGAGCATGGCGCGGTTCATGGTGTAGTCCGGCCAAAATTCCGTCGCGCTCATGCCGCTGAAGAGGCCGCGTTCGACCGCCTCCGTAATGTACGCATAATACCATTTGGACATAGGAACGTCACGGAAGCCCTCCGGATCTGTGTCATTCGGCTCACTCGGCTCTGTCGGCTCGGTCGGCTCGGTCGGCTCGGTCGGCTCGGTCGGCGCTTGCGTCGGTGGCTCTGTCGGCGGCTCCTCCTGCGGAGCCTCCTCCCAATGGGCATAGAGCGTGACGGTTCCGTAGCTCGGAGCGACAGTGCTTGCGGTATACTGCGTGCCGCCGACCGCCTTGTCAAACCAGCCGACGAAGCGATAGCCGCTGCGCGTCGCCGTCGGGAAGCTGTCCAAGGTTCGCCCGGTGATGTAATACTGCACGCGGCTGCCGACCTCGCCGCCCATGGCGTTGAAGCTGATGCCGAAATACACGGTGCTGCCCTTGACATAGGAGGCGTTGAGGAAGATGTTCGCCTCATCCATACGGCGACGCATGAGCGAGGTCAGGATGCTGCCGCCTGCGCTGGCCCAGCTACCCATGGCATTGAGAAGCTGCAGCTCGGTGAAGCTTCCGCCGGTCACGAGCTGATAGATGCGGGAATTTCCGATCCATTGCGAGCCGAGGTTGAAGGTAAAGCTGATCAGCGCATCGAATTCGGACTGCGAAAGCGGCGTGCTGCGCTTCGCTTCGACCTTTTCGACCGTTTTTTCAAAGCCTTGCACCATCACACGCAGGAGGTAATCGGCCTCCTCCTCGGTAATGCCGTTGGGGTAGTCCGAGGGGTCGCAGCGTGTGCCGTAGCCGATGGAATACTGTCCGTAATCCCACACGGCATATTGGGAAAAGCCCTCATAGAGCTTGATCAGGCGAATACAGTCGTCACTGGTGCGCAGCTTCAGCGTCTCTTCTTCTCGAGGCTCGTTCGGAGCATCGACGGGGCTGTCCGACCAGTGCGCATAGACGGTCTGATTGCCGCTGACGACATCGGTGTTGCACAGGTGCGTGCCGCCGGAGGCCGCCGTGTACCATCCTCTGAAATATTTCCCGCTGCGTGAGGCAGTCGGGAGCTTGCCGTAGGCTTCGCCCAGACGATAGCACAGGACGGTGTTGTCGTTCAGCGAGCCGCCGTTGGGATAGAAGATCACGTAGCGGAAGGTGACGTCGCTTGTCACGCCGTCATAGCTGCCGTAGAGGAAGAGCTTGACCTCACGCAGGCGGCGATCGAGACGCTCCTGCGAGAAGGAAGAGCCATCCTTGACCCATGCGCAGAATGCGTTGGCAAGCTCCACGTCGGTATAGGAGCCGGAGGCAATGAGCTTTTCAACCCTGTAGCCGGAGGTGAGGATGTAGCTACCGTAGGCCATCACGAGGTCGACCAGCGCATCAAACTGCGTCTGCGAAAGAGAGAGACTGTTATTTTTGAGGAAGGAATTGACCGTACTCTCGGCAGAGGCGAGACGAGAGCTGCCGCCGTAGCTGCCGCCCATCATCTCATCGATAAAAGCGATCCCCTTTTCACTGGTCGTATAGGTCTGCACACTGCGAACCTCTGCAAACGCAGGCATCACGCAGGTCAGCAGCAGCGAGACGACCAGAAGGGCACTGCATACAATGCGTTTCATAATTTCACTCCTGTCGGAATTATGTCGATTGTATTGTAACAGAAAAAAATCCGCCCGTCAAGAGGCTGCTGTCGGTTTACGCGACACATTCCGCAGAAAAATTACAAAAAAGTTACAATTTTCCAAAAAATTCTTTCATTTTCTCCTCCGATACCCCAGATTTCAACACCGGTCAACGCCGAAAGCGCAGAGCGCCGCCCAACACCAGCGCCGCCCAACGCCGAACGCACGGAGCGCCGCACCTGCGGACGGCGCTCTGCGCAACGATCCTTCCCGACCCCTTTGCCAACCCTTCGGGCACAAATTTCCCCTTGAATCTCACTCGGAAAATTCCCCTACGCAACAAGTGTCCGAAGGAAAATATCATATTATACCGTAACATATTTGATGCCAAACACCGATTATAACGTGCTTTCTACATTTTAATTGCGGCATCGTGCTCGGTATGGGACGAGTTTTCGCGACGCTTTCCTTGCCATCGCGAAAATACAACGCCGGTACGGCTCCGAAAATCGATTGAACCGCATATTTTAATCGGCTTTCGTATGAAAGACGACTCGGAAATTGTGTGAGTAAGAGATTTTAGGCTGCTTTCGGAATCAACGGGGCTGCCTCTGCAAAAAGCGAGGCAGCCCCGTTGTCTGTGGCACCGCTTGGGGGAATCGAACCCTCAACTAGCCCTTAGGAGGGGCTTGTTATATCCATTTAACTAAAGCGGCATTTTGATTTTTCTCTCGGCAGCGGCGCGGCGATTGCCGTGCCGCTGCCGAG